>NZ_JBIAVJ010000021.1:74665-187055 GCF_042894025.1 Streptomyces sp. NPDC001549
GCCCCCCCCCCCGCCGCCCCCCGCGCCCCGCCGCGCGGGGCGCGCCGCGCCCCCCCCCCCCCCGCCCCCCCCGGGGCCGCGGGCCCCCCCCCCCCCCCCCCCCCCCACGACCGGGACGGCGACGTCTAGGCCATCTCTTTCGACCTAGTCCCTGTCGTTCAGCTGCGCGAGCAGGCGCTCCGCGGACGGCAGGAGCCAGTCCGGCACGGCGTCCTCGGGCAGCGCCCGGGCCTCGTCGATCAGCGCGGTGACGCGCGCGGCACCCGCGTCCGCGTCGCCCCGCTCCTGCTCGGTCCAGGCCGCGTTGTTCAGGCACTGGAACCGGTCCCGCAGATGGTCGGGGCCGAGCTCGGCGTAGACCCGGGAGGCCCGGTCCCACAGCTCGATCTCCTCCAGGCGCAGCCCGTCGACCTCCGCGGGGCTCAGCCGGGCCGCCGGCTCCGCCCCGGCATCGGCCAGGTCCTGGTCCCCGTCGTCCTTGTCGTTCTCCTCGTCCTCGTCGGCGGCCTCGTAGGACTGCTCGTTCGTGTTGACGTGCCGGTCGAGCACCTGCGCCAGCTGGTGCCAGGTCTGGGCGAGTTCGGACCGCAGCTCAGGGGCTGCGGGCTCTGCCGCCAGGGCCGCTTCCAGCACCTCGGCGGCCTCCTCCATCCGCTTCCGGGCCGCCGACACCGCGGTGGCGGTGACCTCCTCACGCAGCCCCAGCCAGGCCAGGGAGCGCAGGATCCGTACCTCGGCGACCGGGACCTCGCCGGTCAGCCGGTGCAGCTCCAGGGCCCGCTCGTACGCGGCGGCCGCCTCCACGGCCAGTCCCGCGTCGCTCAGGGTGTCCGCGGCCGAATGCGCGAGGCCCGCCTGCGGACGCGGATCCTCCCAGCCCTTGGTGACCTCCGCCGCCAGCAGGTACTGCTCCGCCGCCGGCCGGGGCTCGTTCAGCCGGCGCAGCAGATCGCCCAGGAACTCCCGTACGGACACCGCCTGCTGGTCGCCGTGCTCCAGCAGGTCCGCCAGCGCCGACTGCAGGACCTCCGCCGCCTCGGCGCTCCGGCCGTCTCCCGCGTAGGCCCGGGCCAGCAGCAGCCGGGCATGCGCACCGCCGTCGGCTGTGAGCCCGGCCTGGTCGAACCAATGGGCTGCGGCCAGCGCGTGCTCCGCGCTCTCCACGGCCGCGTCACCCCGCTGCAGCAGGATGTCCGCGAGGGTCAGCCGTACGACGCCCTGCGTCTCGGCATCGGTCACCTCGGCGGCGTGCTCCAGCGCGGAGCGTGCCGCGGCCTCCGCCTCCTCGGGCCGCTCCAGCGTCATCAGCACCCCGGCCCGCAGCACCAGCGGGTCCACGGCCTGCCACGGCCGGCCCGCCAGGGCAGCCCGCGCGCCGGACGCCGCGAGCAGCGGCACGGCCCGTTCCGGGTCGCCCTGCGTCAGGGCCACCCGGCCTAGCATCTCCTCGGCTTCCGCCACCAGGTCCGCCAGGGTGCCCTCATGCGCGGCGACGAAGTCGGTCAGCGCGGCGGCCAGCTCCCCGTGGTGATCGTGGTGGTCGCCCGCATCGGGCGTCTCCACCGAGCGCAGGTACGACTCCATCCGGATCGCCGACAGTTCCACGAGCGCGATACGCCGGGCCCGCAGGGGTTCGGCGGTGTCCAGCGCCTCGGCGGACCGCAGGGCGACGCGCAGCAGTGCCCGGACCTCCGTCGGCGCGGCTCCGGACTGTGCTGCCACACCGGCCAGCCGCAGCTCGGCGAGGGCCGCGCGCTCGGCGACGCCGAGCGCCCGGTAGCCGTCCCGGACCGCGCTCAGCAGCTCCGGCGCCTCCTCGGCCCCGCGCCGCCCGGCGGCCAGGGCCTGCTGGTCCGCGAGGTCGGTGCGGACCAGCGGATCGGCCTCCGGCAGCGCGTCCAGTCGTACCGCCACCTCGGCCCACAGCGCGTCCGTGCCCGGATGGCCCAGGTCCCGGGCACGGCGGGCCCGCTCCACCAGCTCGGTGAAGGCGGCGGCCGTCAGGGCCGGCCCGGGCCCGGGGGAAGCGGGAAGGGGGGCCGAGGCGGTCTGCGGCAGCGCCGCGCTGCGCACCCCCAGCGGCAGCTCGGCCAGCAGCGGCTCCCGGCCCACCTGTGCGAGGAACCGGTCCGAGAACCGGGTCGTGCCGTTGCGCGCGTCGAACTGCCGCGCGATGTCCAGGCAGCCGGCGTACAGCACCTCGTACAGCTCGTCGACGGTCCGAGGCCTTCCTTCGTAGGACACGGCCGGGGTCCGCCCGTGCCCCAGCTCCCGCAGGCGGCGCAGCAGCACGAGGATGGCGCCGTGGAAGGCCAGCCGGTCGTCGAGGTTGGCGAGCGGAGCCACATGGGCGGCGTGTTCGGCCAGGATCTCCAGGCCGCGCGGTTCGTTGCCGGTGAGCGCGCAGAACTCGATGTGCTTGCCGACCGAGGGCAGCAGGCTCTCGTTGCCGCGGGCCATGCGGTAGCCGCGCAGGTGGTGGGAGCGCGCCTCGTCGGCCCGGCCGAGCCGCAGCAGCGGCAGCAGCGAGGTGGCGAGAAGCCGGTGGGGCTCCTCGGCGCAGGTCAGATCACCGTCGAGGACCGGCTTCCACAGCTCTAGGGCCTCGGTGTCGTCGCCGTGCAGGACCGCGTACTGACCCTGCCCGTTGAGTTCGCAGGCCCGGCAGTCGCTCATGTCGTCGCGCTCGGCGGCCAGCCAGCGCCGGAAGGCCCGCTCGGCGCGCTCGTCCTCGCCGATCGCGTCGGCGAGCCACAGCTCGGCCTCACGAACGGGCCGCTCGCTGTAGCCGGCGATCCGGTAGCGGCGTTCCATCTCGTCCAGCCAGCCGGTGGCCGACTCCAGCGGAATCCCGGGAGAGTCGGAGATGGCCGTAGCCACCCACTTGAACTGCCAGAACAGCGAATGCGCGTCCCAGTGGGAGAAGGCGCCCGGGTCCTTGTCGTACTCCTGGAGCAGCCGGGCGAAGGGGACCAGCATCCTGGACGACTCGGAGCTGTAGAGGTAGGCGTTGATCAGGTTGTCCAGGGCTTCGCGGAACAGGGCCCGGTCACCGCTCGTCTCCGCCGCGCCGGCCAGGGCCTCGGCGTGCGCGTTGCGCACGGCGCCGTTCGGCGATTCGCGGTTCTCCGCCAGACCCCGCACGATCTCCTCGCGCGTCAGCGTCGTCACTTCCGGTCCTCCTGGGCGTCGCGGGAATCGGTGGAGTGGGTCGCCCATTCCAGGAGTCCGAGGAAGGCCCGGTTGAGCAGGGTGGAGTCGGCGGGGCGCAGCGGCCGCTGGGACATCAGCAGGGCCTGTCCGTAGAGCGATTCGACGGCGGTACCGGTCAGTGCCTCGTCGGGAAGCGTGGCGATCCGGCGGACGAGCGGGTTGTTGTGGTTGAGGACCAGCCGGGCGCGCGGTGCGGAGCCGCGCAGCGCGCCGAGGATGCCGCTCCACAGGGAGTCGGCGCTCTCCAGCGCGGCGGTGCGGTCGCGCTCCTGGCGGGCCTGCCGGTCGTCGAGGTACAGCGCGGGCACGGCGACGGGCTGGAAGGCGCGCAGCACCACGTCGCAGCCCTGGGCTTCCAGCCGGGTGCGCGCGGTGGCCAGGAAGGGGGCGAGCGCCAGTTCGGCGGCGGTCGGCACCGGGTCCAGCCGCTCGGTGACGGCCCCGGCGTCGAGTTCGGTGACCTTGAGCTCCGGCCGTACGGCGGGCAGCAGGGCCAGCAGGTCCGCGTCGTAGGTGTAGCCGGCGTTGATGACGCCGAGCCCGTGGGCCGCGGCGATCGGTGCGATCTGCCGGAACTCCTCGACGGTGCGGGTGAAGTGGATGTCCGTGTGGGCGGCCGCGAACTCCTGGAGGCTCATCGAGCCGTCGCTGGTCTCGAACGGCAGCCACGGCAGCATCAGCCCGAGCAGCTCGGAGTCGTGCCGAGCCATGGACTTCACGCCGAGGTGGTGGACCTGCAGGAAGGCGGCCAGGCGGTCCGGATCGCTCGCCGCGAGCTCGGCGAGCCAGCCGCGGACACGGGCGCCGAGGGCGTCCCGTACGGCGGCGAGGGTCTCGTCGTCGTACAGGTTCTCGCGGGAGGCGGTGGGGCGCAGGGTGTCCGTGTCGAGGACGGCGCGGACGAAGAACGCCCAGTCGGGCAGCAGGTTGTCGGCCCGGTCGGTCAGCAGCATGCCTTTGAGGTGGACACGGTGTCCGGCCCGGTGGGCGGGGCTGGTCGGTTCGGGAAGGATGTACGCCACTCCGCGTACGCCGGCGACCGGCAGGTCGAGGTCGATGCTGTCGAGCGGGGTGAACCCGAAGAGCTGTGCGCAGTGCCCGGCGAGCGCGACGCGACGGGCGGCCGGGGTGGGGAAGGGGCGGTCCCACACGGCGGGCCGGTCGGTGACGGGGCGCGGCTCGCCGCCCTCGCCGTCGTCGAAGGTGATGTCGTACGGCAGCAGGGAGCCGTAGTCGCGGGCCAGTTCCTCGACCTTGGCCGGGACGGCCCATTCCGTGGCGCCCGGGCGGGCTTCCAGTACGACGGTGGTGCCGGGCTCCGGCCGTGCCTCGTGGGGCAGTTCGCGGACGGTGTACGAACCGTCGTCCGTGGCCAGCCATTCGACGGGTGCGGCCTGGGGGTCGCGGGCGGAGCGGGTGACGACCCGGATCTGACGGGCCACGACGAAGCACGCGAGCAGGCCGATGCCGAACTGGCCGAGGAACTCCTGGCGGGTCGCCTCCAGGCCCTGCTCGTTGAGATCGGCGCCTTCGCCACCGCGTTTGGAGCTACGGCCGATGGTGGCGAGCAGGGAGTGGGCCTCGGCGGCGGTCAGGCCGATGCCGCTGTCCTCGATGGTCACACGGCCGCCGGACGCCGAGAGCCGGATGCGGACCTCCGCCGCCGGGTCGAGGGCGTGGCGCGCGGTGATCGCGTCCACCGCGTTCTGCAGGAGCTCGCGGACGTAGACGCGCGGGCTGGAGTAGAGGTGGTGGGAGAGGAGGTCCACCAGGCCGCGCAGATCGACCTGGAAGCTGTGGGGCGTCGACGGGGGCGTGGACGGGGATGTGGACGTGGACGTCATAGGGCGTCACCTCGCGTGCATACGGGGATGGTTCGGTGATCGCGAGGTCCCCCCCTCACAGATCCCGGAGTGGTTCACACATTAGGGGGATGGTCGGACAATCTCTGCGTGAATTCCGGTGTCCTGAATGCCGGGCTCGGACGCCCGGCCCGGAACTACTGGAAGCGCAGGAACTGCGGCGGTACGGCGTCCACCAGCCACACCCCGTTGGCGCTGATCCGGAAGACGTGCCCGGCCGCTCGCATCGCCCCGGCGTCCACGCTGAGCACGACGGGCCGGCCGCGGCGCGCGCCGACCCGGGTGGCGGTCTCCCGGTCGGGGGACAGGTGCACATGGTGGCGGGCCATCGGGCGCAGGCCCTCGGCGCGGATCGGCTCCAAGGCGGCGGCGACGGTGCCGTGGTAGAGGTACGCGGGCGGTTCGGCCTCCGGCAGGTCCAGGTCCACGGCGACGGTGTGTCCCTGGCTGGCCCGGATCCGGGTGCCGTCGACGGCGAACCGCTGCTTGTCGTTGGCGGCGACGACGTGGTCGAGCTCGGCCCGGCTGAAGTGGAAGCCGTGCGCGGCGGCCGCGCGCAGCAGGTCGTCGATCTCCACCCAGCCGTGGGGATCGAGCACCAGTCCGATCCGTTCCGGCTCGTGTCGCAGGTGTTTCGAGACGTACTTCGACACCTTCACGGTGCGTCTTTCATCCATGGATCCAGCGTGCCCGGTCGGGCGGCCTCGCGGCACGGATTTTCCGGGGGCGGCCGGTGGTGACAGGTGGTGGACGCCCCCTATCGCTCTTCCAAGATGCGGAATATATTTTCCATTGCCACTTCTGTTCAGAGGGAGAAACCATGACAGCCCAACCCTCACTGTCACGCCGCGCCGCTGCTGAGCTGGTCGGTACCGCCGGCCTGCTCGTGGTCGTGATCGGCTCCGGGCTCAAGGCCGCCGAGCTCAGCCGCGACACCGGCGTCGCCCTCATCGCCAATTCGTTCGCCTCGGCCATCGGCCTCGGGCTGATCATCACGATCTTCGGGCCGCTGTCCGGCGCCCACCTCAACCCGGTGGTCACCCTCACCTCCTGGTGGTCCCGGCGGACCGGCGGCGAGGGCCTGGGCGGCCGCGAGGCGCTCGTCTACACCGTGGCCCAGAGCGCCGGAGCCATCGGCGGCGCTCTCATCGCGGAAGTCATGTTCGGCCGGACCCCGGGCACCTTCGCCACCCAGGTGCGCGACGGCGGTCACCTGCTCATCGGCGAGGTGGTCGCCACCGCCGGTCTCGTCCTCCTGATCCAGGGCCTCGGCCGGATCGGGCGCTCCGGGCTCGTCCCGGCGGCGGTCGCCGCGTACATCGCCGCCGCGATCTGGTTCACCTCCTCCGGTTC
The DNA here is from genome assembly GCF_042894025.1 of Streptomyces sp. NPDC001549. Classification (NCBI taxonomy): domain Bacteria; kingdom Bacillati; phylum Actinomycetota; class Actinomycetes; order Kitasatosporales; family Streptomycetaceae; genus Streptomyces; species Streptomyces sp. NPDC001549. The sequence goes on from NZ_JBIAVJ010000021.1 coordinate 81,094, forward strand.
CTTCGCCAATCCGGCGGGCACCATCGGGCGCAGCTTCAGTGACTCCTTCACCGGCATAGCCCCCCAGTCGCTGCCCGGGTTCGTCGGCGCCCAGCTGGTCGGCGGGATCCTCGGCCTGGCCCTGTCCGTCCTCCTGTACGGGACCGGGACCGGGACCAGGTACAGGTCCAGGTCCAGGTCCCGGTTCGGCCGGAGCGCGAAGCCGGCGCCGGTGGACGGAGCGAGCCCCGCCAAGGCGGCGTACGAGACCGTCGGGTGAGACGGCGGCTCAGTTGCCCACAGGGAAAGGGGACTTGTCCACAGCCGTTTGGGCGGGTTTTGGCGGCAAACGCGTGATCCGCCCTGTGGAACCTGTGGACCGGATCCGACCGGAAGTGACCGGGCCCTCCGACGCGACCAGCCGCCCGGGCGTCACCGCTCGCCGCGGCGCGCCAGATCGTTCATCGTCCGGGCCTGGAGCTCCCGCTCCGTCGCGGCCCGGACGAACTCCGCCACATGGTCGGCACCCACCAGATCCTGCACCGCCCGTACCGTTCCGGTCGGCAGCGCCACCGGCGAGGGCCCCGTCGGCCCCGGTGCGCCGGCCGACCCCAGGTGCCGCTGAAGGTGCCGGGTCGCGAAGAGCCGCATCGCCCGCGCCAGCTCCGCGTCCACGGTCTGCTGGGCCAGCGGCCGCAGCCGCCGCACCATCGTCGCCGCCTCCGCCGCATCCGCGTCCGTGGGCGGCACCTGCCCGAGGTAGCGCGCGAAGACGTGCTCGGTGGTGAACTCCAGGAACCGCGAGGCGATGTGCTCCACCTGTCCCCGCAGTTCCCGCAGGTGCCCGGTGATCGCCGGCAGCGGCACCCCGGCCGCGTACAGCTCGGCGGCCACCGCCAGCTCCTGCGGGGAGGGCACGAGGAACTGGTCCGGGCGCCCCGGGATCCGCTCCAGCACCCCGAGCTCGCACGCCTCGTCCACGGCGTCGTCGTCCGGGCGGCCGCCGAACCGCTCGTTCAGCTCCTCCCGGCTGATCCGGGCCGCCTCCTCGTCGGTCCACGGCCCGTGTACCTCGGCGACCAGCCCGAGTACGCCGCCCAGACCACGCCCCGCGTCCCAGGCCTCCAGCAGTTCCTTGATGGAGGCCAGGGTGTAGCCGCGGTCCAGCAGATCCGCGATCTGGCGCAGCCGCGCCAGATGCGTGTCCCGGTAGACGTTGGAACGGCCCCGCCGCTCCGGTTTCGGCAGCAGGCCACGGTCCTGGTACGCCCGGATCGTGCGCACCGTCGCCCCGCTGTGGTGTGCCAGATCCTCGATCCGGTACTCGGCTACTGCCTGATCGGACAATCCCGGCTCCCTACGACATCGCGGCTCGGCCGACCGCGCCCGCCGCGGCCCGGGCGGCAGGTGAAGCCGCAAGGTACTCGACCGCCCTGCGCAGCGAGCCCTCCTGCGAGGGATGGTACGACCGCCGGAAGTAGCGGGGTATGGCCATGCCGAGCTCTCTCCACGGAGGCAGCAGGCCCTTGGCCACCGCGCGGTTGTGCGCGCCGAGCGAGTAGCGCAGCCGGCCGCCCAGCTCCGGGTCGTTGCGTATGAGGTACGAGGCTCCCCACACCCACAGCCACGCCAGCACGGGCGCGACCACGACCATCCCCTCGACGCGGCGCGCGTAGCGGGGCAGACCGGCTCCCCCGCAGTGCTGGTACATGTCGAAGGCGACGGAGCGGTGCTCCACCTCCTCCGCCCCGTGCCAGCGCAGCAGGTCCAGCATGATCTCGTCCGCCCCGGCCCGGTCGAGCCCGTCGGCCCGCAGCACCCAGTCCCCGAGGACGGCCGTGAACTGCTCGATCGCGGCGACCACGGCCAGCCGGAAGCGCAGCCACTCCCGCGCCGTGACCGGCACCCCGAACGGCGGGGCCTCTCCGAGCAGTTTCTCGAAGAGGAAGTCCACGTGCCGCGTGTACGCCTCCGTCGGCAGCCGCTGCTCGGCGAGGTGGTCCAGGGCGTAGGAGTGCTGCACGCTGTGCGTGGCCTCCTGGCCCATGAAGCCCTTGACGTCACTGCGCAGCTCGGGGTCGGTGACTAGGGGCAGGCCCTCCTTGAGGACCCTGACGAACCACCGCTCCCCGGCGGGCAGCAGCAGGTGCAGCACGTTGATGACGTGGGTGGCGGTGGGCTCGTCCGGTATCCAGTGCAGGGGGGTGGTCTTCCATTCGAAGGCCACCCGGCGCGGACCGATCGGGTGCCGGCCGATCGGGTCCGCGGACCCGCTCACAGCTTTGGCTCCAGCCTCGCGATGCGGCGCAGGGCGCGCGGGGCGAAGCGGGACATCCACAGGGCGCCCTTGGACTCCGGAGTCACGGGCACGACGGCCTCGTTGCGCACCACCGCCCGCAGGATCGCGTCGGCGACCTTCTCCGGCGGGAAGTTGCGCAGACCGTACAGCCGCGAGGAGCGCTCCTGGCGGCGCTTCTCCTCTGCTTCGTCCACCCCGGCGAAGCGCGAGGTGGCGGTGATGTTGGTGTTGACGATGCCCGGGCAGATCGCGGAGACGCCGATCGACTTGGAGGCCAGTTCTGCGCGCAGGCACTCCGACAGCATCAGCACCGCGGCCTTCGAGGTGCTGTAGGCGGGCAGGGTCCTGGACGGCAGGTAGGCGGCGGCGGAGGCGGTGTTGACGATGTGCCCGCCCTGGCCGCGCTCGGCCATCTGCTTCCCGAAGATCCGGCAGCCGTGTATGACGCCCCACAGATTGACGTCCAGGACCTTCTTCCAGTCCTCGGCGGTGGTGTCGAGGAAGGCGCCGGACAGGCCGATCCCGGCGTTGTTGACCAGGACGTCGACGATTCCGTACTCGGCGGCGACCTTCGCCGCGAGCTTCTCCATCGCCTGCTCGTCGCTGACGTCCACGCACTCGGCCCAGGCCTGGGCGGCGCCGACGAGCCGTGCCATGTCGGCCGTGCGCGCCGCGCCTTCCGCGTCGCGGTCGACGGCGACCACCCGGGCCCCGGCCTCGGCGAAGGCGAAGGCGGTCGCCCGGCCGATGCCGCTGGCCGCGCCGGTCACCAGGACCAGCTGGCCCGCGAAGCGGTCGGCGTACCTGCCCGGGGCCTTCTGCTCCGGTGCCCGCGTCGCGGGCTCTTCCCGGTCGGTGACGAACTCGGTGATCCAGGCGGCCAGCTGGTCGGGCCGGGTCCGGGGCACCCAGTGCTTGGCGGGCAGGGTCCGCCGCAGCAGATCCGGGGCCCACCGCTCCAGACCGTCGTAGAGCCGCTCGGACAGGAAGGCGTCCCCGGTCGGGGTGATCAGCTGCACCGGTGTGTGGGCGTACGCATCGGGGCGCGGCCGGCGCAGCCGCGGCCGCACGTTGTCGCGGTAGAGCCAGGCCCCGTGTGCCGCGTCCGAAGGCAGTGAGGCCGTCGGATAGGAGCCGGCCGGCACCTTCTCGATGCGCTGGAGCATCGCGGGCCACCGCTTGCCGAGCGGCCCGCGCCAGGCGAGCTCCGGCAGCACGGGGGTGTGCAGCATGTAGACGTACCAGGACTTGGCGCCCTGTCCGAGGAGCTGCGCCGCCGCCCGCGGGGTGGGCCGCGTCATCCGCTTCTTGATCCAGTGCCCGAAGTGGTCGAGGGAGGGCCCCGACATCGAGGTGAAGGAGGCGATCCTGCCCTCGGTGCGGGCGACCGTGGCGAACTCCCAGCCCTGTACGGAGCCCCAGTCGTGTCCGACCAGGTGCACGGGCCGGTCCGGGCTGACCGCGTCCGCCACCGCCAGGAAGTCGTCGGTCAGCTTTTCCAGCGTGAAGCCGCCGCGCAGCGGCTGCGGCGCGGTGGAGCGCCCGTGGCCGCGCACGTCGTAGAGCACCACGTGGAAGCGCGCCGCGAGCCGCTCGGCGACCTCCGACCAGACCTCCTTGCTGTCCGGGTAGCCGTGCACCAGCACCACCGTCGGCCGGCCTGTCTCACCGAGCTCGACGACGCACAGCTCGATCCCACCGGTGCTCACCCGGCGCTCGCGCGCACCCGCCAGACCCACCGCTCCCGCTCCACCCATGTCGCTCATGCTGCCTTCTCCTCGGCCCAGCGCCGCACGTGCGGCAGATCGTCGTCCAGCCAGAACGCGCTCTCCTCGGGGTCCCGGGAGTCGGTGACGACCAGGATCTCCTCGAACTTCGCGCCGGTACCCCGGAATCCGAGGTGTGGTTCCACCGCCCACAGGCCGGGCTGCGGCGGATGGTCGGAGAAGTGGTACGGGCTCCACAGCGGGGACCAGCCCTCACGGTGGCCGTGCAGGGCATCACTCGCCAGCCCCTTGAGGGACTGGGTGCCGAAGCCGAAGGCGGTCGGCGACCAGCGCCGCTCCTTGACCCGGTCGATCTTGTGCGCGATCACGCCGAAGGGATAGGCCCGGTGCCGGTTGGCGTACCCCTGCCGGGTCATCAGCCGTTCGACGTTCTCGTAGATCTCGCGCAGGGAGCGGCCCTCGCGCACCTGCTCCAGGATCAGCACGCGGTGCGCCTGGAGATCGGACAAGAGCCGGTCCTGCACCGGGTTGAGCCCGAGGCTGCCCGAGTAGCCGATGTCCGCCGAGTACCCCTTGTAGACCGGCGCCATGTCGAGGATGAACGGCATCCCCGGCTCCAGCTTCCGGTTGGTCGGGAAGAACTGCAGGGGGATCCTGAAGTTCGCGAAGGCGGTGCGGTCCCCGAACCAGGCGAAGGGCAGGTGGAACCAGTCCCGTACGCCGCGCTCCCGCAGCCACTCGCGCTGCATCCGCGCGGCCTCGCGCTCGGTCACCCCGGGCCGCAGCTGGGCCGCGACGGCCTCGGCGCACTCGTACGAGAGGCGCTGCACCTCTCTGAAGCCGCCCAGGTCGGCGGAGCGTCGTCCGGAGAGTCGCGCGGTGCGTTGCTTGGTGTCCCCAGCCATGTCAGCCCGTCCATCCGTGTAGCCGTACGCGCCCGTAAGTTGACACTGATGAATGTGACAATGACCGGAGATCACGTCAAGGGTCGTGCACGGACCTGTGGACAAAGTTGTCGGGTCCACATCAGCCTCCCGTACGGGCATGTACGCCTGAAGGCTGAGACGGGATCCAGCTCCAGGTCTGACGTTTCACGGGAGCTGCGCCACTAACGTCGAACCCGTGACTGTCATCGCGACCGAAAGCCTGAGCAAGCGGTACCCCCGAGTGACCGCCCTCGACCGGCTCTCCCTGGACATCGGGCCTGGTGTGACCGGCCTCGTTGGTGCCAATGGAGCCGGCAAGTCCACGCTGATCAAGATCCTGCTGGGACTGTCCCCCGCCACCGAGGGCAGCGCCGCCGTGCTCGGCCTCGACGTCCACACGCATGGCAGCGCCATCCGTGAACGCGTCGGCTACATGCCCGAGCACGACTGCCTGCCACCCGACGTCTCGGCCACCGAGTTCGTCGTCCACATGGCGCGCATGTCCGGGCTGCCGCCGACCGCGGCCCGCGAGCGCACCGCCGACACCCTGCGCCACGTCGGACTGTACGAGGAGCGCTACCGTCCCATCGGCGGCTACTCCACCGGCATGAAGCAGCGCGTCAAGCTCGCCCAGGCCCTCGTCCACGACCCCCAGCTGGTTCTCCTCGACGAGCCGACCAACGGCCTGGACCCGGTCGGCCGCGACGAGATGCTCGGCCTGATCCGCCGGATCTACACCGACTTCGGCATCTCCGTCCTGGTCACCTCCCACCTCCTCGGCGAGCTGGAGCGGACCTGCGACCACGTGGTCGTCGTCGACGGCGGCAAGCTGCTGCGCTCCAGCTCCACCAGCGACTTCACCCAGATCACCACGACCCTCGCGGTCGAGGTCACCGACTCCGACACGCACCCGGACGGCACCGCCGCCCTGCGCAAGGCGCTCACCGAGGCCGGCGTCACCCTGCACGTCGGAGAGGAGCAGGGCCTGCCCGGAGCCGGCCACATCCTCCTCGTCGAGGCCACCGGCGAGCAGACGTACGACACCGTCCGCGACACCGTCGCCGACCTGGGCATCGGCCTGGTCCGCATGGAGCAGCGCCGTCACCACATCGCGGAGGTCTTCCGCGACAACGACCAGCCCTCGCCCACCGTCCAGCAGAAGGGAGCCGGTTCCGATGGCGCCTGACACCTCGACCCAGATCCACAACATCGGCTACCGGTCCTACGACGGACCCCGGCTCGGCCGTGCCTACGCCCGCAAGTCGCTGTTCTCGCAGTCCCTGCGCGGTGCCTACGGACTCGGCCGCTCGGCCAAGTCCAAGGTCCTCCCGATGATCCTCTTCGCGGTGATGTGCGTACCCGCGCTGATCATCGTCGCGGTCGCCATCGCGGTGCCCGGCTCCACCGACCTGCCGATCAAGTACACGACGTACGCCCTGACCACGCAGGTGATCATCGGCCTCTTCCTCGCGTCCCAGGCGCCGCAGTCGGTCTCGCGGGACCTGCGCTTCAAGACGGTGCCGCTCTACTTCTCGCGGCCCATCGAACGGGTCGACTACGTCGTGGCCAAGTACGCCGCCATGGCCTCGGCCCTCTTCATCCTCACGGCGACCCCGCTGCTGATCATGTGGATCGGCTCGCTCCTCGCGAAGTTCGACTTCGCCGACCAGACCAAGGGATTCGGGCAAGGACTCGTGTCGGTTCTGCTGCTCTCGCTGCTCTTCGCGGGCCTCGGCCTGGTCATGGCCGCGCTCACCCCGCGCCGCGGGTTCGGCGTCGCCGCGATCATCGCGGTGCTCCTGATCCCGTTCGGCGCGGTGACCGCGGTCCAGGGGATCGCTTCCAGTACCGGGAACACCGGGGCCATCGAGTGGATGGGCCTGTTCTCCCCGATCACTCTCATCGACGGCGTACAGACCGCGTTCCTGGGCGCGACCTCCGCCTTCCCCGGCGGCGAGGGTCCCTCGGCCGGCGTCGGCGTCGTCTACCTGCTCGTCGCCCTCGGCCTCATCGCCGGCTCCTACGCCGCCCTGATGGCCCGCTACCGGAAGGCCGGGCTGTGACCACCATCGACATCGACCACACCTCCCGCTGGTTCGGGAACGTCGTCGCCGTCAACGACGTGACCATGAGCATCGGCCCCGGCGTCACCGGGCTGCTGGGTCCCAACGGCGCCGGTAAGTCCACCCTCATCAACATGATGGGCGGCTTCCTCGCCCCCTCCACGGGCACCGTCACGCTCGACGGCGCACCGATCTGGCAGAACGAGCAGGTCTACAAGCAGGTCGGCGTCGTGCCCGAGCGCGAGGCCATGTACGACTTCCTCACGGGACGGGAGTTCGTCGTCGCCAACGCCGAACTCCACGGCCTCGACGACGCGGCCGCCCAGCGGGCGCTCGCCACCGTCGAGATGGAGTACGCCCAGGACCGCAAGATCTCCACGTACTCCAAGGGCATGCGCCAGCGCGTGAAGATGGCCTCGGCCCTCGTCCACGAGCCGTCCGTACTGCTCCTCGACGAGCCGTTCAACGGCATGGACCCGCGCCAGCGCATGCAGCTCATGGACCTGCTGCGGCGCATGGGCGACGAGGGACGCACCGTCCTGTTCTCCTCCCACATTCTGGAGGAGGTCGAGCAGCTCGCCTCGCACATCGAGGTGGTCGTGGCCGGCCGGCACGCCGCCTCCGGCGACTTCCGCAAGATCCGCCGCCTGATGACGGACCGCCCGCACCGCTACCTCATCCGCTCCTCCGACGACCGGGCTCTCGCCGCGGCCTTGATCGCCGACCCCTCCACCGCCGGCATCGAGGTCGACCTCAAGGAGGGCGCGCTGCGCATCCAGGCCGTCGACTTCGGCCGCTTCACCGAGCTGCTGCCCCGCGTGGCCCGGGAACACGGCATCCGGCTGCTGACGGTCTCGCCCTCGGACGAGTCCCTCGAGTCGGTCTTCTCCTACCTCGTCGCGGCCTGAAAGGAGCTGGCACCCATGTACGAACCCACCGTTGCCCGGCTCACCTACCGGGCCCTGCTCGGCCGGCGCCGCGCGCTGATCCTCTTCGCGCTGCCCGCCCTGCTGATCGTCATCGCCCTCGTCGTCCGTGCCTTCGTCGGCGTGGACGACAAGGTCGCGGCCGACCTCCTCGGGGGCTTCGCCCTCGCCACCATGGTCCCGTTGATCGGTGTCATCGCCGGCACCGGAGCCATCGGGCCCGAGATCGACGACGGCTCCATCGTCTACCTGCTCGCCAAGCCGGTGAAGCGTCCGACGATCATCATGACCAAGCTGACCGTGGCGATCGCCGTCACGATGGTCTTCTCGGCGATCCCCACCCTGATCGCCGGATTCATCCTCAACGGCAACGGCCAGCAGATCGCCGTCGCGTACACGATCGCCGCCCTCGTGGCCTCGATCGCCTACAGCGCGCTGTTCCTGCTGCTCGGCACCGTCAGCCGGCACGCGGTCGTCTTCGGTCTGGTCTACGCCCTGATCTGGGAGTCGCTCTTCGGCAGTCTGGTCTCCGGAGCCAAGACTCTCAGCGTCCAGCAGTGGGCCCTGTCCGTCGCCGAGAAGGTCGCCGGGAACGGGTACGTCGACGCCACCGTCGGTCTTCCCACCGCCGTGATCCTGCTCTGCGCGGTCACCGTCGGCGCCACCGTCTACGCGGGCCAGAAGCTCCGCCGCCTCACCCTGGCGGGCGAGGAGTAAGTCCTGCCGCACCACATGCGAACCTGTGCCCCGCCCGGCCCACCGGCCAGGCGGGGCACAGGTTTGCGCGGCATCATCGGTGCATGGTCGCGCACACCGAGCCGGAGCCGTCCAGGCCACTGCGGTCCTGGATACGCTCCTCGCCCGGAACGCACATCTGGCTGCTGATCATCGCGGTCACCAGCATCATCGTCGCGATCGCACCCGACCAGGTCGACAGGGTCCTGCTCCACCGCAACAGCAGCAACATCAACCAGCTCGTCAAATACCCCGTCCGGGCACTCGTCAGCAGTGCCTTCTGGATCGCGAACCCGGCCTCTCTGGCCCTCTACGCCGTGCTCTTCGAGCTGTTCCACGCCCCCGTCGAACGCTGGCTCGGCACCCTGCGCTGGCTCCTGATCGTCGCGACCGCCCACGTCGTCGCCACCCTGGTCAGCCAGAAGATCCTTCTGACGGCCATCCAGGACCACCGGGCCCCGCACAGCATGACCCACGTCGTCGACATCGGTGTCAGCTACGGGCTCGCGGCCTCCATCGGCGTCCTCACCTACCGGCTCCCAGGCCCGTGGAGATGGCTCTACCTGGCCGGAGTGCTCGCCTTCTTCGGGGTGCCCCTGGTCACCGGCGGCACCTTCACGGACCTCGGCCATGCCATCGCGCTCTCCGTCGGCCTGCTCGCCTGGCCGCTCACCCGCAACGTTGTTTCACGTGAAACATGACGAGGATCTAGCCGGCCTCGGCCTCCGGCTCCGCTTTGGCGATGCCGTGCTCCCAGGCCCAGGCGGCGATTCCCACCCGGTTGCGGGCCCCCAGCTTGGCCTGGACGTTCGCGATGTGGGTCTTGGCCGTCCCCGCGGTGATGAACAGTTCCGCGCCGATCTCGGCGTTGGTGAGCCCCCGCGCCACCAGGCGCACGATGTCCACCTCCCGCTCCGTCAGCGGATGCGCCACGGGCCGGGCGACCGGACCCGCCTGCGTCAGCCGACTCAGCAGCCGCACCGTGATCTGCGGACTGATCAGTGTGTCCCCCGCCATCGCCGCCCGCACCCCCTCGATGAGCAGCGCCGGCCCGGACCGCTTCAGCAGAAAGCCGCAGGCGCCGTTGCGCAGCGCGGTGTGCACGTACTCGTCCAGGTCGAAGGTGGTCACCACCACCACCCGCGTCTGCGGCGCCAGCAGCCGGGTCACCTCCAGCCCGTCGAGCCGCGGCATCCGGATGTCCGCCAGCACCACATCGGGCCGCAGTTCCCGGGCCAGCGCCACCGCGCTCTCCCCGTCCGCGGCCTCCCCCACCACGGTCATGTCCGGCTGTGAATCGAGGATCAGCCGGAAACCGCTGCGAATGTCCTCTTGGTCGTCGGCTATCAGGATGCGTGTGGTCACGCCGCCATGATCACCCGAGGGTGTGCTCCTGTGCCGGGAAGACGGCGCAAACCCGCCACCCGCCGTCGGCGCTCGCGCCGGCCCGCAGCGTCCCGCCCGCCGCCTCCACCCTGCCGCGCAGACCGGCCAGCCCGGTTCCGCTCCGCCGCCGCAGCCCCAGTCCCCTCAGTCCGCCCGCGCCACGGGCCGGCGCGGAGTTGGCCACGCTCAGCTCGATCCCCTCCGCCGCCCGGTGCAGGCGCACCCGTACGACCGCCGCCCCGGGCGCGTGCCGGCGTACGTTCGTCAAGGCCTCCACGGCCACCCGGTAGGCAGTGGTGTCCGCCTCCCGTGACAACTCGCGGACCGCCGCCGGATCGGCCTCCAGCACCCCGCCCTCGAACCGCTCCACCAGCTCCGGCAGCTCCGAGGTCCCCGGGACCGAGGCGGACCGCGCACCGGCCGCCTCCCGCAGCGCGTGCACCGTCCGGTCCATCGAGGCGAGCGCGCCGAGCCCCGCCGCCTCGATCCGCTCCAGCGCGCGGACCGCCTGCTCGGGGTCCTTGTCCGCCACGAACCTGGCTGCCTGGGCCTGCACCACGATGGCACTCACGTCGTGCGCCACGAAGTCGTGCAGATCCCGGGCCAGTTCCAGCTGCTGGTCGCGCCGGCCGTCCCGGACGGCCTGGCGCATCCGGCTCGCCTGTCGGCGCAGATATCCCCCGGCCGCCAGGGCCCCGAGCGCGGGCACCGCCCAGAACGCCGCCGCCCCGCAGGCCTCCAGCCACGACGCCGTCCCCCACATCAGCGGTACCGGCCACACCGCGACGGCCGTCACGCCCAGCGAGGCCGCGACGGACCCCGAACGCACCGGGGACCAGCGGGCCACCAGGGCCAGCAGCGGCAGCAGCAGACCCACCCAGATCAGCAACCACGCCGGGGGAGCACCCAGGAACACCGCGAGGAGGCCGACGGCGCCGGCAAGGGCAAGTAACGGGGCATACGCGGCACGAAGGTTGACGGTCATGACCCGACCCTACGAGCGCACCCCGGAGACCGGCCATCTGCCGATCGGCAGAGCAGCGCCGACGTCATGGGACCCACCGGCCTGCTGATCGGCGGATGGTTCCGAAGACCTCGCCCGACCAGGATCGAGTCATCAACCAGCGCCCCCTGCAAAGGACTTGGCAGATGACCTCCAACACCGTCGTTCGCGCCTCGCAGACCGTGCCCGGAGTCTCCCCGCGGCTTCGCCGGCTCGCCCGGCTCACCTCGCTGACCGTGCTTCCCAGCTGCCTGTGGCGGCTCGCGATCGCGGTCGGCATTCCCATGGGCTGGGGCCCGGGCAGCGATCTGCACCACTCGTACTACCCGGGTACCGGGTCCCTGGTCCTCATCTTCGTCTGCGTCCTGCAGGAGTGCCTGGGCCTGCTGAGCCTCGGTATGGTCCAGCGCTGGGGCGAGGAGCTGCCCGGCTGGATCCCCGTACTGGGCGGACGCCGGATCCACCCCCTGGTGGCGGTGGTTCCCGCGACGCTGGGCGCGATCGCGCTCACCGGCATCACGGTCCTGGGCGCCTGGATCTGGAGCGAGACCAACGCCGCCAATCCCGATGCCCCCACCGGGCTCGCCCTGCAGATCTTCGACCTGACCTACGCGCCGCTGTTGCTCTGGGGTCCACTGCTGGGCATCCTCACCGTCGCCTACTGGCGCCGCCGCCGGGTCCACGGCTGATGCACGGAAATTCGCTGGTAAGGGACCTGCGCCCGGTGCAGAGTGAGTCGTGCGGGGAGCAACAAAAGGTCCGGGTCAGCCACTTCGAGCGCGCCTTGCGGCGCGGGCTGTCCCGGACCTCTCCTCCGTCGTGCGTGCTACGCGGCGCCCAGCAGACGCTCCAGCACCACCGCGATGCCGTCCTCCTCGTTGGAGGTCGTCACCTCGTCGGCCACGGCCTTGAGCTCGGCATGGGCATTGGCCATCGCCACCCCGTGCGCGGCCCAGCCGAACATCGGAATGTCGTTGGGCATGTCACCAAAGGCGATCGTCTGCGCCGCCTTCACTCCCAGCCGGCGCGCGGCCAGCGACAGGCCCGTGGCCTTGGTCAGCCCCAGCGGCAGGATCTCGACTATGCCGGGACCCGCCATGACGATGTCGACCAGGCTGCCCACGGTCTCCCGGGCCACCTTGACGAGCGCGTCGTCGTCCAGCTCGGGATGCTGGATGTAGAGCTTGTTCAGCGGAGCCGTCCAGAGCGCCTTGGTGTCGTCCAGGTATATGGCCGGCAGGCCTTCCTGCGCCTGGTACCCGGGCCCGAACAGGACCTCGCCGTCCACCCCGTCCCGGCTGGCCGCCAGGGCCAGCGGACCGATCTCGGCCTCCAGCTTCGACAGCGCCAGACCGGCCAGCTGCCGGTCCAGCGTCACCGAGGTCAGCAGCCGGTGCGCACCCGCGTCGTAGACCTGCGCGCCCTGCCCGCAGACGGCGATCCCCTTGTAGCCGAGATCGTCCAGTACGTGCCGGGTCCAGGGCACGGCCCGGCCGGTGACGATGATGTGCGCCGCGCCCGCCGCGGTGGCCGCGACGAGCGCTTCACGAGTGCGTTCCGAGACGGTGTCGTCGCCACGCAGCAGCGTGCCGTCGAGATCGGTCGCGACGAGCTTGTACGGGAACGGGGCCGGGCTCACTTGGTGATCGGCTCCAGGACCTCGCGGCCGCCGAGGTAGGGACGGAGCACCGGGGGCACCCGTACCGAACCATCGGCCTGCTGGTGGTTCTCGAGGATCGCGACGATCGTGCGCGGTACGGCGCACAGCGTGCCGTTCAGCGTGGACAGCGGCTGGGTCTTCTTGCCGTCGCGGTAGCGGATCGACAGGCGGCGGGCCTGGAAGCTGTCGCAGTTCGAGGCGGAGGTCAGCTCGCGGTACTTGCCCTGGGTGGGGATCCACGCCTCGCAGTCGAACTTGCGCGAGGCGGAGGAGCCCAGGTCACCGGTGGCGACGTCGATCACCTGGAACGGCAGCTCCAGGCTGGTCAGCCACTGCTTCTCCCATTCCAGGAGCCGCTGGTGCTCGGCCTCGGCGTCCTCCGGCGCGACGTACGAGAACATCTCGACCTTGTCGAACTGGTGGACGCGGAAGATGCCGCGGGTGTCCTTGCCGTACGTACCGGCCTCGCGGCGGAAGCACGGGGAGAAGCCGGCGTACCGCAGCGGCAGCTTCTCGGCGTCGATGATCTCGTCCATGTGGTACGCGGCGAGGGGGACCTCGGAGGTGCCGACCAGGTAGAAGTCGTCCTTCTCCAGGTGGTACACGTTCTCGGCGGCCTGGCCGAGGAAGCCGGTGCCCTCCATGGCGCGCGGGCGGACCAGCGCCGGGGTCAGCATCGGGATGAAGCCGGCCTCGGTGGCCTGGGCGATGGCCGCGTTGACCAGCGCCAGCTCCAGCAGGGCTCCCACACCGGTCAGGTAGTAGAAGCGCGAGCCGGAGACCTTGGCGCCGCGCTCGACGTCGATGGCGCCCAGCAGCTCGCCGAGCTCCAGGTGGTCCTTGGGCTCGAAGCCCTCGGTGGCGAAGTCCCGGATGGTGCCGTGCGTCTCCAGGACGGTGAAGTCCTCTTCGCCGCCGACCGGGACGTCCTCGTGGACGATGTTGCCGAGCTGGAGGAGAAGCTGCTTGGCGGCTTCGTCGGCCTCGTTCTGCTCGGCCTCGGCGGCCTTGACGTCCTGCTTGAGCTGTTCGGCCTTCTTCAGCAGCTCGGAGCGCTCCTCGGGAGAGGCCTTGGGGATGAGCTTGCCGAGGGACTTCTGCTCATTACGCAGTTCATCGAAGCGCATGCCGGAGGACCTGCGGCGCTCGTCGGCGGAGAGCAGCGCATCGACGAGTTCGACGTCCTCTCCACGGGCGCGCTGCGAGGCGCGGACACGGTCAGGGTCTTCACGGAGCAGCCGGAGGTCAATCACCCCTCCAGGCTACCGGGCTGGGCTTCCTGGGATCACACCGATATCACGCTGCGTGTCGCTATGTCCCAATTGCAACGAATGGATAAGTCTTGACGGCTGACCGGAAGTGGCCCTTCTCGGAGCGTCAATAAAAGCGGTCCCATTCCCCGAAAAGGGGCAGAATGCCGACGGCGCGGCGAGCGCTGAGCAGGGCCGGAGGGGCTTCTTGTCCACAGGAATTGCCGGGGCCCGGATCTTATCCACAGGCTGTGTGCCGTCTCTGTGGACACAGGAATAGATCATTCCTGATCGGTGGATGGCCGGGATGAATCAGGGTTCAAACCACCCTCACACACTCATTCGGGTGGGAATGACTCGCCCCAAAGAGTTGATCGGCGATGCGGGGGTGACACCGTTCACCTCCCGCTCCCCAGAGCGAAACCTGAACCGTCCGGGCGATTTGTCGACCTTGTCGTGCCGTTCTGTCGACTTGTCCCCAGGCCCTCGTCTCCGCCTGTGGATAACTCTGTGGACAGTGGACGACGTCCTACGCCCGCCCGTCGAGGCAACGCCCCAGCCAGTCGGAGGCGGCCGTGAAGTCACCGTCGGAGGTCCCGGGCCGGGGAGCCCGGACATCACTCTGAGCGACACCGGCCCGCGGGTAGGAGCCGAGGAAGCGGACCTGGGGGCAGGTCCGCTTGAGGCCCATGAGCGCCTCGCTGACCCGCCGGTCGGAGATGTGGCCCTCGGCGTCGACGGCGAAGCAGTAATTGCCGATGCCCTGTCCGGTCGGACGGGACTGGATCAGCATCAGGTTCACCCCGCGGACCGCGAACTCCTGAAGGAGCTCCAGCAGCGCACCGGGGTGGTCGTCGCCGAGCCACAGCACGACGGAGGTCTTGTCCGCGCCGGTCGGCGCGGCCGGCCGGGCGGGGCGTCCCACCAGCACGAACCGGGTCTCGGCGTTCTCCGCGTCGTGGATCTCGGTCACCAGCGGGACGAGTCCGTAGGTGGCGGCGGCGAACTCGCCCGCGAAGGCGGCGTCGAAGCGGCCCTCCTGGACCAGCCTGGCACCGTCGGCGTTCGAGGCGGCCGACTCCCACACCGCGTCGGGCAGGTTCGCCCGCAGCCAGTTGCGCACCTGCGGCTGGGCGACCGGGTGCCCGGTGACGGTCTTGACGTCCGACAGGGCGGTCCCGGGCCGCACGAGCAGCGCGAAGGTGATGGGCAGCAGCACCTCGCGGTAGATCATCAGCGGTTCGCCCGAGGCCAGCTCGTCGAGGGTGGCGGTGACCCCGCCCTCCACCGAGTTCTCGATCGGGACGAGGGCAGCGGCCGCCTCGCCGTTGCGTACGGCGTCCAGGGCGGCCGGGACCGACACCATCGGGACGAGTTCGCGGGTCGCGGCTTCCGGCAGGGTGCGAAGGGCGGCCTCGGTGAAGGTGCCCTCGGGACCGAGATACGTGAAGCGGGTGGCTGACATGCGATCAGCCTAATGCCGGGGTGCCGCCCGCCGGGTTGCTGTTCACCCTTCGAGCAGCCGCTGCCCCACGTACTCGCCGCTGCGGGGGCCGGGCGGAACCGCGTACAGCCCGCTCGACTCGTGCCGGATGAACGCCGACAGCGCGTCGCCGCGGTCGAGCTTGCGCTGTACGGGTACGAATCCGCGCAGCGGATCGGCCTGCCAGCAGACGAAGAGGAGCCCCGCGTCGGGAGCGCCGTCCGGGCCGATCCCGTCGTGGAAGGAGAAGGGCCGCCGCAGCATGGCGGCCCCGCCGTTCTGCTCGGGGGCGGAGATCCGGGCGTGGGCGTTGGACGGGATGACGGGCTTCCCGTCGGCGCCGAGCTTGTCGAGCGCCATCTCGGTGGTCTCGCCGCCGCCGGTCAAGGGGGCGCCGGTGGCCTTCGTACGGCCGATGACCTGCTCCTGCTGGGCGGGGGACTGCTTGTCCCAGTCGTCGAGGAGCATGCGGATGCGCCGGACGACGGCGTACGAGCCCCCGGCCATCCAGGCGTGCTCGGCGGGCCCGGGGCCCGCGCCGGGAACGAAGATGCGCTTGTCGAAATCGGGCTCCGAGGGCTTCGGGTTGCCGGTGCCGTCGACCTGGCCCATCAGGTTGCGGGCGGTCATCGGGGTGCCGGTGGCGCCGGGAGACCGGTTGAAGCCGTTCATCTGCCAGCGGACGCGGGCGGCCTCCCCGGCATCCTTCTGCAGGGCACGCAGGGCATGGAAGGCGACGAGGCCGTCGTCGGCGCCGATCTGGACCCACAGGTCGCCGTTGCTGCGCTGGGCGTCCAGCCGGTCCGAGGAGAAGTCCGGCAGCGGGTCGAGGGCGGTGGGGCGGCGGGCGGTGAGGCCGGTGCGCTCGAAGAAGGAGTGGCCGAAGCCGAAGGTGACGGTGAGGGAGGACGGACCGGCGTCCAGGGCGATTCCGCTGTCGGAGGTCGAGGCCGGCTCGCCCGCCATCAGCCGCCGGGCGGTGTCGGACCAGCGCCGCAGCAGCGCGGCGGCCTCCGTACGGCCCGCCCCGGCGGTGAGGTCGAAGGCGACGAGGTGCCCCTTGGCCTGCAGCGGGGTGGTGATGCCGGCCTGGTGGTCTCCGTGGAAGGCCACCTGGGTGGCGCCCAGGGAGGCCAGACTGCCGGCCGCGCCGGGGGCCGAGCCGCTACCGGAGCCCTCCAGTGCGGAGTGCGCCAGGGCGCCGCCTGCGGCTCCGAGGGCGATCCCGACGGCGCCTGCGGCGCCGACGGTACCCAGCAGCCTGCGCCGGGAGATCTCGATGTCGGGGTTGCTCTCGGTCACGCTGGTCAGCCGATCTTCACGGTCTTCTGGACGGTGGTCTGGTCGATGTCGGAGGTGCGGACGGTCACGTCGATGCGCCATTCACCGGCGAGCGGCAGCTGGACACCCGATGCGGTCCAGTGTCCGGGGGCCGCCTGCTCGGGGACGAGCGGCAGGGGGCCGATGTCCTTGGCGGGAAGGGTGAAGGCGACCTTGATCTCGGGGAGGTCGAAGGGGGTGCCGTCGGCGGAGTCGGACCAGAGGTGCAGGGTGTTCGCGCCGACCCGCCCCGGGTCGAGTTCGAGCCGGACGGAGCCCTTGCCGTTCGGACCGCCGGTGTCGAAGGGCAGGGTGATCTTGACGGCCCGGTCGGGGACGGCGGTGGCGGTGGAGCCGCGGCCCGTCTCCTGCTCCACGGTCCGCCCGGGTTCGGTGCTGGTGAGCACGGTGGTGACGGCGAGCAGGATCACGGCGATGGCTGCCTCGGCGAGGACGGAGCGGCGCAGGCCGGCGCGGTCCGGGTCGGCGTCCCGCAGCCGCTTCTCAAGCGCGCTCTCACGTGCGGCACGCTGCCGGGCGAGCTGGGCGGCGCGCTCCGGGTCCGCGGGGACGGGCGGGGGCTCTGTTTCACGTGAAATACCGGAGCCTTCCGAGCCGGTGCCGGGGGCCGTTTCACGTGAAACATCGTCCGCGGTCTGTCCGGCGGCGACCACGGCGGCGACGGCGGTTGTGGCGGCCGCGTCGTCCGCCGGGGCATCGGCGAGCCGCGCGGTCCACTTGCGGGACACGAAGGCGATGCCGAGGAGGACGGCGACCAGGCCGATCTTCAGGAGCAGCAGCTGCCCGTAGTCCGTGCCGGTGAGGGCGGACCAGCTGCCGAGCTGGCGCCAGGACTGGTAGACGCCGGTGACGGCGAGCACCAGGACACTGACGAAGGCGACCCGGGAGAAGCTCCGGACGGCGGCGCGCTCGATCCCGGGGACCTTGTGGAGGGCGACGAGCAGCGCGGCGAGACCGCCGAGCCACGTCGCGACGGCCATCAGGTGCAGGATGTCGGCCGGCATGGCGATACCGGGCTGGATCCCGGTGGAGGCGTGCTCCGAGAGGGCCCAGGTGGCGGCGATACCGCCGGACACGACGGCGCCGCCGATGGCCAGCCCGAAGGTGAGATCGCCGGTGTCGTCCGGCCGCTCTGCGTCATCGGTCTCATCGGTCCCGTCGGCCTGGTCGGCCCCGGAGCTCTCCCCCTCGGCACGGTCGGCCTCATCGGGTCCGAGGCCCGCCACGCGGCGCGCGTAGACGCCGAAGAGGACTGCGACGAAGAGGGCGGCCGCGCCCAGCAGGAGCAGCCTGGAGACGAGCGAGGCCCCGGTCTTGGTCTCCAGGACGGCCCGCAGCCCGTCGAGATCGAACACATCGGAGAAGTTGCCGGACCCCGTGTACGGGGTCCGCAGCACCAGCATGGCCAGGGTGGCGGCGGTCAGGGTGACCCAGGCGCGCACGACGAGCTTCTGGAGCGGCCGTTCGGCGGCGCCCCTGCGCCAGCACAGCAGGATGAAGGCGGCGCCGCCCACGAGGACGGCGAACCCGGCGTAGGCGGCGTAGCGGGCGAGCCCGTACGCGATGCCGACGGGCCCGCCGCCCGCCCGCGCCGTGGGGAGGGTGACATCAGTGGCCGAGGGCGCGCCGATGGAGAACGTGAAGGCGCCGGAGATCGGGTGGCTGTCGGCCGAGACGGCCTGCCAGGCGACGGTGTAGGTGCCATCCGGCAGCCCGGTGTGCAGCGCGCTGCCGTAGCGGACGGTGTTCCCGCTGCACATGTCGCGCAGTTCACCGGTGTCCACGCGTTTGCCCTGGGGGTCGAGCACGCGGATGGAATCGTCGCCCATGGCGACCTGCTCGGAGAAGGAGAGCGTGACCTGGGCGGGCGCCGTGGCGACCACCGCCCCGTCCTTGGGGTCGCTCGCGGTGAGTGCGGCGTGCGCCGTGGCCGGTGAGGCCGCGGTGAACAGGGTTGCCAGCAGAGCTGCGAGGACCAGCGCGAGCCGCGGCAGGACTGCCGTGGCACGGGCGCGGGCCGTGGATGGGGCGGGGGCGGTGGCCGTCATGGCGTGTCAGCTCCTCGGTCCGTCAGTGGGCGTTGCCGGACGTAGCTGTCGGAGCCTGAGGGTTGTACGTCCGGTCCTTCACTTCCAGTTCGACCTTGACCGGGCCGGACGTCTCGAAGTGGAGCTCGACGGTGACCTTGTCGCCGACCTTGGGAGTGCTCTTGAGCCCCATGAACATGATGTGGTTGCCGCCGCGCTCCAGCCGGAGCTCGCCGTCCGCCGGCACGTCCATCGACTGGACCTGCTGCATCTTCTGGTCCTTGGTCTCGTGGATCTGGAGATCGTCGGAGATCGGGGAGGTGGCGCCGGTGAGCTTGTCGGCGTTCTCGGTCGGGTTCGAGATGACCATGAACCCGCCGGCCATTTTGTCGTTCACGGGCTGCGGCATGAAGGCGCCCTTGACGATCATCTGCGACTTGGTCTCGCCGGAGCAGCCGGATATGGCGAGCGCTGCCGTCAGGGAGAGGGCGACGGCCAGGATGCGGGTGGTGCGGGCGTTCACGGGTTCTCCCCCTTGATGAGCTTCGGCAGGTCCTTGGTGTAGTCGTCGACGGTGGTGCCCTCGCCGTAGAGGACGTAGCCCTCGTCGGTCTTGGGCGAGAACGCGATGACCTGGGCGCCGTGCATGGAGACGACCTTGCCGTCGGCTCCCGTCGTGGCGGCCTCGATACCGATGCCGAGCGTGCGTGCGGCGGCCTGGATGGTCGCGAAGTTCCCGGTGAGTCCGATGAAGGACGGGTCCTGCGACTTGAGCCACGCGCCGAGGGACTCGGGAGTGTCCCTCTCAGGGTCGGTGGTGACGAAGACGACCTGGAGGTTGTCCTGGTCGGCCTTGGGGAGTGCCTTCTTGGCGACGGCGATGTTGCTCATCGTCAGCGGGCACACATCGGGGCAGCTGGTGTATCCGAAGTAGATGAGGGTCGGCTTGCCCTTGGTCTGCTCACGCAGGTTCCACTGCTTGCCGGTGGTGTCCGTGAGGACGAGATCCGGCTTGTTGAAGGGGCGGTCCAGGAGGGTCGCGGCCTTGGTGGTGCTCTGACCGCCGGAGATCTGGGTGACTCCGCCGGTCTTGGCGGGCTCACCGCCGCAGGCGGTGAGGGTGAGTGCGGCCGCCGCGAGCAGCGCGGCGACCGTCACACGTGTGGTGCGCATGAAGAAATGTCCCTGGGATCGGGGATGCTACGGACGTTTCGGAACGGCAGCGCCCATGGGCGCGGCAGGTCAGGCGGAGCGGCGGCGCGAGGCGATGCCGAAGGCGACACCGCCGAGCCCGACGACGATGCCGGCGATGCCGAGGGCGCGCGCGGTGGTGTCGGAGCCGTGTTCGGCGGCGGCCTTGTCGTGGCCGTGCTCGGCGTCCTTGTCGGCGTTCTTCGGCTCGTCGGCCTTCGCGCCGCTGTCGTGGTGGCCGTCGCCCTTGGCGGCGGTGAGCTTCAGGACGGGCGCGGGGTTCTGCGGCTCCGCGGCGCCTTCCTTGGCCTCCTCGATCCAGCGGACGACCTCGCCGTTGTCGTACGTCTGGATGGACTTGAAGACCATCTGGTCGGAGCTCTCGGGCAGCTTGCCCACGGAGAGCGGGAACTGCTGGAACTTGCCGGGCTCGATCTTGCCGCCGGACCAGGTCACCTTGGTGACCGCCTTGGTGATCTGCTTGCCGTGCACGGTGAGCGGCGTGGCGAGATCGCTCGTCTCGACCTTCACGGTCCAGCCGGGAACGTCCTGCGGCATGACGGAGCTGAGCGGCTGGTCGACCGGGAAGTTGACCTCCAGCTGCGTGGTCGACGCGTTGTCCCGCTCGTTGGGGACCTTGAAGTTGATCGTCGCGTAGCCACCCTTGGCGGCCTCTCCGGCGGGCTGCACGCCGACATGGGCGAAGGCAGGGCCGGAGAGCACGAGGACGGAACCGGCGGCGATGGCGGCGGCGATGGAGACGCGAGAGGTCTTCATGGCAGGAACACTCCACGGAAGCAGTGGCGGCGGTGGCTCCGCGCACGGGCGCGCGCGGAGTTCGCGGCACCGGTATCCCGCTCTGTGTCCGGGAAGGAGGGTGCCGCGTCAGGCTGCGAGGGCGAGTGCCACGGGTGGGCCGCGCCGGATCACCGTGTGCTGGAGTGCTTCCCGCCCCGTGCAGAGGGCGGGGTCGGACCCGGTCCGCGCGTCCTGCGGGGTACGGGTGGCCGAGGAGCCCGGGAGCCCGGCGCCGAGGGCGCGTACGAAGGCCAGCGCGGCGCGCAGCGGACGTATCGGGGCGGCTTCGGCGGAGCGGCGGGACAGCTCGACCAGCCGGAAGAGCGCGGCGTCGCCGCGGCCGAGCAGCCAGCCCGCGGCGAGTGCCGCCAGCAGGTGGCCGGCCACCATGGCCGGGCTGAACAGGCCGGTCGCGGGCGCCGCGGTGACGGCCTGGGCCACGTGCGCGTGCGCGCCGTGCCCCTGCGCCACGACCTGTCCGGCCTGCGCGACCTGTGCCGTCTGTCCGGCCAGGGCGGCCGGGTCCAGGCCTGCCGCCTCCAGGACCTGCCGGGCGTCGGCCGGGCTGAGCGGTACGGAGTTGCCCCCGCACACCAGCCGCGCGGCGAGCTCGGCGAGCGATGCGTCGGCGGTGCCGGCCGGCGCCTGCGCGGCGGCCGCGCTGTGCTGGCCGAGGCCGAACATCGCGTGCAGGCCGAGTTGTCCGATGGTGAGCCCGGCGGCGATGCCGGGCAGCGTCCGCCGTCGGCCCGCGAGCGGGGCGGCGACCGCGAAGACGGCGAGGAAGCCGAGACAGAGGGACCACCAGGGCACGGTGGCGCAGGACGCCAGGGCGTGCCCGGTCGCGGACAGCACGACACAGACCGCGGTGAACACCGCGGCCCGGATCAGCCGGAGGCCGGCTCCGGCGTGCGTCGCGTGGGGGTCAGACATGGCCGGGCCATCATCGCACTGCGCTCAGGCCCTTCATACGGCAGGTCCGGAAGGTCCGCATGAGTCCTCTGTGCGAGGACCGTCCGGGCCCGTCGCCGACAGCCGCATACACCGCTCCCCGGGAGCGCCGCATCGGCCGGACGGGCGTATTGAGGTCTCGGACGGCCGAAGGGCGCTTACGCCCCCTCGCGGGCGGCAATACGTAACCGTATGAGCATCTGGTGGTCTCTCCACTTGAGGCGCGAAGCCGCGAGCGTGCCGCTCGCCAGGCGACTGCTGCTGGGGACGATGGAGACCGCGGGGGTGGACCCGGACATCTCCTTCGATCTCTCGGTGGCGCTGAGCGAGGCGTGTGCGAACGCGGTGGAGCACGGCGGGGGTGGCGAAATCCCGGACGATACCGAGGCGTACCACGTCACGGCCTATCTGGACGGGGATTGCTGCCGTATCGAGGTGACCGATTCCGGTCCGGGGTTCCCGCCCGCGACGGTGGCTCGCCGCAGACCCTCCCTGGCCGAACACGGCCGGGGCCTGCACCTGATCGCCGAACTCGCCGACCACGTCCGCTTCCGCAACCGGCCGGGCCGCGGCGCGGTGGTGAGCTTCGACAAGATGCTGAAGTGGCGCGACGACGCGCTTCTGAAGGTGTCGTAGGCCTCGTGGCGTCGTAGGTGCCGGTGTCGTAGGTGTCCCGGGTGTCCTGGGAAACGCCGATGGGCGGGACCCCGTACAGGAATCCCGCCCACCGATACGCAAGGCGCAGGCGTCAGCCCTTCAGGCGCGCCATCCAGGCCTCGACCTCGGTTGAGGTGCGGGGCAGGGCGGCGGAGAGGTTCCGGTTGCCGTCCTCGGTGACGAGGATGTCGTCCTCGATCCGGACGCCGATGCCGCGGTACTCCTCGGGCACGGTCAGGTCGTCGGCCTGGAAGTAGAGACCCGGCTCGACGGTCAGGCACATGCCCGGCTCCAGCGTGCCGTCGACGTACGCCTCGGTGCGCGCGGCGGCGCAGTCGTGGACGTCCATGCCGAGCATGTGGCCGGTGCCGTGCAGGGTCCAGCGGCGCTGCAGGCCCAGCTCCAGGACGCGCTCCACCGGGCCCTCCAGCAGGCCCCACTCGACGAGCTTCTCGGCCAGCACGTGCTGGGAGGCGTCGTGGAAGTCGCGGAACTTCGCACCCGGCTTCACCGCGGCGATGCCGGCTTCCTGGGACTCGTAGACCGCGTCGTAGATCTTGCGCTGGATGTCGGTGTACGTGCCGTTGATCGGCAGCGTGCGCGTGACGTCGGCGGTGTAGAGGGAGTGGGTCTCCACACCGGCGTCGAGCAGCAGCAGGTCACCGGAGCGGACGTCGCCGTCGTTGCGGACCCAGTGCAGGGTGCAGGCATGCGGGCCGGCGGCGCAGATGGAGCCGTAGCCGACGTCGTTGCCCTCGACCCGGGCGCGCAGGAAGAAGGTGCCCTCGATGTAGCGCTCGGACGTGGCCTCTGCCTTGTCCAGGACCTTCACGACGTCCTCGAAGCCGCGGACGGTGGAATCGACGGCCTTCTGCAGCTCGCCGATCTCGAACGCGTCCTTCACGGCGCGGGCCTCGGAGAGGTAGACGCGCAGTTCCTGGTCGCGCTCCTTGGTCACCTTGTCGGTGAGGGCGGACTCGATCACCGAGTCGTGGCCGCGTACGGCGCGGACCGGGCCCTCGGCCTCGGTGAGGGCCTCGGCGAGCTTGCGGACGTCCCTCGCGGGGATGCCCAGGAGCTGCTCGGCCTCGGTGAGGGAGTGCCGGCGGCCGACCCACAGTTCGCCCTGGCCGGACAGCCAGAACTCGCCGTTCTCCCGGTCGGAGCGCGGCAGCAGGTACACGGTCGCGGTGTGACCGGCCGGCCCGGTCGGCTCCAGGACCAGGACGCCGTTCTCGGTCTGGTCGCCGGTCAGGTACGCGTACTCGGTCGAGGCGCGGAAGGGGTACTCGGTGTCGTTCGAGCGGGTCTTCAGGCGGCCCGCGGGGATGACGAGGCGCTCGCCCGGGAAGCGCCGGGACAGCGCGTCGCGGCGGGCGAGGGTGTGGGCGGCCTGGGCGATGGGCTCCAGTCCGCGCAGCTCGGTGTCGGCCCAGCCGCCGCGCATGTTCTCCGCGAGTTCGTCGCTGACGCCCGGGTACAGACCGTTCTTGCGCTGCTTGTGCGTCTTCTTGGGCTGCTCTTCTTCCGGGGTCTCCGGGGTGAGCTCGTCAGCCACGTCTTCTCCTCAGCTACGACGGTACGGACCTGGGTGTGGACCGCATCCATCGTATGCGTGTGCGGTGAGAGCTGTTCCGAATCATGCCGTCCGTCATGATTCGGAACAGGCTCCGGGCCTCATTCGAACCGGGCCGCGAGCAGCACGATGTCCTCGGGGGCGTCGGTCGGCTCCCCGCCGGGCAGTACGGTCCGCAGGATGTGCTCGCACAGGGCCGCCGGGTCCTCGCGGACGCTGCGGGGGACCCCCGCGGCCGCGGCGTGCAGCCGGGCGTAGGCCCGGTCCATCGGGTCGCCCGTGTGGTGCAGCAGCCCGTCGGTGTAGAGAAGCACCGTTTCTCCGGGTGCGGGTTCGATCTCCACGCTGGGCGCCTCCCAGCAGGACAGCATGCCCAGGGGCGCGGAGAGGGAGGTCTCCACGTACTCGGTTCGGTGCTCACCGATCAGCAGCGGCGGGGTGTGCCCGGCACCAGCCAGAATGATCTTGCTGCCCTGGCCCTCGGAGTTCGGCCCCCCGGCGGGTTCGCAGTAGGCGAAGAGCGCGGTGGCGGCGCGGGCGGGCTCGGTGAGGCGCAGCAGCAGCTCCAGGTCGGACAGGACCGCCACGGGGTCCTCGCCCTCCATGACGGCGTAGGCGCGCAGCGATGCGCGCAGCCGCCCCATCGCGGCGACGGCGCTCGGCCCGGATCCGGTGACCGAGCCGACGGCCAGTCCCAGGGCGCCCTCCGGCAGCGGCAGGGCGTCGTACCAGTCGCCCCCGCCGAGCGGCCCCGTGTGGTGGCGGGCCGCGAGCTGTACCCCGGGGATCCGGGGGAGCCGGCTCGGCAGCAGTTCCTCGGAGACGGTGGCCAGCTGCGTGCGGGAGCGTTCCACCTCCAGCATCCGGGCCAGGTGCTCGGCGGCGTGCCGCACGTACAGTCCGGCGAGGTCGCGCTGGCGGTCGCTCGGCTCGGCCTGCTCGTCGTAGAGCCAGACGGCCGCGCCGAGCCGGCCGGTGGCCTCGGCGGTGAGGGGGAGCGCGTAGCTCGCGGCGTAGCCGAGACGGGCGGCGACCTCACGGTGGCGGGGGTCGACGGGGGC
The DNA here is from genome assembly GCF_042894025.1 of Streptomyces sp. NPDC001549. Classification (NCBI taxonomy): domain Bacteria; kingdom Bacillati; phylum Actinomycetota; class Actinomycetes; order Kitasatosporales; family Streptomycetaceae; genus Streptomyces; species Streptomyces sp. NPDC001549. Next base: position 106,133 of record NZ_JBIAVJ010000021.1, read on the forward strand.
GGCGAAACCCCCGGCTCCGGGGGGCGCGCCCGGTTCGGGGAGGAACTCGGAGCCGCCCTGGGCGTCGGGCAGACCGTCGAGGATCCGCCCATAGGAGGTGGCGCTGCGCGGCACGGTCTCGATGTGGCCGAGCTCCGCGTGGCCGAGCCCGAGGCCGATCGTGCTGGTCGGGCCGAGTCCGTCGGAGGGTTCCAGGACGATCAGACCGCGACGGGCGCCGACGAGCGCGGCTCCGGCGCGCAGGAATTCGCGCAGCGAGGTGTCGAGGTCACTGGCGCGGGCGAGGCGCTCGGTGAGCTCGTGCAGGGTGGTGAGGTCCGAGACCATGCCCGCCAGCCGGTCCTGGATGACACTGCCCGGGCCGCCGGGCGGCGGGGCCGGTGCGGGGGTCGTCCGGACGGGCGCGGGCGCCGCAGTGTGCGGCGACGCGGTTGCCGCTGGATCGATTCCAGCCACTTTCGGCAGATGCGGGGCGCTCATGGCGTCCGCCTTTCCACCTGGTGCGATTCGCCAAATAGCATCGCAAACCCCCAGATCGTGCTGCGCCGCCATCAAGGAATCCACATCTACACGCACACGTGGATGCATGTCCAGCATTGCCCAGGTGGGAATCCTGGTGTCCGTGGGACGGCAACTCACTGTCGAGCCAAGGCTAGAACTTGGCCGGAAAAAGCTGGAAGCAGTCGGTTTTTGCGATCGACTGAGCGGGCTCCGCAGGGGCCTCGGGTACGTACTCGGTGATGTGCGTGGCCAGTTGGCGCCGCCGGGAACCACCCGGCACGGGCCGTCGTCCTTAGCGGCGGCCGCCGGTCTCGGCGGCCGGCGCGGGTCGCGCTCCACCCCCGCGGGACGTTTGACGGACCTGTAAGAAAACTGCACGAACCGTGTGAACCTGCTTCTGGCGGACAGTGACGCGAAACCTGTACGTGTGGTGAGACACCGGTTACATGGTGTGATGTGGCCCTCGGCGTTCAACGGAAAGGAACGAGCGCACATGCGCGAGATCCTCGGAAGGCGTCTCCAGCGGCTCCGCGATCGCTTTCAATCCCTGCGCCCCGGCCCGGGACAGAGCGGCAGCACGTCCGCTCTCCTCGACGCGGCGCTCGTCTGCGCCACCACCTGGCAGTGGCCCGTCCTGCCCGGCGTCGGCCGGTCCGGCACCGACGGCAAGCGATGCGCCTGCCCCGACCCCGACTGCGCCGTCCCCGGCGCGCATCCCTTCGACCCCGGACTGCTCGCCGCCACCACGGACCCCCGGATGGTGGCCTGGTGGTGGACCAACAGGCCTGCCGCCCCTGTCCTGATGGCCACCGGCGGGACCGCCCCGTGCGCGGTGAGCCTGCCGGCCGGCGCGGCCGCGCGCGCCCTCGTACGACTGGACGCGCAAGGCATGCGGCTCGGTCCGGTCGTGGCCACGCCCACCCGCTGGGCGTTGCTGGTGGCGCCCTACTCGCTGGAGCGGCTCGGCGAACTCCTGTACGCCAAGGATCACGTGCCCTCCTCGCTGCGCTTCCACGGTGAGGGCGGCTACCTGTTGCTGCCGCCCTCCGCCGCGTCCAGCGGTGGCCAGGTGCGCTGGGAACGGGAGCCGCGGGCGCAGTCGGCGGCTCAGCAGCCGCGGGCACGGTCTGCGCAGTCGCGGTCGCCGCGGGCGCAGGTACAGGCGCAGGCGGGAAACCTCTGGCTGCCCGAGATCGAGGCGGTCGTGGACGCGCTGGTCGAGGCCAGCAGCGGGGCGCCCGGCGGCGGCAGCAGGCTCGCGTACTGACCTGCCGGGCCTGCGGGGATCACTCGTACGGGTGTCGGCAGGACGAGTTTCCAAGGGAATTGGGCGCGGGGATCTCCGTGCCCCATTCCCGCCTCGCTATCTTCGGCGAATGAATCTCCGCCTGATCGGTATCGGCGCCGGTGTGCTGATCATCTTGTCGCTCCCGCTCGCCGGGGCGATCGCCGGGCCGGATTTTGCCGGTCAGGACGACGGAAAGAGCGGCGGCCTGTTCTCGGCGCTCGGGCTTTCGGACTCCTCCCGCAGATCCCCCGCGGCGCCCGCGCGCTCGGCGCCGACGGCCGGCCCGCAGCAGCCCGGCCCGGCCGAGCAGCCCCGTACGGATTCCCGCTGCGGCCCCGAACTGTCCTCGCCGCACGGAGTGGAGGCGCAGACCTGCGTGCTGGTCGGTGAAGGCCAGACGTGGGGCCGGAGTTACTACCGGAACACAAGTGGTCGCGCACTGGACGCCGTGCTGACGATGATGGGTCCGGCCGGGCGCACGGTCCAGATCCGGTGCGCGGTGGGCGCGGGCGACGAACCGGGCCTGTGCGAAACGCCGAGGGAGGCCTCGGCAGGCGATCCGGAGAGTTACTCGGCCGTAGCGGAATTTGCAGTTCCGGATGATGAAGGGGAACTGCTCTTGAGGTCCGGGAGCAACTCACCGGCACCGGGTGACGGTTGATCGCACCCCGAAAATCAAGGGCCCGGTCGCTGGCGACGGGGGATGCACCAGCGACCGGGCTACAAGAACGGTAACAAGAGATCGCCTGTTCGCAAATTCGATCTCCGATATTCAGACATCGATTTGCAGACGATTAGCGGGAGTTGTGACTCCGGTCACCGTCTCCACGCGGGCGCTCCGTCAGCTGAGCGTCACCTGGCGGTTGGTGAGTCCGCCGCGGGCCCGGCGCTCCTCCGTGGTCAGCGGGGCGTCCGTGGCCAGAGCCCCGGCCAGCCGCTCCGCGAACTCCGCCGCGGGCTTCTCGACGTCGTCGGCCGTGACCCCGGTGGGCAGGTCCCAGACGGGGACCATCAGGCCGTGGGCGCGGAAGGAGCCGACGAGCTTCGTGCCCTCGCCGAGCGAGGACGTGCCGGCCGCGTGCAGCCGCGCGAGGGCGTCGAGCAGCTTCTCCTCGGGGTGCGGCATGACCCAGCGCAGGTGGTTCTTGTCCGGCGTCTCGCACCAGTAGGCGGCGTCCACGCCGGTCAGCTTGACGGTGGGAATGGCGGCCGCGTTGGCGCGCTCCAGCGAGGCGGCGATCTCCGGCGAGGCGTTCTGGGCGCTCTCGGATTCCGGAATCCAGAATTCGAACCCGGTGTGCACAACCGGCTCGAAACCGCCGTCGGCGTCCAGGAGATCCTGAAGTCGGGGACCCTCGGCGGGAACCCGGCGGGCGGCGACCGGCGTACCGGGCTCCGCCACGAGGGCACGCTCCAGGGTGTCGGCCATGTCGCGGCCGAGGTCCCCGGAGGACGAGTCGTTCTGCAGGCCGAGGAGGACGGACCCGTCCTCACGGCGCAGCGCCGGCCACGCCATGGGCAGTACGGTCACCAGCGTGACGGAGGGAACGCCCTCGGGCAGGCCGCCCTTGAGGGACAGCGGGACGGTGGCGGCGGGCACCAGCTCGCGCAGCGCGACCCAGTCGCACTCGCCCGGCAGTCCCTCGAAGGGGCGCCGCACGTGCTCGGTGACGGCGTGCGCGGCGGCTGCGCCGTGGCAGGCCTTGTAGCGGCGGCCGGATCCGCAGGGACAGGGCTCGCGGGCGCCCACGACGGGGATCTCACCGTTGTTGAGCTGCGGCTTTGCAGTCTTGGCTGCGGGGCGCTTCTTGGCCATCGTGCGTGTCTCCCGGTTGCGGCGGTACGGCGTCGTGTCTGGGCGCGAGCCTAGCCGTTCGTACCGCCGGAACCGGTTGGGTGCGGCCGGGAGCACGGTCGGCGTGCGCTCCCGGACGGCCGCCTGTGCGGATGACCGGTACTGCTGTGCTGCTGTCGTGCGGTCGTGCTGTCGGGGATCCCGGGTTCAGGGATCGAGGTCGTCGAATGCCGTACTGAAGTCGATCGCCGGGGGCGCAACGCGCGTAGCGAAATCCTCGTGCCGGGGCCCACAGGCAACGATCACCCACACGGTGACCTCACCCGCCGCTCCGTCCCGGACACCCCAGTCCTGGGCCAGGGCGCTGATGATGTTCAGCCCCCGGCCGCCCCGTGCGGTGACCGAGGGCGTGGCAGGAACCGGGCGGGTGGGCCCGCCTCCGTCCGTGACCTCGACCGTCAGTCGTCCCGCTCTGTCGACGCGCCATGCGGCGCGTATCTCCCCGTCCCCGACTTCCCGAGCGCCGAGCGGCCTGCCATGTCGACAGGCGTTGCTGAGCAGTTCGGAAAGGATCAGTACGGCATCGTCCACGACCGATTCGGGCACCCCGCTGATGCGCAGTTGCTCGCGCATCCGGTGTCTCGCCTCGCCCACGCCCGCAGGACCATGGCGTACGTCCATGCACGACGACGTGGGCACTTCTTGTGCCACCACCAACGCCACCCCCGGAACCTCCTTAGCCCCACGCATGGTCTGGATGCCCCAATGGCCTGGACCGGAAACCGCCGAAGGAGCCCGAAGCGGGCCCCTCTGACGCATTCATGCGGACCGAATGCGGAGCGGATGCGCCGGAGCACACCCTGTAACGAACGAGTTGAGGGTGGCGGGTGTGCAAAAAGGGACTTCAGCGCCCGAGTTGGGACAGAACTTGGCGGGGTCTGTTCGTGATGATTGCTTCCACGCCCAGATCAGCGCAGAGCTGAACGTCTTCCGGTTCGTTCACTGTCCATACGTGCACGGAGTGGCCCGCGCCCTGGAGCTTGTGGATGAAGCCGGGGTGGTTGCGCACGATCCGCATCCCGGGGCCGGCGATCGTCACACCAGCCGGCAGCCGCCCGTCCCGCATCCGGGGTGAGATGAACTGCATGAGGTACACGGTCGGGATCGTCGGCGCGGACGCCCGGATCCGGTGCAGGGAGCGCGCGGAGAAACTCATGACCCGCACCGGGTGCGGACCCTCGGCGGGCGGGGCGTCGAGGCCGAAGCGCTTGAGGAGGACGAGGAGGCGCTCCTCCACCTGTCCGGCCCAGCGGGTCGGATGCTTCGTCTCGATCGCGAGCTGCACCGGCCGTCCGGCGTCGGAGACCAGCTCCAGCAGGCGCTCCAGGGTGAGGACGGAGGTGCGCTCGGGGTCCGCGTCCCAGTCGGGGGACTCCTCGCGGTCCTTCCAGGAGCCGAAGTCGAGGGCGGCGAGATCGGCCAGCTCCAGGGCGGAGACGGCCCCGCGGCCGTTCGAGGTGCGGTTCACCCGGCGGTCGTGGACCAGGACCAGATGGCCGTCCGCGGTCAGCCGGACATCGCATTCGAGGCCGTCGGCGCCGTCCTCGATGGCCTTGCGGTAGGCGGCCAGGGTGTGCTCGGGGGCATCCTCCGAGGCGCCGCGGTGGGCGACGACCTGGATGGTGCGCGGCATTGCGTGGGTCACCGGGTCATGGTGCCACCGAGAGGTCCCCAGGTGTCGGGGCCGGCCCCGAGAGTGCATCCGAAATGTCGGATATAAAGAATGGGGAGAGATGCACAGGTCCGGCTTACAGTGCTCTGACGGGTCATGGGAAAGGCTTTGCCCAGGAACTTGTGCGGCACGTCGAACGTTCAGTCGGACCGATATCGCCAGAGAATTTTCCGAAGCCGTGTGTGACGAGGAGAGAGCGCTGTGAGCACCGAGAACGAGGGCACCGCGGCCCCGACACCCCCCGCGGCCCCGTCCGTACCCCCTGCTCCGGCCTCCGAGACGCAGGATGCGGCCCCCGCGCCCGCTGTCGGCGAGCCGGTGACCCAGCAGCTGCCGCCGACCCCGCCGCCGGGTACCGAGCCCACCCAGCAGATCCCGCCCGCACAGGCGCCCCCGGCCTACGGCCAGGCTCCCGCACAGACGCCCCCCGCCTACGGCCAGGCTCCCGCCCCGGCCGCGCACGGAGCCGAGGGCTGGCCGCCCCCGCCGCCCACGGTGCCGGAGTACGGAGCGGGCGGCCACGGCGGCGCCTGGGGCGCTCCCCTGACCACCGACGGTGCCCCGGCGCCCAAGCCGAAGGGCAGGGGCGGCCTGATCGCGGGCGTGCTCGTGGCGGCCCTCCTCGCGGGCGGCATCGGCGGCGGCGTCGGCTACTGGGCCGCCCAGCGCAGCAACGACGGCACCGGCTCCACGACGATCAGCGCCGCGAACACCCCCAAGGACCTCAAGCGCGAGGCCGGCTCCATCGCCGGTCTGGCCGCGGGCGCCCTGCCCAGCGTGGTCACCATCGAGGCCTCGGCCGGCGACGGTGAGGGCGGCACCGGCACCGGGTTCGTCTACGACCAGCAGGGCCACATCCTCACCAACAACCACGTCGTGGCCTCCGCCGCGAACGGCGGCAAGCTCTTCGCGACGTTCTCCGACGGCAAGCGGTACGACGCCGAGGTCGTGGGCCGTGCCCAGGGCTACGACGTCGCCGTTCTCAAGCTGAAGACCCCGCCGGGCGGCCTCAAGCCGCTGCCCCTCGGCGACTCCGACAAGGTCGCGGTCGGCGACTCGACCATCGCGATCGGCGCCCCCTTCGGCCTGTCCAACACGGTCACCACCGGCATCGTGAGCGCCAAGAACCGCCCGGTCGCCTCCGGAGACGGCAGCGGCAGCAAGAACTCGTACATGAGCGCCCTCCAGACGGACGCCTCGATCAACCCGGGCAACTCGGGCGGTCCGCTGCTCGACGGACGCGGCGCGGTCATCGGCATCAACTCCGCGATCCAGTCGGCGGGCAACGGCGGCTTCGGCGGCGGCCAGGCCGGTTCCATCGGCCTCGGCTTCGCCATCCCGATCAACCAGGCGAAGAACGTCGCCGAATCGCTGATCAAGACGGGCAAGCCGGTCTACCCGGTGATCTCGGTCTCGGTCGACCTCCAGGCCAAGTCCGAGGGCGCCAAGATCTCCGAGCAGGGCGGGGCCGCCAACGAACTGGTCGACCCGAACGGTCCGGCCGGCAAAGCGGGCCTCAAGCCCGGCGACGTCATCACCGAGTTCGGTGGCAAGCCGGTCGACAGCGGCCCGACCCTGATCAGCATGATCTGGACGTACAAGCCCGGCGACATCGTGAAGCTGACCTACCTGCGCGGCGGCAAGCCGACCACGGTCGACATCACGCTCGGCTCGCGGGTCGGCGACAAGTAGCAGCACCCGAGCACCACCGGTCGCGGCGGCGGCCCGATGAGGAGGGGCCGTAGGCTGGATTCCGCCTACGGCCCCTCCAACGTCCGCTTATGCTTCGCTGGTGTTCGATTCTCGGCACATACGGACCTTTCACGCGGTGGTCGCCTCCGGGTCGTACTCGGCCGCCGCCCGCGTGCTGGGGTACACCCAGCCCGCCATCACCCAGCAGATGAAGGCGCTCGAACGCGCCGTCGGGACCCCGCTGTTCACCCGCGTGGGCCGCAAGATGCAGCTCACCGAGGCCGGGGAGTCCCTGTCCCGGCACGCCGAGACCATCCTCGGCAACCTCTCCGCCGCCGAGGCCCAGCTGAGGGCGTACACCCGGCTGCGCACCGGCCGGGTCAGGCTGTGCGGCTTCCCCAGCGCCAATGTCACCCTCGTCCCCGAGGCCCTGAGCGGCCTGGCCAAGGACCATCCGGGCGTGCAGGTGGAACTGCTGGAAGGCGAGCCCCCCGAGTCGCTGCGCCGGCTGGAGCGCGGGGAGTGCGACATCACCCTGGCCTTCACCTATCCCGGCCTGCACGAGGAGATCCCGGAGGAGGTCGCCGAGGTCAGGTTGCTGGAGGACCAGCTGACGGTGCTGCTCCCGACCGGGCACCCGCTGGCCCGCCGCCGCGCCGTGCACCTGGCCGACCTCGCCGAGGAACGGTGGATCGCGGGCTGCCCGCGCTGCCGGGCGAACCTGCTGCACGAGTGCGCGGAGCTGGGCTTCGTGCCCGACATCCGCTTCGCCACCGACGACAACCTGGTCGTGCAGAGCCTGGTCGCACAGGGACTGGGTGTGGCGATGATGCCCGCACTGGTGCTGCCCTCCCTCTCGCTGAGCCGGGTCTGCGGGCGAGCCCTCCAGCCCGCCGCGCGCCGGCACATCGCCGCGTACGTCTACCGCGACCATCTGCGGATCCCGGCGACGGCCGTGGTGCTCGACGCGCTGAAACAGGCGGCGGCGAACCGGGTCGGCTGCTGACCAACCCATAAGCAGTGCTTGGGATTTCAGGTCATAACTGTCGTTGGACGTGATGGAACGTCGGCAGCACGCTGCCGATATGACCACCACCACGCCGGCCCGTACCACCACGAGGATGGCCGCCCTCGTCAGTGAGATCCGTACGGTCGTGGAGCGGGGGCTGGCTCCCGACCTCACCGCGTACCTGGTGGGCGAACGGCTCGCCCCGCACCTGGGTGCGCCCGACCTGCTGACTCCGGCGCAGCGCGAAGCCGACCCGGAGCGGTACCGGCAGCACGTCCTGCACGCCGAGTCCGACGGCAGTTTCTCTGTGGTGGCACTGGTGTGGCTGCCGGGGCAGGAGACCTGCATCCACGACCACGTGTCCTGGTGCGTGGCCGGAGTGCATCAGGGTGAGGAGAGCGAACGCCGCTTCCGGCTGGCGCCGGGCGCCGGTCCTGCCCGGCTGGTGGCCACCGAGGACGTGGTCAACGCCCAGGGCGACGTCTGCGGGTTCGCCCCGCCCGGCGACATCCACAAGGTGCGCAACTCCTGTACGACCAAGGCGATATCGGTGCACGTGTACGGCGCCGACGTCTCCCGGCTGGGCACCAGCATCCGCCGCGTCTACACGCTCCCCGTCGACTGATGGCCCTCCTCCACCGCCCTCAGAGCGCGACGGTCCGGCATGTTTCACGTGAAACACCCACTCCGTGGCCCGGGTTGGCAATGGCTGCGGGCGGTGCGCTGACGGCCTGGTGCGTCCACCGCCTCGTGCCCGCCGTGCCGATGCTGACCGCATCGGTGGTGCTGGGCATCGCGGTGGCGCATCTGCCGGGCCTGCGGACGTTCGTACGCACGGCCGCACGCCCGGGACTCTCCCTGGCCGGCCGTCGGCTCATGCGGATGGGCATCGTCCTGCTGGGCCTCGGCCTGGGTCTGGACCAGGTGCTCCGGCTGGGCTGGGCCACCGTGGCCATGGTGGTCGGCGTGGTCGGGGCCACCTTCCTCGGCACCCTCTGGCTGGGCCGCCGGCTGGGACTCCCGGGTGATCAGCCGCTGTTGATCGCCACCGGCTACTCGATCTGCGGCGCCTCGGCGATCGGAGCGGTGAGCGAGGTGTCCGGCAGCGACGAGGAGGACGTGGCCGCCTCGGTGGCACTGGTCACCCTCTGCGGGACGCTCGCCATAGGGATACTCCCGCTCCTCCAGGGGCCGTTGGGACTCTCCGACCCCGCCTTCGGGCGGTGGGTCGGCGCGGGGGTCCACGACGTCGGCCAGGTCGTGGCCACCGCGCAGACCGCGGGCCCCGCCGCCCTGGGCGAGGCGGTCCTGGTCAAGCTGATGCGTGTGGCGCTGCTCGCCCCGCTGGTGGCGGCCGTGGCCTTCTCGGTACGGGCCCGGCGCCGCGGGGTGCGCACCGCCTCGGGCCGCAGGCCGGCGCCGGTGCCGCTGTTCGTCCTCGGGTTCCTGGCCGCGGCCGCGCTGCGCGCCACCGGGGTACTGCCCGACGTAGCGCTGGAGTGGGCGCACACCGCCCAGGAGGCCCTGCTGGCAGCGGCCCTGTTCGGCCTGGGGAGCGCGGTGCACCTGCCGACACTGGCACGGACCGGCGGGCGGGCCGCGGTACTGGGACTGGGGGCGTGGGTGGTCGTGGCGGGGGTTTCGTACGCGGGCGTGATGCTCACCGTATGACGCCGTTCGGTGCCGTACGGCGTTGCAACGGCGTGGAGTTGGCCATTTCCTGGCCGGAACCGACCGAACGTTCCGACTGCCCGCTGACATTGCGACGCGCCCGTGCCACTCTGCCCGGTAATCCGCACGACGCACGAATGCACCACGCACCACGCACCACGAACCGCGCACAGCCGATCCGCACCGACCGCTCTTCACCCCCACCCTGCCCGGCTTCGCCACCCGGCCCGGGCACGGCAGAAGGAGTCATGCGTGAATCGTCATCGCACGGCCTTGTCCGTCCTGCTCGCGGCCGGCGCCCTGGTCGCGGGCGCCCTGACGGCGGCCACCCCCTCGATTGCGGCGGAAGCCCCCGCATCCTTCCGGCAACAGCACACCCACGGCTTCTGGACCGCCGAGCGGATGCGCGGCGCCACCCCGCTCGACGTGACGGCGGTGCCCGGCGTGGCCCGCACCCCGGTCGCCACGTCGGCGGCCCCCACGACCATCGCCCCGACGGCGGCGGCGTCCCCCACGGCGTTCCCGCAGGCGGGCGGCGCCTGGACGGGCGGCGGCGCCGTGGTGAAGACCTCGGGGCGAGTCTTCTTCACGATGGGCGACCGGACCGCATCCTGCTCCGGCGACTCGGTCACCAGCGCCAACGGCAGCACCGTCATCACGGCCGGTCACTGCGTGAAGTACCAGGGGGCCTGGCACACGAACTGGGTCTTCGTCCCCGCCTACAACAACGGCTCCGCCCCCTACGGCCAGTGGTCGGCCACCAAGACCTTCGCCACCGACCAGTGGGCCGCGAGCGAGGACATGAACATGGACGTCGGCCTCGCCGTCGTCGCCCCGCTGAACGGGCAGACCCTCAGCCAGGCCGTCGGGGCCCAGGGCATCGCCTTCAACGGCGGCTACAACAAGAAGATGTACTCCTTCGGCTTCCCCGCGGCGGCCCCGTACGACGGCACCAAGCTGGTCTACTGCAGCGGCAACAGCGGCAAGGACTTCCTGCTGACCAAGGACCACAGCCTGGGCTGCAACATGACCGGCGGCTCCAGCGGCGGCCCCTGGTTCCAGGACTTCAACGAGGCCACGGGCCTGGGCACCCAGGTCTCGGTGAACAGTTTCGGCTACACCTTCCTGCCGAACCGGATGTACGGCCCGTACTTCGGCAACGAGGCGAAGGCGGCCTACGACAAGGCCCAGACCTCCTGACCTCTATAGCCGCTCCCGTCACCCCCACCTGGCCGGTACTCTGTACCGGCCAGGTGGGTTGCCCGAGCGGCCTAAGGGAACGGTCTTGAAAACCGTCGTGGCGCGAGTCACCGTGGGTTCAAATCCCACACCCACCGCCAAGCGGGCCATGGCCCAGCACAGAAGGGGTGCCACCGATCCGGTGGCACCCCTTATGCATGCGAAGCCGACCATCGAGTTCAGCTCTGGCGGAGTCAGCCGTCGAACCAGACGACCAGGCGGACCCCCTCGTCGCCGTGCAGGCTCGCCAGGGTCCTCATGACCGACCACACGGCACCCCAGTCGCTGTCAGGCACGGCGTGCTTCCGTCGGAGGCGCCCGACGCGGAAGAGGCGATCGCCGTCGGGCCACTCGGTGCCCTCGGGGTAGGCGCGGCCAGCGCGGTACAGAGCGTGGGGGTCGGTGACGGAGGCGAGCTCGGCAAAGCGGTCGGGGCCGGTGTTCCGGCCGTGCAGCACCCAGGTCCCGTCCGGGCTGCGGCGGTACTCATGGACGCACTCGTCGACCTCGTTCGCGACCTCGTCCCAGTCGGTGGCCGCCAGCTCCGCCCAGGTGCTCGTCGCCGTCGAGGTCGCGGCCGTGCTCGTGGCCCTCGTCGTCTTCCACCGCCGGATCGTCAAGGAAGGGGCGACCGAGTCGTGACCCCCCACCTTTCTGCAGGAGCTTCCACGTGATCGAGATCGAGAGCCTGTCCAAGTCCTTTGGCCCGCGAACCCTCTGGTCCGATCTCTCCTTCACCGTGGAGCGCCGCCAGATGCTGACGCTCACGGGCCCGAGCGGCTCCGGCAAGTCGACGCTGCTCAACTGCCTCGGCCTGCTCGACGCACCGAGCTCCGGGGCGATCCGGCACGAGGGCCGCGACATCACCGGCTTCGGCCCGCGAGCCACGCGGCACTACCGGCGTGACGTGCTCGGGTACCTCTTCCAGAACTACGCGCTGATCGAGAACGCGAGCGTCGCGGCCAATCTGGAGGTCGCCATGAAGCCGCGACGAGCGAGGAAGGGCGCTCCGACCGTCGCCGAGGCCCTCGAGCGGGTCGGGCTGGCCGGACGTGAGAAGGAACAGGTCCACCGGCTCAGCGGTGGCGAGCAGCAGCGCGTCGCGCTGGCCCGCCTCATCGTCAAGCAGCCCGCCCTCGTCCTCGCCGACGAACCGACGGGCGCCCTCGACCACGACAACACCTCCATGGTCGTCGAGATCCTCCGCACGATGTGCGAGGAGGGCTGCGCCGTCGTCATCGCCACCCACGACAACGCGGTCCGCGACCGCTGCGACGTGGTCCTGACCGTTGGCGACGCCACACACCCCGTACCCGTGAAAGAAAGGCAGCTCTCATGAACGCCCGCCTCGTCCGCCGTGCCGTGATCGGCGCCGTGCTCCTCGCCGGCATCGCCGTGCTGGCCGTCTACGGCACGCACGCCGGCACCATCCTCGGCCGGATCGGGCTCCGGATCTTCTGACGCTCCGCATTCCTCCCCTTTCCTGAAGCAGGCCCGGGTCGCCGACCCGGGCCTGCTTCCGCGTTCATGCCTGCGGTGGGTGAGTACGCCGCCGGGGCAAGGAGGGTGAGGGGATTTCCGGCTTGCCGGTCGGTCGGCGGCGTGCTGAAGCAAATATGCAGGTCAGGGTGGGTTTTGGTGCGGCTTTTCCGGTGGCTCCGGGGAGGGCGGCCCGGGGTCTGCGGCACGCCCTTGGGCCGTCCGAGTGGTGTTTGTCGGAAGATCGGCGCGGGTCGTGGGGATGGTGCGGTTGCGGCCACATCATGACGAATGTATTCAGATCCGCCCGTCCGAACATCGTGAATCGAGGCACCCCGTCATGACCCACCGCAGCATCCTCACGTCGATCTGGACCTCTGTCCTCGCCGCCCTGGTGGCCCTCCTCTCCGGCTTCGGCCTCGCGGCGAAGCCGGCTTCGGCCGTCGCCCCCGCCCCCGCCCCCGCCGCTGCGGGCACCGCCACCACCGCCGTACGCCGGCCGGCCGTCGCGGCCCGGCGGACCTGGCGGGCGATGATGCGGGGAGGCTCGCTGCCGCCGACCATCAAGCAGCGGATCCACGCCGAGGCGCACGGCAAGACCCCTTCCGTACGACGTTCCACCACCGCCGCGGCCATGGGTGCCGGTGCCGGAACCGCCTCCCGGACGCTGACCTCGGCCGCCGCCCCCGCAGCGGCACACACCGCGGTACCTGCCGCCGCCATCGCGGCACCCGCCGCGGAATCCGCAGCACCCGCGGTCGCCACCGGTGCCGCCCGGGACGCGCTCGCGCTCGCCGCGTAGCCCCGCAGCCCCGCAGCCCCGTAAGCCCGTAAGTCCGGTACATGCAGTCCACGAGAGCGCAGGGCAGTCGCAGGGTCCGGCTCGCAGGCGTACGCGCCGCCGCCGGGCAGGAGCAAGGACGAGAGCAGCGGCGAAAGCGGCAGTAAGACCAGCAGAGACCGGCAGTAGGTGCAGCAGTACGAGGACCAGCGGGAACGAGAGCAGCAGCAGGCCCGGTAGCAGGCGCTGGAGCCCGGTCGGTCGTGACCGTGGATCGCGCTACGTGGGTGCCCCCAGGGCGGGGCACGGATGGATCACCCTGGCTTGCGCCGGGGCGCGCGGGGGCGCGCAGGGGGCGTGAAGCTTGGTATTGCAGGGCTGCAGGCCCGGGAGACGGTGGGGTTCCCGGACGGCGCGGCCCTTTTCGGCATGTCCGGGACAGGCGGTCTGACGGAACGCTTCATCCCTTGTGTGGCGTGGGGTTCAGCTGCTTCCAGGGTGCTGACCTGGGGCTTCGGGGGCGCGAATGAGGTTTATCCGATGTTGGTCATACTTGCGGGGGAATCGGGGACTCCGCGGTGGTTCGCCGGGGATTCGGTGGGCAACTCTGGTCTCGCGACGTCGTCACCACACGGAACGAACGACCGAGGCGGTCGGCCAACTGCCTTGGAGCAAGTCCCACTTCGGTTTCTGGAGGATAAAGACATGGCAAGCATCCGTACCGCCCGCGTCATCGCCGCCGCCGCCGCGCTCCCCCTTGCCGCCGCTCTCTTCGGCGGGGTGGCGTCGGCCGACAACGGCTCCTTCGCGAACGACGGATCGAATGCGAGCGTCGCCGGCATCATCGGCAGTGGCGTGGGCGGCGACAACAACGGCAACTCGTCCACGTCGCAGCAGGTGGCCACCGGTTCCGGCGCATCCAACCAGAACAACACCGCTCAGGTGAACGGCTCGGCCTTCACCGCGATCAACCAGTCCAATTCGACCGTCGCGGTCAACTTCTTCCCCTGGTGATAGCCGCGGCCTGAGCCGCTCCGATTCTTGAGGGCGCCCGTGCGACCGGACCGGCTGGGGTCCGGTAGCGCGGGCGCCCTCGCGCATGTCCCCCGACCTTGACACCGCGGGTGAATCTGACGGACAGTCAGGTTCCCTCGATGATGTGATGCCGGGAGGCCAGCGCCGTGCACCTCGCTCCGACCGAAGGCCAGTTGCGGCTCCGCGCCGAACTGCGCGCGTACTTCAAGGACCTGCTGCCGGACGGCCTTCCCGACGACCCGGACCGCCAACGCGAACTCCTGCGCCGCACAGGCGCCGACGGGCTCCTCGGCCTCGGCTGGCCCGTCGAGTACGGCGGCCAGGGCCGCGGCGCCGACGAGCAGTTCGTCTTCTTCGACGAGGCCTACCGGGCCGGTGCCCCCGTCTCCATGGTCACGCTCAACACCGTCGGTCCGACCCTGATGAAGTACGGGACCGAGGAGCAGAAGTACTATTTCCTCCCCCGGATCCTCGCGGGCGACATCGTCTTCGCCATCGGCTACTCCGAACCCGAGGCCGGCACCGACCTCGCCGCCCTGCGCACGCGCGCGGTCCGCGACGGATCCGACTGGCTGATCGACGGGCAGAAGATCTTCACCTCCAACGCCCAGAACGCGGACTGGATCTGGCTCGCCTGCCGCACGGACCCCGAAGCCCCCAAGCACAAGGGCATCTCGATCATCCTGGTGCCCACCGATACCGCGGGCTTCTCCTGGACCCCGATCGACACCGTCGGCGGGCTCACGACCACGGCCACGTACTACGACTCCGTCCGCGTGCCCGCCGGTCGTCTCGTCGGCCCCGAGCACGGCGGCTGGGGTCTGATCACCAACCAGCTCAACCACGAGCGCGTCGCCCTCGCCGCCATCGGCATGCAGGCCGAGGACTTCTACGCGTACGCGCTCGACCACGCCCGCGCCCCCGACCCGGTCACCGGCGACCGGCCCGCCGACCTCCCCTGGGTGCAGTCCCGGCTCGCCGAGGCGCACGCACGCCTGGCCGCCGTACGCCTCCTCAACTGGCGGCTCGTCCAGGACGTGGGCAGCGGCGCCCTGGCCCCCGGTGACGCCAGCGGGGTGAAGTTCCTCGGCACCGAGTCCACCGTCGAGGTGTACCGGATGTGCCAGGAGGTGGTGGGCGAGGAGGCCCTGATCCGCGGGCCCGCGGCCTTCGCGGGCGGCGAGCTCGAACGGATGAACCGGGCCGCCCAGATCAACACGTTCGGCGGCGGGGTCAGCGAGGTCCAGCGGGAGATCGTCGCCATGATGCGGCTCGGCATGAAGGGGAGGAAGCGATGACGGCGGACACGGACGTGAACGACGTGGACGTGGACGACGCGGCCGGGGTCGCGGCCGAGGCCGAGGAGGCAGCCCGGTTCCACACGCTGCTGGCGGCCTTCGAAGGGCAGCCGGCGGCCACCGCGGGCCGGGGCAAGGACGTGGTCAACGAGCCGATGATCCGCCACTGGTGCGAGGCGATGGGCGATGCCAACCCCGCCTACACCGGCCCGGACGCCATCGCGCCGCCCACCATGCTCCAGGCCTGGACCATGGGCGGTCTCTCCGGCCACGCGGACCGCTCCTCCGCCTACGACGAGCTCCTCACGCTCCTCGACGGCGCCGGCTTCACCTCCGTGGTCGCCACCGACTGCGAGCAGGAGTACCACCGCCCCCTGCGTCCCGGCGCCGCGATCACCTTCGACGCCGTCATCGAGACCGTGTCGCCCCGCAAGACGACCAAGCTGGGCACCGGCCACTTCGTGACCACCCGCATGGACGTCCAGGCGGACGGGGAGCTCGCCGGCACCCACCGCTTCCGCATCCTCAAGTACGCTCCCGCCGCCAGGCCGGTGCAGCGGCCCCCGGCACAGCGGCCCCCGTCGCAGCGCCCCCGCCCGGTGATCAACCGCGACAACCAGGGATTCTGGGACGGGGTGCGCGGCCACAAGCTGCTGATCCAGCGCTGCACCTCCTGCTCCACCCTCCGCTTCCCCTGGCTCCCCGGCTGCAACGCCTGCGCGAGCCCCGACTGGGACACGGTCGAGGCCTCCGGCGCCGGCACGGTGTTCAGCTACGTCGTCATGCACCACCCACCCTTCCCGGCCTTCGACCCGCCCTACGCGGTCGCACTCGTCGAGCTCGCCGAAGGAGTCCGGATGATCAGCAACATCACGGGCGTGCCCTACGACAAGGTGCGCATCGGCCTCCCCGTCCAACTGGAGTTCCTGCGCGTCGACGCCGGCCTCGAACTCCCCGTCTTCCGCGGGAGCCATGGCTGATGGACTTCCACCCCACCGAGGAGCAGGCCGCCGCGGCCGGCCTCGCCGCCCGGATCCTCTCCGATCTCGCCACCCACGAGCGCCTCGCCGAAGCCGGCACCGGCAGCGACGCCGAGCTGTGGAAGGCCCTCACCACGGCCGGACTGACCGCCGCGGTCGAGGAGGTCGGCCTGCTCGGGCTCGTCCTGCTGCTGGAGGAACAGGGCCGCACCACCGCGCAGGTCCCGTACGCCGCCACCTGCGTGTACGGGATCCTCCCCGTGGCCGCCCACGGTACCCCCGAGCAGCGCGCCCGCCTGCTGCCCGCCCTCGGCACGGGCGAGGCGGTGGCCACCGGAGCGTTCCCGGCGCGCGGCCGGATCACCGCCGACGGCGGCCGGCTCACCGGGACCGCCCCCGCCGTGCCGTGGCTGCGCGACGCCACGCACGTACTGGTCCCGGACGCGGACCGGGCGCTGTGGCTCGTACGGACCGACGCGCCCGGTGTGCGGACCTCCCCGGTGGAGACCACCGCCCCCTGGGCGGCGGGCCGGCTGACGCTGACCTCGGCCGAGGGAGAACGCCTCGGCTCCGACGGCGCGTACGAGGACACGCTCGCCGCCGCCCGCACCGCCTTCGCCGGGCTCCAGGCGGGCGTCTGCGCGGGCTCTCTCGCCCGCGCGGTGGAATACACCTCCACCCGGGAGCAGTTCGGCAGGCCGCTCTCCACCAACCAGGGGGTCATGCTGCGCGCGGCCGACGCGTACATGGACACCGAGGCGATCCGGGTCACCACGTACGAGGCGGCCTGGCGCATCGACCAGGGGCTTCCGGCACACGAGCACGCGCTGACGGCCGCCTGGTGGGCCTCGGAGGCGGGCAAGCGGGTCGTGCACGCGGGCCAGCACCTGCACGGCGGCATGGGCGCCGACCTGGACCACCCCGTCCACCGGCATTTCCTGTGGGGACGCCAACTGGACGCCTACCTGGGCTGCGGCAGCGAGCTGCTGGCCGAGCTGGGGGCCTCGATCGCCGCGTCCACCGCATTCGCTTCGAGCGCCGAGGGAGAGCGGGCATGAACGTCGGCGACACGCTGCCGCCGCTGGACATACCGGTCACCCGCACGCTGATCGTCGCGGGCGCCATCGCCTCCCGCGACTACCAGGACGTGCATCATGACGCGGCGCTCGCGCAGGAGAAGGGCTCCCCGGACATCTTTATGAACATCCTGACCACGAACGGCCTGGTCGGCCGGTACATCACCGACCACCTCGGCCCGCGCGCCGTCCTGCGCAAGGTGGCGATCCGCCTCGGCGCCCCCAACTACCCGGGCGACACGATGACCCTCACCGGCACCGTCACCGCCGTCTCCGGGGCCACCGCCCCCGGGGCAACCGCCTCCGGGACCACCATCGAGATCCGGGTCGTCGGCGCCAACGGTATCGGCCACCACGTCACGGGAACGGTCACCGCGGAGGTGCCGGCATGAGCGTCCGCACCCGCGACGAGCTCGGCGGCCGCGCCGCCATCGCCGGCATCGGAGCGACCGAGTTCTCCAAGGACTCCGGCCGCAGCGAGCTCAAGCTCGCCGTCGAGGCCGTGCACACCACCCTCGACGACGCCGGACTCACCCCCGCCGATGTCGACGGCATGGTCACCTTCACCATGGACACCAGCCCCGAGATCACCGTCGCCCAGGCGGCCGGCATCGGGGACCTGTCCTTCTTCTCCCGTATCCACTACGGCGGCGGCGCGGCCTGCGCCACCGTCCAGCAGGCCGCCCTCGCCGTCGCCACCGGGGTCGCGGAGGTCGTCGTCTGCTACCGCGCCTTCAACGAGCGTTCCGGGCGCCGCTTCGGGTCCGGGGTCCAGCAGCGGGAGCCCTCGGCGGAGGGGGCGGCGCTCGGCTGGTCGCTGCCCTGGGGGCTGCTGACCCCCGCCTCCTGGGTGGCCATGACCGCCCAGCGCTACCTGCACACCTACAACCTCACCCCCGAGGCATTCGGGCACGTCGCGGTCACCGACCGGCGGCACGCCGCGAACAACCCCGCCGCCTACTTCCACGGCAAGCCCATCACCCTTGCCGACCACGCCGCCTCGCGCTGGATCGTGGAGCCGCTGCGGCTGCTCGACTGCTGCCAGGAGACGGACGGCGGCCAGGCCGTCGTCGTCACCACGACCGAGCGCGCCCGGGACCTGAGACACGCCCCCGCCGTGATCACCGCGGCCGCGCAGGGCGCCGGGCGCCGCCAGGAGGGCATGACCTCCTTCTACCGTGACGACCTCACCGGGCTGCCGGAGATGGACGTGGTCGCCCGCCAGCTGTGGCGGACCAGTGGGCTGCGGCCCTCGGACATCGACGTCGGCATCCTCTACGACCACTTCACCCCCTTCGTGCTGATGCAGCTGGAGGAGTTCGGCTTCTGCGCGCCGGGCGAGGCCGCGGATTTCGTGGCCGCGGACGCACTGCCGCTCAACACCCACGGCGGCCAGCTCGGAGAGGCGTACCTGCACGGGATGAACGGCATCGCCGAGGCCGTCCGCCAGCTGCGCGGCACCTCCGTCAACCAGGTCGCGGGGGCGGCGCACGCTCTTGTCACGGCCGGTACCGGGGTCCCGACCTCCGGTCTGATCCTCGGCGCCGACGGCTGAATTCCGGGACCCGCGGCCCCCGCCCCCTCCACCTTCAGGGGGTAGGGGCGGCCCTGTTCCTACAACCTGAGGTGGATCCACCATCGGCACCTGCGGCCGATCCCAGGGAGGGTGGGCGCTCCTAGCGTGGAGACATGACCACGCCTGTGTGCACGCTCGCCTCGAATCCGACGCCGTACCCGTCGTTCTCGGCGTACGTCCGGACCCGCGGCACGGTCCTGATGCGCACCGCGCGCTCCCTCACCGCCAACCCGTGCGATGCGGAGGACCTGCTCCAGACGGCCCTCGCGAAGACGTACGTGGCCTGGGACCGGATCGAGGACCACCGCGCCCTGGACGGCTACGTCCGTCGGACCCTCGTCAACACCCGTACCTCCCAGTGGCGCAAGCGCAAGGTCGACGAGTTCGTGTGTGACGAGCTTCCGGAGACCGAGGCGCTTTCGGCCTGTGATCCCGCCGAGGCGCAGGCGCTGCGCGACGCGATGTGGCGCGCGGTGACCCGGCTGCCCGACCGGCAGCGGGCCATGGTCGTCCTGCGGTACTACGAGGATCTGAGCGAGGCGCAGACGGCGGAGCTGCTCGGAGTCTCGGTCGGCACGGTCAAGAGCGCGGTCTCGCGCGCGCTGGGCAAGCTCCGCGAGGACCCGGAGCTCCTGCCGGTCCGGTGAGACAGAGGGTGTTTCACGTGAAACGTGAGGACGTTCGGGATGTTTCACGTGAAACACGCCCTGGTTTCTACTCCCGGGTAGTGACATGCCGACCGGTACGTGCGCAGAATCGGCAGCATCCGTAGCCGCCGCAGCGCCGCAGCGCTCACCGGGAGGACGCTTTGCTCAGCACCATGCAGGACGTACCGCTCCTCGTCACCCGCATACTCCGACACGGGATGACGATCCACGGGAAGTCCCAGGTCACGACCTGGACCGGGGAGGCTGAGCCACACCGCCGCAGCTTCGCCGAGATCGGCAACCGCGCCACCCGTCTCGCCGGCGCCCTGCGCGACGAGCTCGGAGTGCAGCAGGACGAGCGGGTCGCCACCCTCATGTGGAACAACGCCGAGCATGTCGAGGCGTACTTCGCGATCCCCTCCATGGGCGCGGTCCTGCACACCCTCAACCTGCGGCTCCCCCCTGAGCAACTGGTCTTCATCGTCAACCACGCCGCCGACCGGGTGGTGCTGGTCAACGGCACGCTGCTGCCCCTGCTCGCGCCGCTGCTGCCGCACCTGCCGACCATCGAACACGTGGTGGTCAGCGGCATCGGCGACCGCTCCGTCCTCGAAGGCCTGAACGTGCGGGTGCACGAGTACGAGGAGCTCCTCGCGGGCAGTTCCGACAGCTTCGAATGGCCCGAGCTGGACGAGCGCCAGGCGGCCGCGATGTGCTACACCTCCGGCACCACCGGGGACCCCAAGGGCGTCGTCTACTCCCACCGCTCGCTCTACCTGCACTCGATGCAGGTCAACATGACCGAGTCGATGGGGCTGACCGACAGGGACACCACCCTCGTCGTGGTCCCGCAGTTCCACGTGAACGCCTGGGGGCTGCCGCACGCCACCTTCATGACCGGTATCAACATGCTGATGCCGGACCGGTTCCTGCAGCCCGCCCCGCTCGCCGAGATGATCGAGCGGGAGAAGCCCACGCACGCCGCGGCAGTCCCCACCATCTGGCAGGGACTGCTGGCCGAGGTCACCGCCAACCCGCGCGACCTGACCTCGATGAAGCAGGTCACCATCGGCGGCGCGGCCTGTCCGCCCTCCCTGATGGAGGCGTACGACAAGCTCGGCGTCCGCGTCTGCCACGCCTGGGGCATGACCGAGACCTCGCCGCTGGGCACGATGGCGCACCCGCCGGCCGGCCTGAGCGCCGAGGAGGAGTGGCCCTACCGGATCACCCAGGGCCGCTTCCCGGCGGGCGTCGAGGCCCGCCTGATCGGCCCCGCCGGCGACCTCCTGCCTTGGGACGGACAGGCGGCGGGCGAGCTGGAGGTGCGCGGAAACTGGATCGCCGGCTCCTACTACGGTGGTGCGTCCGGCGAACCCTTCCGGCCCGAGGACAAGTTCAGCGCCGACGGCTGGCTCAAGACCGGCGATGTCGGCGTGATCAGCGCCGACGGCTTCCTCACCCTCACGGACCGCGCCAAGGACGTCATCAAGTCCGGCGGCGAGTGGATCTCCAGCGTGGACCTGGAGAACGCGCTGATGGCACACCCCGAGGTCGCCGAGGCCGCGGTCGTCGCCGTCCCCGACGAGAAGTGGGGCGAGCGCCCGCTGGCCACGGTCGTCCTCAAGGAGGGCGCGAGCGTGAACTACACGGATCTGCGTGAGTTCCTCGCCCAGACCGTCGCCAAGTGGCAGCTGCCGGAGCGCTGGACGTTCATCGAGGCGGTGCCGAAGACCAGTGTCGGCAAGTTCGACAAGAAGGTGATCCGCAAGCAGTACGCGGACGGAGCGCTGGCCGTCACCAAGCTCGACTGACGACCGGGGGCCTGATCGACAAGGCACCCCCTAACCCCGGGTGAGCCACGGCCGCAGCAGCCTGCTGATCGCGGGCATGGCCACGTAGGTCATCAGGGTGCTGAACACGACGGCGAAGGCGGCCGTCCGCAGTACGAAGTGCAGATCCACCAGGTACGGCCCGAGCACCGCGTTGCCGATCAGCGAGATCGGGAAGATGGCCAGCCCCGAGCTGATGACCATCTTCCACCGAGGCGGCGCGGGCCGGGTCGTACCCGGCTTGGCGAACCAGGTCTCCATGCCGTGCAGTTCCCGGCGGGCTATCTCCGTGTGGTGGTGGCCGAGGCAGTTGGAGAACCACTGCGCCCGCTCCGGGGAGTCCTGCCAGCGCTGGAACGCGGCCTGATTGCGGAAGCGGTGGACCAGGAACCACGGCCCGCCCTCCGCCGCCGGACGGAAGAGCCCGTACCCGAGGTGGTCCGGGAAGCCCGCGGCCGTCTCCAGGATGCCGTGAGCCCAGGCCTCGAAGGTCTCCTCGTGGCCGGGCTCCACCTGCCGTGCGATGAGCAGATTCACCTCCCCGTTGTCGGCGGGGACGGTGTGCTCGCTCGTGTTGATGATGGCCATCGGCCCAGGATTACTAGTTGGTGCCGATCTTGGCCAGCAGGTCCACGATGCGACCCTGGACGTCCGCCGTGGTGGACCGTTCCGCGAGGAAGAGGACGCTCTCGCCGGAGGCGAGCCGCGGCAGTTCGGCCGGGTCGATGCCGGTCGCGGTGTAGACGACCAGGGGGGTTCGGTTCAGCTGCCCGTTGGCGCGCAGCCAGTCCACGATCCCGGCCCGCCGACGGCGCACCTGCATCAGGTCCATGACCACCAGGTTGGGCCGCATCCGCGTCGCCAGTTCCACGGCGTCGGTGTCGGCACCCGCCCGTGCGACCTGCATGCCGCGCCGCTCCAGGGCGGCGGTCAGCGCGGTCGCGATCTCGTCGCGCTCCTCGATCAGCAGCACCCGGGAAGGGTGCTGTTCGCTGTCACGCGGCGCCAGCGCCTTCAGCAGCACGGCCGGATCGGCGCCGTACGCCGCCTCGCGCGTGGCATGCCCCAGCCCGGCCGTGACCAGTACGGGGACCTCCGCGGCCACCGCGGCCTGGCGCAGGGACTGCAGAGCCGTCCGGGTGATCGGCCCGGTCAGCGGGTCGACGAACAGCGCGGCGGGGAACGCGGCGATCTGCGCGTCCACCTCCTCGCGGGAGTGCACGATCACCGGCCGGTAGCCGCGGTCGCTCAGCGCCTGTTGCGTCTGCACATCGGGCGCGGGCCACACCAGGAGCCGGCGCGGGTTGTCCAGGGGCTCCGGCGGCAGCTCGTCGTCCACGGGCCGCGGCACGGGCCGGTTGACGACCTCGACGGCGCCGCCCGGGCCGTCCAGCGGCTCGGGGCCCTCGTCGGAGCCGGCTTCGGGCGCCCCTATGGCGAAGGCGCGGCCCTGCGGGGCGGGCTCGGCGAGCCGGCGACGGCGGCCGGAGCCGGAGGTCGCACCGGCCCCGGTGGCCGGGCCGGAGCCGCCCGGGTCGACGGAGATGCCCTGGCCGAGGGTGCCGAGGGCGCGCACGCTGATCGGCTGCGCGGCCTGGCCCTCCGCCGGGGTGTCCTGCGGCCGACGCGCACCGGGGAGCGCGACCTGGCCGGAGGCCTCGTCGTCCTCGGGAGCGGTACGGGCCGCCGGAACCGGCCACGCCGGGGCGCCGGCCAGCGCGCGGCGCCGCCCGGTCGGGTTCTCGGGGGATTCGTCGGGCTGCGCGGCGGCGGCAGCAGCGGCAGCGGCCTCGGGCTCGTCGGCCGGGGCGCCCAGAACCCGGCGACCACGCCGTCCGGCCGGGGCGTCGGAGTCGGCCGCGACGGGAGCCGGTGCCGGTGTCGGGCCGGCAGGCAGCGCGAAGCCGCCCTCGGGCGCGATGGGCCGCGCGGGAGCGGGCGCCGGCCCGAGCCCGGTCGCGGGGACGGGGCCGCCGGGCTGCGCCGGACCGGCCGGACCCAGTGCCCGGCGCCGCCCGGCGGGATGCTCCGTCACCGGAACCGGGGGCACCGCGGGCACTGGCGGGAGCGCGGGCATGGCGGTGCCCTGCGGGGGCACGGGCCGCCCGGGGCCGTCGTGCCCGCCGGTGCCCTCGGCCTCGCCGCTGCCGTCACCGGCCCGGCCGCGCCGGCGTCCGGTGCCCAGTCCCGCCGGGTTCACCGGGGACTGTGCGAGTTCGGGGCCCGTCTCGGGAGCGTCGCCGGCCTCGCCCGCGCGCCGCCGCCCGGAAGGCAGCGCCAGCGCGCCACCACCCTGTGCGGCCTGTGCGGCCTGTGCGGCCTGTGCCGCCTCGGGGCCGGGGGTCTCGTCGTCCAGGAAGGCGTCCACCCCGCGCCGGCCGCGCCGGCCGCCGGAGACCTTGCCGGGAGCCGCGCCCCCGGCCGTCCCCGCACCGTCCGTGGTCGGACCGGCCGGGGGCTCCTCCGCCGGCTCCGGCAGGGTCACCGTTCCGGCACCCGAGCCGAGCGGGAGCTCCAGCACGTACGCCCCGCCGGGTGCGCCCGGAACCTCCACCGTCTGCAGCACGCCGCCGTGCGCGGCCACGATCCCCCGCACGATCGGCTCGTGGACCGGGTTCCCGCCCTCGTACGGCCCGCGCACCTCGATCCGTACGACATCACCGCGCTGCGCGGCGGCCACCACGATCGTCGAATCGCTGTAGCCGCTGCCCTGGCGGGTCTTGCCGGTTGCGTCCACCCCGGCCACGTCCGCGACCAGGTGGGCGAGCGCGGTCGAGATCCGGTCCCCGTCCACCTCGGCCTCGATGGTCGGCGCGTGGACGGCGAACTGCACGCGGCCCGGACCGATCAGCTCGACGGCCCCGTCGACGCCCGCCGTGACGACGGTGTTGATCAGGACCTTCTTCTTCGCGAGCCGGTCCCGGCCGGTGTCCAGGCGCTGGTAGCCGAGGACGTTGTCCACCAGCGTGGTCATCCGTGAGTACCCGGCGGCCAGGTGGTGCAGCAGCTGGTTGGCCTCGGGCCACAGCTGTCCGGCGTCGTCGGCTGCCAGCGTCGCCAGCTCACCGCGCAGCTCGTCCAGAGGCCCCCGCAGGGATTCACCGAGGACGGCCATCAGCTGTGCGTGCCGCGCGGCGAGGGCGTCGTAGGGCCGCCGGTCGGTGAAGGTCATGACGGCGCCGACGAGCTGCTCCCCGTCCCGTACGGGCGAGGTGGTCAGGTCGACGGCGACCGGCTGTCCGGCCTTGTTCCACAGCACCTGCCCGCGGACGCGGTGCTTGCGTCCGCTGCGCAGGGTGTCGGCGAGCGGGGACTCCTCGAAGGGGAAGGGGGAGCCGTCGGCGCGGGAGTGCTGGATGAGGCCGTGCAGTTCGCGGTTGCCGAGGTCGGTGGCGCGGTAGCCGAGGATCTGGGCGGCGGCCGGGTTGACCAGCACCACCCGTCCGTCGGTGTCGGTGCCCACGACGCCCTCGGCGGCGGCGCGCAGGATCATCTCGGTCTGCCGCTGCGAGCGGGCCAGCTCGGCCTCGGTGTCCACGGTCTGCGAGAGGTCACGGACCACGAGCATCAGCAGCTCGTCGCCCGTGTACGAGGGCTGTGGCTCGCGATAGGCGTCGCGTCCGTCGAGATGGGCGCTGGTGAGCTCGACGGGGAACTCGGAGCCGTCGGTACGGCGCGCGGTCATCCGCTTGGGTTTGGCGCGGCCGCCCTCGTCCTCGCCGGGCCGGCGCATGGAGCCGGGGATCAGCTTGGAGTCGAACTCGGGCAGGAGGTCGAGCACGCCCCGGCCGACGAGCCCGGTACCGGGGCTCTCCATGATCTCGAGCGCGATCGAATTGGCGTTGACGACCGTGCCGTTGGCGTTGACGAGCAACAGCGCGTCCGGAAGAGCGTCGAGTATTGCTGCGAGGCGAGCAGCGCCTCGGGATGGCCTGCTGCTCACGACGAGCTTCCTCCCTGACCAACAACTACCGGCAAGTCACGGGAGGAGTCTAAGGCCACAGGCCCGCGATGGGGTGGCCGATGTATGGCGGATACCGCCCATCCCGCGCATCCTCCCAGGTCAGGAACGCCCACTCGGAAGCAGAGGTTCCAACTCGTCCCAGCGGCGGATCTCGCATCCGTTGGTCCGCCGGAACGTGGCGTCCACCTTGTGGCCGTTCCAGGTTCCGGTGATCCGGGCGGTGGCGGGGCCCCCGTGCTGCATGGTGCAGATCTGCCGCCTGGAGACGGGGGTGAAGGGGTCCTTCCCCTCGCGGGCGAACTGATCCAGCCGGGCGCAGGCCCCTTCCGCCTCCGGGTGGTCGCCGCCGACGGGGCCGCATTCGAGCCGGTACTCCCGGTCCAGCCGACGGTTCCCGGTGTCGGCCATGGCGATGGTGAGGCGGTCGGGTGTCGCCAGCAGCCGGCCCAGCGGGAGCGGGGGCAGTGGCCCGGCCACCGTGGCGGCCAGGGCGGAGGTGACGGCGAAGGCGGCGAGACGCAGCATGGGGCACTCCAGGTCGTCCGTACGTCGTACGCCTGCCCAACGACGCAGGCGCGCTGACGTTGCGTGCCGCGGCTGCTTTAAGGCTTTGCCCTCCGCCCGTCCCGCCTAGTACCGTAGGAGCGGATTGGTGAGGGGCCCTGCGCCTGTGTCATCATCTGCACGCACCCTCGTACGCGGGGGTGTGCTGGAGGCGTCGCCTAGTCCGGTCTATGGCGCCGCACTGCTAATGCGGTTTGGGTCTTACCACCCATCGAGGGTTCAAATCCCTCCGCCTCCGCACCTCATCGAAGCCCCGGTCCTGACGGACCGGGGCTTCGATGCGTTCCCGGGCGATCCGGTCCGCTCGGCCCTCTCCGCGAACCCATCCGGATGATCTCCATCCGGCTCGTTTCCGCAGGTCAGCAGTGGTTTGGGTAATGGATTTCGCGTCCCGGCGAGGTCCATGTATTGTTGTTCTCGCAAGGCCAACGGGGCGCAAAACCCCGGGAAGCCCAAGCACTCGTAGCTTAACGGATAGAGCATCTGACTACGGATCAGAAGGTTGCAGGTTCGAATCCTGCCGAGTGCACGCAGATCAAAGGCCCCCTGGAGATTCTCCAGGGGGCCTTTGACATCAACGGGTGACATCAACGTGTGAAGCCGGACCGATCAGGCAGCCGGGGACTCCTCCCGAGCGTCGCCCTCCTCCTCGCCGGATTCGTCAACGCCGAGTGCGTCATCCATCCGGTCGGCGGCGGCCCGCAGCGTCGTCTGCATGACGTGTGCGTACGTATCCAGCGTCATCGTGATCGTGCTGTGCCCGAGCGTCTCCATGATCGTGCGAGCGTCCACACCCTGTGCGAGCAGCAGTGAGGCGCACGTGTGGCGCAGGTCGTGCACGCGGACCCGGCGGACCTTGGCATTGCCGCACAAGATCGTGAGCATCCGGTTCAGGCTGCGCGGATCGGTGGCGCGGCCGGTCGCCGTCGTGAAGATCAGTCCGCTCGGCTGGTGGGCGACCGGCTGCCACTTCTCGCCGGCCACCTTCCGGGCTGTCTCCTGCTGCTTCTGGTGGGCGAGCAGCGCGTCCACGCACCGCTTGGGGAGCGACACGGTACGGATGGAGCGCGCCGTCTTCGGGGTGCCGAAGATCAGCTCTCGCCGGATTCGCTGGAGGTTGCGTCGGACCCTGAGCTGTCCGCCCACCAGGTCGACGTCCGACCACGTGAGTGCCAGGACTTCTCCGCGCCGCAGCCCGGTCGAGATCAGCAGGAGCCACAGCGCGTACAGGCGGTGAGGCCGGGCGGTCTTCAGGAGCATCCGCACTTCTGCCGCGTCCAGGGGGTGCACTTCGTCTCGCTTCACGGTGGGTGTCTCCACGATCCGGGCGACGTTGCGCGCCACGAGTTCTTCACGCACTGCCTGCTGGAGTGCCGAGCGGAGCACGGCGTGCAGGTACTGGACCGTTCGAGCTGACGGCCGGCGGGCACAGCACCGACCCACCGCGCAACAGGTCCGGTCCTCCTTGGCGCGCGCGGCATCGGCTCCACGCATGCAGCAGAGACACCCCGCTTTGAAGTCGGCGAGGAACCGTCGGACGTCGGTGGGCGACAGCCGGTTGAGCCGCTTCGTACCGAGCGCGGGACGGATGTAGAGGCGAGACAGCCCCTCGTAGCTGCTGAGCGTCGCGGGCTTGAGCCGGTTCGGCGCGATGGCGGCGAGCCAGTACGTCAGGTACTCCCCGAAGGCCATCGACGACGTCGCGGCCGGGATGCCCTGGCGTGTCTTGTCTTGCAGCTCGATGAGCTTGTCGCTCACCTCCTCGCGGGTCTTGCCGTAGACGAACTTCCGGACCCGAGTGCCGTCCGGCCGGTACACGTAGGCAGCAGCCTGATAGCGGCCGTCCTTGCGCTTTGTGATGGTGCCTTCTCCGTTGGCGCGCCTCTTGGCCATCAGGCGGCCTCCTCAAGCTTGTTGCGCAGGTACGTGTGGAGTGACTCAAGCGGAACGCGCCGTGCACGCCCCTCGGTGTAGCTGGGCAGCGCACCTGAGCGGATCAGGTCGTAGACCTTGCTGCGGCTGAGTCGCAGGGCATGCATGACCTCGGGAACGGTGACGACTTCATGGGTGGGCGGAAGGGCGGTGGACACGCAGCCTCCAGGGATCGGGAATGGCCCTTAGCTCGCTGGGGATCCGCAACAGCCGCAACACCGCAACATGCCTGGTCAGCGGCGTGTGTTTGTTGCGGGTCGCGGATTTGTTGCGGATGGGCGCCGCCACACGCGGGGTGGCGGCGCCCGCGGGGTGGTGCTGGTCAGCCGGCGATGTGGAGCGGGAGTGTGGCGGTTTCCGGGGGCGTGTTGCGGATGTCGGTGGGGGTATCCGCAACAGATTCACCCCCTGTGACCTGCAATGTTGCGGATGTTTTGGATGTTGCGGACCTGAGCGGGGGGAGGGGGCAGTAGCGGGTCCACGCGTCGGAGAGGTCTTCGGCGAAGTAGCCCTTGGGCGTGCCGGAGGGCAGGCGGAAGGTTCGGGGCTTGATGGGCTTGTTCGCCGGGGTGACGTACTGGCTGAGCATCTTGGCCAGGGTCCGGGAGGTGATCGGCTTGTCGTCGAGATCGGCCCACGGGGAGTCGTCCAGGGCGAGGAGGCATTCGAGGATCACGGCGGTGGGCATGCGGTCTGCTCCGGAGAACACCTTGTCCCGCAGGTCGGTCAGCAGCCGGATACCGAGGGACGCTTCCTCGTTGTCGTGGGCGGCGTTGATCAGTTCTACACAGGCGGCGCGGGCCCGCTCGGGCCAGTCGCCGCCGGCGGCGTCGGCGACGGCGAGGAGAGGCTCCCACACGTCGGCGGGCCGGTCGGTGACCCCTTCGGGCATCTCGGGCCAGGCTTCGGAGACCTGGTCGCGGACGGTGTCGGCCCACTGGGCGAGGCGGTCGCGCAGGGCGTGGCCCTGCTTCTCGTGCTGGCGCCGACGGTAGGACTCGCAGGTCTCGTTCGGGGCGCGCTTGCGCATGCGGATGATGACCGAGCGGGACAGGATCGTGTCGGGGAGGGAGCCGAGCCCGGCCATGGCGACCGCGCAGAACGAGGAGAACCACCCGGCGGTCTGGTTGGCTCCGTCACCGACGCAGCGCAGGGAGTTGCCGCCCCGGCGGTAACCGGAGTTCAGGAACCCGCGGACGGGTTCGTTGTCCCCGGCCTTGGGGCCGAACACGGTGTCAATCTCGTCGAAGAGGAGCGTCGGGGGTCCTTCAGGCGCGTCGACCAGGCGGAAGAGCGCGTTCGGGGACGCGTTGACCGTAGTCGCGGCTCGCGGAGTCAAGGTCTCGATGATCTCCAGTGCGCGTGACTTCCCCGACCCCGGCTCCGGGGACAGGAACGCAATGCGGGCGGTCCCGTCGAAAGCGTCGATGAGGTGGGCGTGTGCGTCCCACAGGGTGACTGCGACGTAGGCCGCTTGCCTGGGGAAGACGTTGAAGCGGCGGTGGAAGGCCTCCACCTCGTCGAACAGAGCGGCTCCGTCGATGGGTGCGGCCTGGGGCTTGTGGTCGCTCATCAGGCGGCCTTCCCTTCCTGGGATACGAGCAGGGGGCAGGTGGTGCGGTGATGGTTGTGGTCGGTGATCAGTGCGAGCGCGCGTTGCTGGCCTGCGGCGAAGAGGTCCCGGCCGCACTGGCACCACGACCGGACGGACGGGGTGACGCCGCGACCAGGAGTGACGATGTGGAGCCAGGCGACGGGCCGGCGTCCGTCGTCGGCGTGGGGGTCAGGGCGAACAGATGAAGGGACGCCTTCGGCGACGACCTTCGGCGCGCTACGGCCGTCGGGGGCGGGGGCTGGTTCGGCGGGGCGGATCCCGGGAGGGGTGGGGGTGGGGCCTTCCAAGGGGGGATGGGGTTGGGTGGTCATGCGGTCTTCCGGGCGCGGACCGTGCGGGCGGAGCTGTCGAGGGCGCTGCGGATCGTGGCGCGGCACTCGGCCACGGTGAGTCCGCGCTCTTCCCCTGCCGCTTGGAAGGCCTCCTCGACCTCGTCGCGGGGGAGGTCGCCCCATGCGACGAAGCGCCCCACCTTGAAGGCGCTGCGGTTGAGCGTGTTGTTCGCCTGCTTCGCGGGCGCACTGCGGACGAGGTCGCACTCGGCGTCCAGTGCTGCGCGGGCCGCGGTGCCGCTGCGGACCGCTCCGGGCATCCGGAGGCAGAGCGGGCGTGGTGTCGGGGGCTGGAGGAGGGCCAGGAGCCAGGCGGGGAGTGCGGCGACGGGTGAGTCGTCGGTGACCTGGTAGGCACCGGCCGCTGTGGTGCTGCCGGGGGCGACGACGTATCCGCCGTGGGCGCGGGTGTCGATGAGCGGGGCGAGTCTGCCTGCGGTGTTCCCGAGGCGGATTCCGTCGGGGGTGGTGAAGTACAGGTGGGTGCCGCCGGAGGGAGTCCGCACGGTGAGGGTGGCCGGGACGGTCTGCCCGGCGCGCTCGCAGAGCGCCAGCAGGTTCTCCGCGCCGCCAGGCGCGTCCTGACTGCTGTCGGGCTTGGGCATGTCGAGGTCGATCACGATCAGCCCGGCGGGGCCGGTGGCCAGGCCGATGTTGTACGGCTTGTGGCTCCAGCACCGGACGATGAGCGCCTCGTCGGTGGTGGCACGCTGCTCCCACTTCACGTGCCCGTCGCCGCATACGCCGGTGTGGGGGCAGCGGTCCTGGCGGTGCAGGGCAGGGTTCTTGGCCCCGGGGCGGAGCGGGAAGACCGGCCAGCCCCGGGCGGCAATATCGCGGGCCGCGTGCAGCACGTCGTTCATGCGGCCGCTGCCGGGGTGAGGGCGGCGAGGTGGGTCAGGGCGTGGGCGCCGATCCAGTGGGTGTAGGCGGGCGGGATGCATTCGCGGATCCCGTCCCGGTTCATCCACGGCACTTCCATGACCTGGCGGGCCAGGTCGACGCCGGAGAAGTTCCCGACGAACTGGCCGTACCAGCCGTCGGGGACGGGGCGGCCCATCTTGGCCTGCGGGACGGTGTGGGCAGGGTGCGGGAGCTGGGGGAGGGTGAAGCCGCCGCCGGTCTCGAAGTACCGGTGCCGGTAGGTGCGCAGGCCGAACATGGCGCCGCAGAGCATGACCGGCTGACGGAGCTTGTGGGCTGCGCCGCGGACGTTCTCCATGACCCACGGCCGCCCCGTGGCGTTGAGCGCGTAGCGGGTGGGGCCGATCAGGTCGGGGTGGCTGTTGCCCTGGATTCGCTGGCAGTCGGTGTCGTGCTGGCAGGGCGGGGAGGCGTGGATGAAGGCGAAGCCGGCGCCGAACTTCGCGATGTAGTCGATGGCGTCGGACTGGTGGAAGCCGAGCGGGTAGCGGGTCTGTGCGTTCTTGTCGACGCCGGTCACGTCGAATCCGGCGCGGTGGTAGCCCATGCCGGCGCCGCCCTGGCAGCAGTACGCGTCCAGTAACAGGGGCCGGTGCTCTCGCGGGATGTCGGTGGGGTGGGTCATGCTGGATACCTCCAGTAGGTGCTGGATGAGGGCGGCCCCGGTCATTGGCGTGAGGGGGCCGCCTTCGGCGTTCAGCGGTGGTTGACGGTGCCGTTGGCGCGGCCGAACATCCCGGACGCGCTGATGTGCTGGGTGATGTGCGTGGTCGGCCGGGCGGTGGTCCGGCGGGGCCGGGCTACGGCGACGACTGCTCCGGCGGCGATGAGGGCGACGGCGGCCCAGAGGGCTTCGGTCAGGGCGATCAGTCCCGGTGCGGCGTAGGCGAGGCCGGCGGAGGCGGCCGCGATGCCTCCGCCGACAGTCGGGGCGAGGAGCGCGGTGGTCTTGGCCCACGCGGGGACCGGCTGCGCGGCCGGTGCCTCCGGCTGGGCGGTGTAGGCGAGGGTGTGGGTGCCGTCGGGGAGGGTGACGTACTGGACGCCGGGCGGTATCTCGGCGGGCAGCATCCGCGGTTCGGGGACGGCGGGCGGGTAGAGGATCGCGTCTCCGTACCGGAGCGGCGCCGGGGTGGTCGGGTGGGCGGGTTCGTAGGTCATGGCGGACTCCAGGGGAAGGCCGGCAGGGCCCGGGCCGGGGTGGCTGGGGCCCTGTCTGGGCGGGATGTCTGGGGTGTCAGGGCGGGTGTCTGGTGGGGGTGTCTGACGCGTCAGACACCCGTCTGACACCCCTCGCGCGCACGTATGACCTGTGTTTGGGGCTGCTGGCCTGGCAGGGGTGTCAGACACCGTCTGACGCGTCAGGCCGCTGCCTGGTACGGGACGATCCGGTAGCGGCCGACCTCGCTGGTCTCGGCGAGACGGCCGGCCATGACGAACTGGGCGACCTGTCCGGAGACCCAGGAACGGCCGCGGCCGTAGCGGTCGCAGTAGGCCATGAAGTCCGCCGGGCCGACCACGTCCCGGCCCTCGTCCTCGAACTCGTCGAGGACTTCCTCCATCGCCGCGCGGGCCTCGGCGGTGCTGATCTTCGGACGCGGTTCGTCAGCCGGCGGCCGGGCCGCGAACTGGACGACCTGCTCAACTGGGGGGAGTTCCTGCTCCGCGTCGATGGACTCCCCCTCCACGTAGTCGTCCTCCTCATCGACCTCCCGGTCGTAGTCGTCCTCGCCGGGGTAGTAGCCGTCCTCCTCGTCCTCGTCCGGGCCGTAGCCGTTGGGCATGGTGTTCTCCGGCTGGTCGGTGTTGCCAGGCAGCGGGTAGCGGGTGCGGCCGGTGAACGCCCGGTCGGCGGAGCGGGCGGCCGCTCCGGCGGTGACCGGGTCGATCGCGGCGCGGGTGCCGTCGAAGGTGACGGTGACCCAGTTGAGGTAGTCGACGCTGCACAGGTAGTCCCGCATGGGGGTGGCCCACGCGTGGTTGGGGACGCCGTTGGCGACGAGGTAGGAGTAGCCGGGCTTCTTGTCCTTCCACACGTGCGGGGCGGCGCCGGCGTCGAGGACGTCGTCGTCGAGGGCGAAGCGGGCGTCCTGCTCGGTGCGGACGCCGTGGCACCAGGAGGAGCCGAGGGAGCCGCGGGTGTCGGTGGAGACCTGGTTGCCTGAGGCCCGCTGCATGGACAGGACGATGGAGACGCCGGCGGAGCGGGCTTCCTGGGCGAGGCCGGTGAACACGTCGTCGTCGGTCTCACGGATCGTCTTCGCGGCTTCCTCGAACCAGGCGACGAGGTAGGGCATGCCAGGGGAGCCGTCGGTCTGGGGCGCGGCGCAGGCGGGGACCCATTGCTTGTAGCCGTACTTAGCCAGCCACGCCGTCCTCGCGGGGATGACCGCGGTGAGGGCTTTGATCATGGATTTGGTGGAGGGCATGTCGAGGGCGGCCCAGTCGATCGCGGGCAGGAGCGGGCCGAGGGTCTGCTCTGCCTTGGACGGGTCCGACGCCCACACGATCACGTCCCGCCGGGTCAGGATCTCCGCGAGCGCGGTCAGCCCGCCCTCGGACTTGCCCGAGCCGGTCATGCCCATGAGCAGGAGCATCATGGCGTTGCGGGCCTCATCCGGGTCGCCCGGGAACCACATGACCGCCGGCGTCCCGTCCTCGTAGATCCCGACGACGACGGGGTAGCTGATCGACTCCCCGGGGGCGCTGGGGCCGGGGCAGGGCACCGTGTTCTTCAGCAGGTCCAGCGGGACCACGGTCAGCATCACCCTGGACGCTGAGTCCGGGTTCTCCTGGATCCGGATCGCAGTCTTCGGCACGTCCAGCGCGCCCGCGATGCGGGTCAGGTTCTTGCTGACGTCGTCCGGAGTCAGTTCGCCGCGCGGCAGCTGCAAGTCGAAGGAGGCCTTGTTCGGTCCGACTTCCGTGCGGAGGACCTGGGTCTTGGCCAGGCCGACCTTCTCCAGGAATCCGCCGTCCGTGCCGGCGGTGGTGCCTTCGACGTTCTTGCGAAGGATCTGGCGGATGTTCCATGACAAGGCGAGGGCGGGGGCGCCGATGAAGTACAGCTCTCCCAGCGGCCCCGCTCCGGGTCCGGCGATCGCCGCGGCGGTGAACCAGGTGGATGCGGCGGCGACGGTGACGGCGGAGTGCAGGCGGCGCTGCTGGGTGGTCGACTTGCCCGCCCACCAGGTCAGGCCGGTGAGGGCGACGGAGGCGAGGGTGAGGCCGGCGGTCACGCCGGGCTCGCCGGACCAGAAGTAGTGGGCGGGCAGTGAGGCCAGGCCCGCACCGGTACCGGCGAGCCACGGCGGCAGGTGGGGCTTTGCGCGGTGGAGCAGGTACTCGCCGATCCCGCCGCCCTCGCCGTGGGCGTCGTACTGCTGCCGGGTGTCGTCGGCCGTGGTGGTTCGGGGCATGTTCTGACCTCCCTGCGATCAGGTGTCGGTTAGCCGTTGAAGTCGAAGCGGCGGCCCTGGCGCGGGCGGGCGTGCGGGGCGAGCTGGGGGTCGAACTCCCGCTGGAACGCGGCGTAGGTGGCGGCGAGGTTCTTTGCGGTGCCGAGGGCGTCTTCGGCGGCCTTCTTCATCCGCCGTGACACCCGCCGGGCCCGGGCCCGGGAGCCGAACGGGCGGCCCTCGGGGTCCGGGATCTCCTTGAGGACGGCGTTGAGCATCTCGGCGGCGTTGGCCAGCTCGAACGACATCTGCAGGAACAGCCCGCGGCCGCCCTCGCAGTAGTTGCGGATGTCCACGTTGGAGAAGAACTCCGGGTCACCCAACGGGGAGTGCATCCGCCCGCCCCGCTGACCCTGCCCGCCGCCCTGCTGGCCGCGGCTGTTCCGCGGGCCCCCGCCACCGCTCTGCACGCCCGGGTCGCTGATGTGGAAGTGGTACTCCCGTGACTTGCTGCGGTTCGTCGTCCGCGACCGCGACTTGCTGCCGGGGGCGCCGGCCGGGCCCGGCTGCTGCCACGGACCCTGCTGCCATCCGCCCTGCTGCTGGCCGCCGCTGCCGTTCTGGGGACGGCGGGGGCCGGGGGTGCCGTTGTTGGGCATCCAGGTGTTGTTCGACATCAGCGGGTCCCCTTAGCGGTGAGGGTGGAGCGCAGGCGGGCGAACAGCCACGTGATCTGGGCGTGGAGGGTGATCAGCGACCACAGGCCCATCAGGACCGGTTCGGCGGGCCCGACCCACAGGGCCAGGGCGAGCCAGGTCAGAGAGGCCAGTGCGAGGACCGCCAGGGAGGTGCGGCGGGCGCGTTCGGCGGGTGTGCCGGCCGGGCGGCTCTTGGCCTTCCAGCCCTGGATCGCCAGCGGGATGGCGGCGGCCGGGGCCGCTGCGAGCGCGGCCCACGGGGTGATCAGGTGGACGATGCCCGTGACGGGCAGCAGCAGGATCGCGAGGCCGGTCGGGGCCCAGGTCCGGCGGTGCTTCCACACCCAGCGGCCGGACGCGGCGGCGGCCCGCTGGGTCAGGGTGGGGTCGTCGGAGACGACCACGATGATCTGCGGCCCCTGGCGGTGTCCGCGCTGGCGGGGGATGTGAACGGTGGGCGCGGCGCCCTTCGCGGTGTGTGTGCGGGTACGGCGAGACACAGCAGAACTCCTTCAGGCAGCAGAGAGGGTTCGGGCGGCGCGCTGTTCAGGGAAGTCGTGGCAGGCCACGCACATGCCGAGCGAGGCCGGGATCACGTACGGGAGGTGATCGCGGCAGACCGGGCACCGGCGGCGGGCCGCGTCCGCCTTGGCGAGCGCCGCCCACCGGTTCGGGGTCATCGGCCGGACCGGCTTCGCGAGGTCGATCCGGTACAGGTAGGCGACCAGCGGGCCCCGCCGCCGGCGGGGCCGCTCCAGCTGGGCTACAACGTCCTGGCCGCCGGGCCGGAGCCCGGCAGCGCGGAGCTGACGACGGGTGGCCAGACCCTCAGGCGCGAGGCGCCACTGGTAGACCGGCAGGGTGCTCATCGGCCGAGGGCCGGAGCGGTGGCGGCGTTGCCGTCGCGGTGTTCCTGGTAGCGGGCGGAGGCCCAGCCGACCGACCAGCCGGACAGTTCCGCGGCGACCCGGACCGGCACCCCGGCCGCGAACGCGGCGGCCACGGTGGCGCGTGCCTGCTCCTCGGGCAGCTTGGCCGGCGGAGGTCCGGCGGCGAGGAGGGCGGCGCGTTCACGCTCCATCCGCTCCTGTTCACGGACCCGTTCACGGCGCTCACGCTCGGCCTGCTCCTGGGCCTCCAGCTCGCGCTGCTGCGCGGCTTGACGCTCCAGGCGTTCACGTTCGGCCTCGGCCTGTTCACGCTCGTGTTCACGGCGTTCAGCCGCTTCCCGCTCCGCCCGGTCGGCAGCCTCGGCCCGCTCGGATTCCTCGCGCCGGATCCGGTCCTGCCGGTCGGCTTCCTCGCGGGCCAGACGGGCCTCGTGGTCACGTTGTTCACGGGCGGCCCGGAGCCGGTTCTCCTCCCGCTCCGCCGCCGCCCGTTCCCGGACGTCCTGCTCGGCCCGCTTGCGGGCTTCCACGGCCAGGATGGCCGTGGTCAGGGCCCGCCGGTAGGCGAGTCCTGCTTCCGCGGTGACGATCAGGAGGAGTGGGGCGACGGAGTGCACGGCGACCCCGACGAGGTCTCCGGCCAGTGCGGATACGCCGATGTTCAGGGCGAGGGTCATGGTTCCGGTCATCCACCGCAGCGCCACCGGCCAGGCCCCGCCGTGCCCGCTGAGACGGGCCAGGACGGAGTCGAGGCGGACCACGATGACCACCGCCGCGTCGACGACGAGGGGCAGGATCGGGGCCGTCCACTGCCACTCAGCCGGCGTGTGGGCGGCCATGAGGGGGGTGACGGTGAGGACGGAGTAGAGCATGGCCCCGCCGACGATCAGCCACGTTCCGACCGACAGGGCACGCTCGGATGAACGGATCTGAACACGGTTCACGATCCGCCCTCCGCCCGTGAACGCTCCCCGTCGGAGATGAGGATCTTGGCGAAGCCGATCAGCTGCACGCGCCCGCCGGAGTAGGTGGTCTCGGCCCTCAAGACGAGAGTGCGGCCACCCTCCTGAACACCGTGAGACACCTTCCGGGACGGGATCCCCAGAGCCACACACCACGTCTCGAACCCGTCCAGGTCATCGTGGAAGGCGAGCTCCAGCACGTCGGGGCAGACCTTGGAGATCGACACACTCGGCACCGGAAGGTGCCGGTAGCGGTCCTCGAAGATGCGCAGCGCCATCAGCGGCGCGGCCATGGCCGAGAGGGGCATCGGAGTGCTCATGCAGCACCGCCCGGCATGCCCACAGCGGCGGCGGCCTGGTTGGTCAGGTCCCGGCGGATGGCGAGCATCCGCCGACGGGCCCGGCGGATCCGCTGCTCGTCCAGCTCGGACGGCACCCGGTCCAGAACGGCGATCTGCGCGTCGAGCAACGCGACCCGCGCCTCGATGAGGGGCATCTCGCGCTCGATCGCCTCCAGCTCCGCATCCGACGGCTCCAAGCCGTCGGACCACGGGGTAACAAGGTCCTGAAGTGCGGCGATGGACTTCATGGGTCTTGCTCCTTCAACAGAGGAACGGGACTCAGCAGCCCTCGGCGCGGGAACGCCGGGGGCTGCACTGCGTTGGCTCAGGCCAGGGGCACACTTGATCCTGCTGCGCCTCTTGCTCAACTTGTTGGTACAAGCTGATGCAGTGATGTTGCACCCACGGACAGTGAGTCGTCAAGGGATTGGGGCCCACATGTACCAACAAGTTGAGCGAGTGCGTCATGATGGGCAGATGAACAAGCAGCCGAAGTACCGGCAGGTTGCCGACGCGCTCCGTCGGGAGATCGACAACGGCGTCTACCCGCCGGGATCTCGCCTGCCATCTGAGAGTGAACTCTCAGTCCGCTTCGACGCGTCGCGGAACACCGTGCGGTCGGGGCTGAACCAACTGGTCAGCGAAGGGTTGATCTCGTCCAGCCAAGGGCTTGGGTATGAGGTTCGCAAGCACGAGGTGTTCGAGTTGAACGCGTCGCGCTTCGAGAACCTGACCTTCGAGCAGAACGGCGACGCCTACAACACGGACGTCACCAACGCCGGACGCCGACCGAGCCAGACGTTTCGGGTTGAGATGACGCCGGCCACTTCGTACGTCGCCGAGCGACTGACCGTGGATGGCGGCTCGACCACGGTTCTCCGCTTCTGTCATCGGTTCGTGGATGACGTGCCGTGGTCAACGCAGGCGACGTACTACCCGGATTGGCTGGCCAAGGAGGCGCCCCGGCTCGCCGAGCCGGGCGATATCGCGGAGGGGACGACGCGGTATCTCGCTGCTGCCGGCATCGAGCAGATCGGGTACTTTGACGAGATCGCCACTCGGATGCCGACGCCGGATGAAGCCCGCCTCCTGGACATAGGAGCCGGCATTCCGGTGCTGCTCTGGACCCGTACGGGCTACTCGGACGAGCGGCCCATCCGGTGCACGATCACTACCTTCCGGGGCGACCTCAACCGGATGAACTACGAGATCGGTGACCTGTCCGCCCGACCCGAGAACGAGCCGACGTGATCATCGAGAGTGCGACACCCGCCGACGTGGCCAAGCTGCTCGCCTTCCGTGAGGAGGCAGCAGCCTGGCTGAGTGAGCTTGGCTCCGACCAGTGGCGCCGCCCGTACCCGGCGGACCGGCTGCTGGCCACCATCGAGGCCGAGACAGTCTTCATGGTCCGTGATGGGGATGTCACCGCCGCGACGATCACGCTGACGCATGATGCTGAGGCCGGATTGTGGTCAGGCGAGGAGCTCGCCGAGTCGTCGATGTTCGTGAACAAACTGACGGTTGCTAGGACGCATGCGGGACTCGACCTCGGCGGGCGGCTGCTCGATTGGGCCGGCGACCGGGCGTATCGTTCCGCCGCGTCATGGCTCCGTCTTGATGCGTGGACGACGAACGCGGACCTACAGCGCTATTACCTGCGCCACGGCTTTGAACACGTCCGCACTGTCACGGAAGGTGGGGCGGTGAACGGCGGGCCTCGCGTCTCGGGGTGGCTTGCTCAGCGTCCGGCACGGCTCGATGCGGGCCATGGCCTCACGGACAAGACGACCGCGCCGACATCTATCCGGACGGTCTGACATCAGTCGCTGACATCAACGTCCGCGCACACCAGCAGACAGCCGTGGACGTGGCTCCGCTCTGACGGTCCCTCAATGGCTCAGGCGGGAGAGGTTGACCTCACCTGCTCAGCGCGATCGTTAGTAGTAGAGCCATAGGGGGAATGAGCCGGTCCTCGTGTCAAGTGTGAACATCACTTCGCCTGGGCCTTGTGCTGGAGGCTGATTCGCCAATGTTGCGCACGACTCCGGGCTTCCAGCGTTCCCATTCCAGTGCCATTGCTTATCTGAACTGTCTTCTGCGGTCCTTCTCTTGTACTCGGATGCTTCCTCTGGTGTGGCTTCTCGATCGAAGGGAAGCTCCTCATAGTCCTGGGTGCCCATGGCTTTCCTCCTCTGTTCCTGTTTCCAGCATGCTTGGAGTTGCACAGGTTCGCCATTTCGCGGCTCCCATCCCATGCGACACGGGTTTGAGCCGTGGGTGAGCCATGGTCATCACTGAGCACGGGTCAAACGGGCCATCAGGGAAGCCCGGCGTCGCTGCGTCTGTCACCGCATCTTCCCGTCTGGCCGATGTGATGCTCGTTGCCAGGGCGGTCGAAGGCTGGAACGCCAACGCCATCAGCGGCACAGTCTCTGTCAGCACGGGCGCACGCGCCTACGGATCAGAAGGTTGCAGGTTCGAATCCTGCCGAGTGCACAGCAGAGCAGAAGCCCCCAGGAGAAATCCTGGGGGCTTCTGTCGTATGTCCTGACGGCCCGCCGTCTCCTCCTTGATGGGGACGGGGTCCCCCGGAGGATGTCAGGGCTGAGATGGCTCTGGCGGGGGACGTGGACGAGTGGCCGGCCTCGGTACGGTTTCTGGAGATCGTCCGAATCCGGAAATCCGGAGCTGGAAAACGGGGGCACTCATGGGACTGTTCGGGAACGCGCACACCGTCGACCCTGTGTCGGCGCAGCGGGACTACGCGCGGCTGCTGGGGCAGGGGGAGCAGGTGCATGCCGCGTACCTGCTGATCCGGGACACGATCCTGTTCACCGACCGGCGGCTGGTGCTCGTCGACAAGCAGGGGCTCACGGGGAAGAAGGTGGAGTACCACTCCATCCCGTACCGGAGCATCACGCACTTCTCCGTCGAGACCGCCGGGCACTTCGATCTCGACGCCGAGCTCAAGATATGGATATCCGGCAGCCCGGCGCCGATCGAGAAGACCTTCACCAAGGGCGTCGACATCTACGAGGTGCAGGCGATCCTGACCCAGTTCGTCGCCCGGTAGGCGGCGGCTGGGCCCTCAGAGGACCCGGGGCAGGCCGGTCACCGACATCACCAGGGAGTAGAGGGAGGTGGTGGCGGTGATGAAGAGGCGGTTGTTCTTGGCGCCGCCGAAGGCGATGTTCGAGACCGGTTCGGGGACGCGGAGGCGGCCGATCAGGGTGCCGTCCGCGGCGTAGCACTGGACGCCGTTCTCCATCGCGGCCGCCCACAGCCGGCCTTCGTCGTCGAAGCGGATGTTGTCGACCCCGGGGCAGGTGGTGAAGACGCGGTCGTCGGTGAGGGTGCCGTCGTCGGTGACCTTGAAGGCGCGGATGTGGCCGGCCCGGGTGTCCGCGGCGTACAGCTCGCTCTCGTCGGGGGAGAAGACCAGGCCGTTGGGGCCGAGGAAGCCGTCGGCGACCGTCCGGACCTCGCCGGTCGAGGGGTCGGCCCGGTAGAGGTTGCAGGCGCCGATCTCGCTGGGTGCGCGATGGCCCTCGTAGTCGCTGGTGATGCCGAAGTCCGGGTCGGAGAACCAGATGGAGCCGTCCGAGCGGACGACCGCGTCGTTCGGGCTGTTGAGCCGCTTGCCGTCGAAGCGGTCGGCGATGACGGTGAGGCTGCCGTCCGGTTCAGTGCGGGTGACGCGCCGGTTGCCCTGTTCACAGGTGATCAGGCGGCCTTCGCGGTCCA
Organism: Streptomyces sp. NPDC001549; assembly: GCF_042894025.1. NCBI lineage: Bacteria > Bacillati > Actinomycetota > Actinomycetes > Kitasatosporales > Streptomycetaceae > Streptomyces > Streptomyces sp. NPDC001549. Next base: position 147,125 of record NZ_JBIAVJ010000021.1, read on the forward strand.
GGGTGTTGCCGTTGGAGTGGCCGGCCGGGGAGCGGAAGACGGAGACGGCGCCGGTCGCCTCGTCCCAGCGCAGCATCCGGTCGTTGGGGATGTCGCTCCACACCAGTTGCCGCCAGGCGGGCAGGTAGAGCGGGCCCTCCGCCCAGCGGCAGTCGTCGTAGAGCCGGTCCAGCCGGGCGTCGCCGTTGGCGCAGCGGCCGATCCGGAAGCGCTCGTCCAGAATCTCGTACAAGGTGAGGTCGGCTATGGCAGACATGATTCCCCCTGGAAGAGTCACGCCGAATCTTGTTCGGTCTGATGGTGAGATTGCAGGATCAGGTACCGTCTTCGCAAGGGTCGACAGGCCCATGAGAGGAAGATTGCGTGGACGACATCGACCGTGCGCTCGTCCTGCGCCTGCAGCAGGACGCCGGCCAGTCGTACGCCGCTCTCGGTACGGCCGTCGGACTCTCGGCGGGGGCCACCCATGAGCGGGTACGGAAACTGCGCGAGCGCGGGGTGATCCGGCGGACCACCGTCGACGTCGACCCGGCGGCCGTCGGCAGCGGAGTCCTGGCCTACGTGATGGTCGACTCCAACGCCTGGATGGGCGAGTCCGGTGCCGACTTCGCCGCGATCCCCGAGATCCAGGAGGCGCACATCATCGCGGGCAGTGCGTCCGTGCTGGTCAAGGTGCGTACGGCCTCGACCGAACAGCTGCAGGACGTGCTGCGCCGCCTCTACGCCATCGACGGCGTCAGCGGTACGCACGCCACCGTCGTCCTGGACACCTTCTTCGAGCGGCCGCTCCCGCTGTGACCTGGTGGTGCACCGGAATCCGGTGGAAGGACGGCCGCCCCGCCATCGGGTGGTACGGGGAGGGCCGCGGCGAGCGGGTGAGCGAGCTCGCGTACGGGCAGCGGATCGCCTTCACCGCACGCGGGGAGCGGCACTGCCTCGGTGTGTGGCGGGCCGGGAAGCGGACGCCCTGCCCCACCGCGGACACCGTGCCGGGCCGCGCCGGGAACGCGCAGTGCCCCGAGTGCGCCCGCCTCGACCGGTCGTTCTCCGTGGCGGCCGACACCAACGCCGCCGATCCGCGCACCTACCGGGTCTACCTGGCCTGGTTCGGTCCCGGCATGGTCAAGGTCGGGATCACCGCCGAGGAGCGCGGCCCGGCCCGGCTGCTGGAGCAGGGAGCGGTGGCATGGGCCTGGCTCGGCCGCGGTCCGCTGATGGCCACCCGGCGCACCGAGGAACTGCTGCGGGCGGCGCTCGGGGTGCCCGACCGGATCGCGTACGCCCGTAAGCGCGGCGTACGGGCCCACCTGCCGGCCGCGCCCGACCGGGCCCGGGAGGTCGCCGAGCTGCACGCACGGGCGGCGGCGCTGGCCGGATGGCCGGAGTCACTGGAGCGGGTGGAGTGCGAAGTGGCCGACCATGCCGGGGCGTTCGGGCTGGACGCCCTGCCGGACCTGCCCGGGCCGGCGCGGGTGCTCACCGAGATGGTGTCCGGCGGGTCCGTCGTGGGCCGGCTGGCGGGCGCGGCCGGTCCCGATCTGCACCTCGCGGACGGACTGGTGGTGGACACCCGGCTGCTGGCGGGCTGGGAGCTCACCGCTCCGGGGAACGAGGCCGTGACCTCGGTCCCGACGGCGCAGATCCCGTCCCCCTCCTCCGCTCCCGCCGAGCAGGGCGGGCTGTTCTGACACCGGTGGACCGCGGCTCGGATCGTGGCGGCCATGGTCAAAACTTGGATCCCTTTGGCCTTCCGGGGCCGATTCCGGTGGACATGCCAGGGGCGCTCCGCCGAGGGTGTCGGACATGACCACTCAGCCGGTACCGGCCTTCGAACCGCCCTATGTCATGGCCGTTTTCAGCAACATCCGCACCGATGACGACAGCGGATACCCCGAGGTCCTCGCACGGATGAAGGAGATCGTCCGGACGAACCCGGGATACCTCGGATACGAGTCCGCGCGTACCCCCGGAGGCCTCGGCATCACCGTCGCCTACTTCCGCGACCACGAGTCCCTCGCCGTGTGGCGGGAGGACCTGGAGCACCAGTCGGCCATGAAGCAGGGCCGCTCCGACTGGTACGAGAGCTACACCCTGCACGTCGCGACCGTCGAGCGGAGCCACGGCTTTGTCCGCAACGGCTGAGGCGGTCCGCGCCTTCCGGGAGCGGCTCGGGCTGCCCGGACTGGTCGACGTCCACACCCACTTCATGCCCGAGCGGGTCCTGGACAAGGTGTGGGACTACTTCGACGCGGTCGGCCCGCTGACCGGCGTCGAGTGGCCCATCACCTACCGGCACGAGGAGGAGCAGCGCGTCGCGCTCCTGCGGGAGTTCGGGGTCCGGGCCTTCACCGCCATGCTCTACCCGCACAAGCCGGCGATGGCCGCCTGGCTCAACGCCTGGTCCGCCGATTTCGCCGCCCGTACCCCCGACTGCCTGCACACCGCGACGTTCTTCCCGGAGGAGGGCGTGAGCGCGTATGTCCGCCAGGCCGTCGAGTCCGGAGCCCGGATCTTCAAGTCGCACCTCCAGGTCGGCGGCTACGACCCGAACGACGACCGGCTCGACCCCGTCTGGGGGCTGCTCGCCGAGGCCGGCCTCCCGATCGTGATCCACTGCGCCTCCGGTCCCGTCCCTGGCAAGCACACCGGACCCGAGCCGGTCGCCCGGCTGCTGGCCCGCCACCCGAGGCTGCCGCTGGTCATCGCCCACATGGGCATGCCCGAGTACACCGACTTCCTCGACCTCGCCGACCGGTACGCCGAGGTGCGCCTCGACACCACCATGGCCTTCACCGACTTCTCCGAGCAGATGTGCGGCTTCCCGCCCGGGGATCTCGGACGCCTCGCGGACCTCGGCGACCGGATCCTCCTCGGAACCGACTTCCCGAACATCCCCTACCCCTACGAGCACCAGCTCGCCGCGCTCGAACGGCTCGGCCTCGGCGACGACTGGCTGCGGGCGGTCTGCCACGACAACGGCGCCCGGCTGTTCCGCCTCGACGGCTGACGCCCCTGCGCCCTGCTCCGGCTCCCGGCCCCGGCGCCCTGCCTTCCTTCCCGGATCTCCTTTCTCAGGAAATTCACAGGAAGGCACAAGAACGCTCTCAGAGGCACGGGACAGCGTGTTCGGTATGACTGCGACGACCACCTCCCATGCGTCCACGTCCACCCACCACCCCATGGCCCTGGTGCGGCCCGACGGCGGCCCCTGCCGGGTGCTCGTCGTCGACGACGAGGCCTCGCTCTCCGAGCTGCTGTCCATGGCCCTGCGCTACGAGGGCTGCGAGGTCCGCACCGCCGGCGACGGGGCGGGCGCGGTACGGGCGGCACGCGAGTTCCGGCCCGACGTGGTCGTCCTCGACATCATGCTTCCCGATATGGACGGCCTGGCCGTCCTCGGGCGCCTGCGCCGGGAGATCCCCCAGGTGCCCGTGCTGTTCCTGACCGCCAAGGACTCGTTGGAGGACCGGATCGCGGGCCTTACGGCGGGCGGCGACGACTACGTCACCAAGCCCTTCAGCCTGGAGGAGGTCGTGGCCCGGCTGCGCGGCCTGGTCCGGCGCTCCGGCGCGGCGCAGGCCGCGCGCGGCGGTTCGGTGCTGACCGTCGGCGATCTGCGGCTGGACGAGGACAGCCACGAGGTGGTGCGGGGCGGCCGGGAGATCCACCTGACCGCCACCGAGTTCGAGCTGCTGCGCTACCTGATGCGCAACCCCCGGCGCGTGCTGAGCAAGGCGCAGATCCTGGACCGGGTGTGGTCCTACGACTTCGGCGGCCAGGCCAATGTGGTCGAGCTCTACATCTCCTACCTGCGCAGGAAGCTGGACAGCGGCCTCGGTATGCCGCCGATGATCCACACCCGGCGCGGCGCCGGTTACCTGATCAAGCCGGCCGAGTAGTGGCCCTCCGCACGAAACGGCGCCCGCGCGGCCGCCGGCCCTGGTCGCTGCGTACCCGGCTCGTCGTCTCGGCGGTGGCGCTGATCGCCGTGGTGGGTGCGGCCATCGGGACCGTCACCACCTTCGCCCTGCGCTCGTACCTGGTCACCGAGCTCGACGAGCAGCTGAAGGCTTCCGTGAAGATGGCCGTCCGGGCGCCCGGCGGGAAGCCGGCCCGGGAGAACAGCGCCGGCTTCGTCATGGCTCCCGGCAGCCCGCTGGACGCCGCCGGGATCCGGCTCGATCCCGCCGGGACCGTCCTCGGGACGGCCCGCAACGTCCGCGCCGAGGGATGGTCGGTCGACCAGCCCCCGCCGCTGACAGAGGCCCAGGGCAAAGCCCTGGCCCAGGCCGCCCGGACGGTCGCGGAAGGCAGGCCGGAGCCGGTGGACGCGGAGCTCCCGGGTCTCGGCAGCTACCGGGTGCTGCTCGCGCCCGACGGCACTCTCGCCCTCGGTTTCCCCCTGAGCGACGTCGACTCCACCGTGCGCGCCCTGGTCGGGGTGGAGCTGTGCGTCACCCTGGCCGGGCTGATCGCGGCCTCCCTCGCCGGGCAGGCCCTGGTCGGGGTCGCGCTGCGCCCGCTGCGCCGGGTGGCCGCCACCGCCACCCGGGTCTCCGAACTTCCCCTGCACAAGGGCGAGCCGGCCCTCCACGAGCGGGTCCCGGACGCCGAGGCCGACCCCCGTACCGAAGTGGGGCAGGTCGGCGCGGCCCTCAACCGCATGCTGGGCCATGTCTCCTCCGCCCTCACCGCCCGCCAGCAGAGCGAGATGCAGGTCCGGCAGTTCGTCGCCGACGCCAGCCACGAGCTGCGCACCCCGCTGGCCTCCATCCGCGGCTACGCCGAACTGACCCGCCGAGGACGGGAGGAACCCGGCCCCGACACCCGGCACGCCCTGGGCCGGATCGAGTCCGAGGCCACCCGGATGACCGGCCTGGTAGAGGACCTGCTGCTGCTGGCCCGGCTCGATGCGGGCCGCCCGCTTTCCACCGGCGACGCCGACACCGACCTGGCCCCGCTCGTCGTCGACGCCGTCAGCGACGCCCGGGCCGCGGGTCCCGAGCACCACTGGCGCCTGAGCCTGCCCGAGGAGCCGGCCCCGATCCGGGCCGACCCGGCCCGGATCCAGCAGGTGCTGGTGAACCTGCTCGCCAATGCCCGTACGCACACCCCTCCGGGCACCACCGTCACCGCGCATGTTTCACGTGAAACATCCGCCGTCCGGCTGCGGATCGAGGACGACGGGCCCGGCATCGCACCCGACCTGCTCCCCCGCGTCTTCGAGCGCTTCGCCCGCGGCGACGCCTCCCGCTCCCGCGCGGCGGGCTCCACCGGACTCGGGCTGGCCATCGTCCAGGCCGTGGTCACCGCGCACGGCGGGCGGGTCGGTGTACGGAGCGAGCCCGGACGGACCTGCTTCGAGGTCCTGCTGCCGCATGCGCAGCCGGACCGGACGGACTCACAGGCAGGGCACAGGCTCAGCACACAACGGTGACAGGGCGCCCCGCGAGTGTCGGAACATGCGAACCGACACCTCTCCCGGGGCCCTTCCGGCACGGGCGCCCCTCGCGCCCGTGCCCGGCGAGCCCGTCCTCGACGTGGTGATCCCTGTCTTCAACGAGGAGAAGGACCTCGGCCCGTGCGTGCGCAGACTGCACGAGCACCTCAGCCGGACCTTCCCCTATCCCTTCCGGATCACGGTCGCCGACAACGCGAGCACCGACCGCACCCCTGAGGTCGCGCGTGGGCTCGCCGCCGCGCTGGACGGCGTACGCAGCACCCGACTGGAGGAAAAGGGCCGGGGCCGGGCCCTGCGCCAGGTGTGGTCCGGTTCCGACGCCCCCGTCCTCGCCTACATGGACGTGGACCTCTCCACCGACCTCAACGCCCTGCTGCCGCTGGTCGCACCGCTGATCTCCGGCCACTCCGACCTCGCCATCGGCACCCGCCTGGCCCGGTCCTCACGGGTGGTGCGGGGCGCGAAGCGGGAGTTCATCTCGCGGGCCTACAACCTCCTCCTGCGGTCCTCCCTCGCCGCCCGGTTCAGCGACGCGCAGTGCGGATTCAAGGCGATCCGGCGCGAGGTCGCCGAGCGGCTGCTGCCGCTGGTGGAGGACACGGGCTGGTTCTTCGACACCGAACTGCTCGTGCTCGCCGAACGGGCCGGGCTGCGGATCCACGAGGTGCCGGTGGACTGGGTCGACGACCCCGACTCCACCGTCCACATCGTCCGGACCGCCACCGAGGACCTCAAGGGCGTCTGGCGCGTGGGCCGGGCACTGGCGGTCGGCGCGCTCCCGCTGGACCGGCTCGCCCGCCCCTTCGGCGACGATCCGCGCGACCGCGCCGCACTGCCCGGAGTGGAGGGCGGACTCGCCCGCCAGCTGCTCGGCTTCTGCGCCGTCGGAGCGCTGTCCACCGTGCTCTACCTGCTCCTGTACTCCGCCTTCCGCGCCGGGACCGGCCCGCAGTTCGCCAACGGCGCCGCGCTGCTGCTCTCCGCGCTCGCCAACACCGCCGCCAACCGCCGGCTCACCTTCGGGGTGCGCGGCCGGGACCGGGCCGTGCGCCACCAGGCCCAGGGCCTCGTGGTGTTCGGCATCGGGCTGGCCCTCACCAGCGGCTCCCTCGCCGCGCTCGGGGCGGCCACCGCCGATCCCGCGCACAGCACCGAACTGGCCGTGCTGATCACCGCCAACCTCGCCGCCACCGTGCTGCGCTTCCTGCTCTTCCGCGCCTGGGTCTTCCCCGAGCGGCGCGACACTCCCGTGAAGGACGACATTCGATGACCACGGCAGCACCCTCGCTCTTCCCGGTCCCCGAGGCCCGCGCCGGCACCGGCCGCCGCGCGGCGGCCGACCGTCCTCGCTGGGAGCTTCCCGCCCTGGCCGGGCTGCTGATCGCCACCGCCGCCCTGCTCCTGTGGGACCTCGGCGCCTCCGGCTACGCCAACTCCTTCTACTCCGCCGCCGTGCAGGCGGGCAGTGAGAGCTGGAAGGCCTTCTTCTTCGGCTCCTCCGACGCCGGCAACTCCATCACCGTCGACAAGCCCCCGGCGGCCCTGTGGCCGATGATGCTGTCCGTCCGGCTCTTCGGGCTCGGCGCCTGGCAGATCCTCGTGCCGCAGGCCCTGATGGGCGTCGCGACCACCGGTGTGCTGTACGCCGCCGTGCGCCGCCAGTTCGGTCCCGCGGCCGGGCTGCTGAGCGGCGCCGTCTTCGCGCTGACGCCCGTCGCCGCGCTGATGTTCCGCTTCAACAACCCCGACGCGCTGCTGACCCTGCTGCTGACCGTCACCGTGTACTGCGTGCTGCGCGCCCTCGACGGGGCCCGCACCCAGTGGCTGGTCTGGGCCGGGGTGGCGGTCGGCTTCGCCTTCCTCACCAAGACCCTGCAGGCCTTCGTCATCCTGCCGCCGCTGGCCCTCCTGTACGCCGTCTGCGGGCCCACCGGGCTGCGCAAGCGGCTCGGTCAGTTGCTGCTGGCGGGGCTCGCGATGCTGGTGGCCGGCGGCTGGTGGGTCGCCGTTGTCGAGCTGTGGCCGGCCTCCTCCCGCCCGTACATCGGCGGCTCGCAGAACAACTCCTTCCTGGAGCTGACCCTCGGCTACAACGGCCTCGGCCGGATCAACGGCAACGAGACCGGCAGCGTGGGCGGCGGCGGCCGGGGCGGCGCCGGAGGCGGTGGCGGAGGCTGGGGAGAGACCGGCATCGACCGGCTCTTCTCGGGCAACATCGGCGGGCAGATCGCCTGGCTGCTGCCGGCGGCCCTGGTACTGCTGGTGGCCGGTCTGCTGATCACCTGGCGGGCCCGCCGGGCCACCGACTCGCTGGAGGGCACGGCCCGGGCGGCGTTCCTGGCCTGGGGCGGCTCGATGCTGATCACCGCGGCCGTCTTCAGCTACATGCAGGGCATCTTCCACGAGTACTACACGGTGGCGCTGGCGCCGTTCGTGGCCGCGCTGATCGGCATGGGCGTGGCCGTGCTGTGGGAGGAGCGGGGCGGCAAGGCGGCCGCGCTCACCCTGTCCGGCACGCTCGCCCTGACGGCGGTCTGGTCGTACGTGCTGCTCGGCCGGGCGACCGGCTATCTGCCGTGGCTGCGCTGGGCGGTCCTGGTGGGCGGGCTGCTCGTCGCGGCCGCGCTGCCGTTCGCCGCGCGGGCCGGGCGCCGGGCGCTGCAGGCCACGGCGGCGCTGGGCGTGGTGGCGGCGCTGGCCGGGCCGTTCGCGTACTGCCTGACCACCGTGAGCACCGCGCACACCGGCTCCATCGTGACCGCCGGACCGGCGGTGGCGGGCGGCCGGGGCGGACCGGGCGGGATGATGGGCGGCCCCGGCGGCTTCGGCGGACCCGGCGAGATGCTCCAGGGTGGCCAGGGCCGCCAGGGCGGGATGCCGAACGGCGGCCGACCGGGCGCGGGGCAGCAGGGCGGTATGCCGCCGCAGGGCGCGATGCCGCAGGGCGCGATGCCGCAGGGCGGGATGGCCCCGGGCGGGATGCCGCAGGGCCAGGGCCAGGGCGGTGCGGGCGCAGGGCCCGGCGGCGAGCGGTTCGGCGGCGGCCAGGGCGGTCCGGGCGGCCTGCTGAACGGTGCCCGGGTGAGCGCGGAGGCCAAGAAGGCCCTCACCACCGACGCCGACGAGTACACGTGGGCGGCGGCCGCGATCGGCGCTCAGAACGCGGCGAGCTACCAGCTGGCCTCCGGGGCGCCCGTCATGCCGATCGGCGGCTTCAACGGCAGCGACCCCTCGCCGACCCTGGAGCAGTTCCAGAAGTACGTGCGGGACGGGAAGATCCACTGGTTCATCGGCCAGAGCACCACCACCGACGGCGCCGAGGGCGGCATGCCCGGGGGCGGCGGCCAGGGCGGCGGTCGGGGCGGCCCGGGCGGGGGCACCAGCACGGACATCGAGACCTGGGTCAAGGCCACCTTCAAGGCGTCCACGGTCGGCGGAGCCACCTTCTACGACCTGACGGCTCCGACGGCCTGATCCGGTCTCACGGCAGCGGACCCCGCCCGCTGTTCCGGCCCGATCGGCGGGACACCCCCTAGCATCAAGAGGGCGGACCGGGCATTCCGGACTGATCCACCTGTCGTGAGGAGGGTGCCTGCATGGTGACCGCGGCCGATCCCGGCGAGACCCGCACCAGTGTGTGGCTGGCCGCCAGGCCTGCCGCACCCACCAGACGCCGCAGCGAGGCACCCTCCGGGCTGCACCGGGAGCGGATCACCGCCGCCACCGTACGGCTGCTCGACGCCGACGGGCTGGCCCGGTTCTCGATGCGGCGGCTGGCCGCCGGGCTCGGGGTGACCGCGAAGTCCCTGTACTGGTACGTGGACACCAAGCAGGATCTGCTCGAACTCGCCCTGGACAGCGCCCTGGGCGAGCTGGAACTGCCGCCCGAGACGGCGGAGAGTGCGGTGGCGAGTACGGCAGCGAGTGCGGTGGCGAGTGCGGCGGCGAGCGCGGTGGCGAGCGGCGAGCCGGGCTGGCCGGGACGGCTGCGGGCGCTGGCCCGCGGCTACCGGCGGGTGCTGGGGGACCACCCGTGGGTTGCTCCGCTCACCGCCGCGTTCCCGAACATCGGCCCGCACGCGCGGGCCTTCGACGCCGCCCTCCAGCGGCTGCTGGACGCCACCGGCCTGGTGGACGCCGCCCGCACCGGCGCCCACCTGGCCGTCTCGCAGTTCCTGCACGGATGCGGCGGGACGGTCCGGCGGGCGCCGGAGGGCGACTTCTGCCTCGCGCTCGACATCCTGATCGCGGGCATCGAGGCCAAGGCTCCGGCCGGTCGGGCCCGGCAGGATCCCGAAGAGGCGAATTAGGCCTTGACGGCGGTCTCGGCGGGGGCCGGCTCGTTCGACGCCGCCGGGGCGTGTGCCGCCGGCTTCGACTTCAGGGCGACCTCCTTGATGAACACCACCAGGACCAGTCCGAGCAGCGCGAACGGGGCGGCGTAGAGGAAGACGTCGCCGACGCCGTGCCCGTATGCGGACTCGATGACCTCGCGGATCGGCGCGGGCAGCTTGTCGAGGTCGGGGATCCCGCCCCCGGCGGTGCCGCCGTGGCCGAGGGCCGCGGCTTTCGGGCCGAGGGCGGCGAGACCGTCCTGGACGTAGTGCGTCACCCGGTGGGCCATGACCGCGCCCAGCGCGGAGACGCCCATGGCGCCGCCGAGGGAGCGGAAGAAGGTGACGACCGAGCTGGCGACGCCCAGGTCCTCGGGGGCCACCTGGTTCTGGGTGGCGAGGACCAGGTTCTGCATCATCATGCCGAGACCGAGGCCGGTCACCGCCATGTAGATCGCGATGTGCCAGTACGGGGTGTCGTGGCGCAGGGTGCCCAGCAGACCCAGGCCGGCCGTCAGCAGGACGCCGCCGGAGACGAGCCAGGCCTTCCACTTGCCGGTCTTGGTGATCACCTGACCGGAAACCGTGGAGGAGACGAAGAGGCCGGCGATCATCGGAATCGTGAGGATTCCGGACATCGTCGGGGACTCACCGCGGGCCAACTGGAAGAACTGGCTGAAAAACACGGTCCCCGAGAACATCGCGATGCCCACGAACAGGGAGGCCGCCGAGGCGAGGCTGATGGTCTTGTTGCGGAACAGCCGCAGCGGGATGATCGGGTCGCTCGCGCGGGACTCGACGAGGACGAAGAGCAGGCCGAGCAGCAGCGCGCCGCCCGTCATCGCCCAGGTCTGCCAGGAGATCCACTCGTAGGAGTCGCCGGCCTGCGTGACCCAGATCAGCAGCAGCGAGACGGCGCCGCTGATCAGGAAGGCGCCCAGCCAGTCGACCTTGACGTCGCGGCGCACGACCGGGAGGTGCAGGGTGCGCTGGAGCACGATCAGCGCGATGATCGCGAACGGCACGCCGACGTAGAAGCACCAGCGCCAGCCCAGCCACTCGGTGTCGGTGATGACACCGCCCAGCAGCGGGCCGCCGACGGTGGCGACGGCGAAGACCGCGCCCAGGTAGCCGCTGTACCGGCCGCGCTCGCGCGGGGAGATCATCGCGGCCATCACGATCTGCGCCAGGGCGGAGAGGCCGCCGACGCCGATGCCCTGGACCACGCGGCAGGCGATCAGCGTGCCGGTGTTCTGGGACATGCCCGCGACCACGGATCCGAGGACGTAGATCACGAGGGATATCTGGACCAGCAGCTTCTTGCTGAAGAGGTCGGACAGCTTGCCCCACAGCGGGGTGGCGGCCGTCATCGACAGCAGCGCGGCGGTGACCACCCAGGTGTACGAGGACTGGGTGCCGCCCAGGTCGCTGATGATCTGGGGGAGGGCGTTGGAGACGATCGTGGACGACAGGATCGCCACGAACATGCCGAGCATCAGCCCGGACAGCGCCTTCATGATCTGCGGGTGGGTCATGGTCACGGAGGTGGCCGCGGGGGTGGTCGCGGGGGTGGTCGCGGACGCGGGCGGGTCGTCGGTCGTCGTCTCCGACTGGGCCATGTCTTTCCTTTGTCTAGAAGCTCGATCGGAGTCGGGCCAGCAGGGTGTTGAGTACGTCGATGTCCTGGGGGGACCAGTCGTGCAGGGCTCTTTCCAGCGAGGCCGTGCACCGGGCACCGAGCTCGGCGAGGAGCGCCCGCCCGGCCGGGGTGAGCCGCAGGATCCGGCAGCGCCCGTCGCCCGGGTCGGTCTCGCGCTCGATCCAGCCGCGGTCGGCGATGTGCGTGACGTGCCGGCTGGTCACGGAGATGTCGACGCCCATGAACTCGGTCAGGCGGCTCAGCCGCATCTCCCCGTGCCGGTCGAGCAGGGTGAGGACGGCGGCGGCGCCGGGCGGGCAGTCCGGGGGCAGGCAGCGCGCGAGCTCGCGCTTGACCGCGCCGATTCCGGTGAGCTGGCGGGCCAGCTCCGCGTACGGAGCGGTCGGCGCGACCGCAGGCGGTGCGGCCGGTGCGGTCGGAGCAGGCGGTGCGGTCGGTGCGCTCTGCACGGTCGGAGCGGTCTGCACGGTCACCGGGTCCCCCATCTTGTTGCTTGAGGCAACCATAGAAGCGCATGGTTGCTACAGGCAAATGAATCTGGGGGTGGGGCGGTAAAGGAATCGGAAAACCGGCTAGGGTCCTGCTCCATGGCTGACAACCACAACTCACAGGTCCCCGAGGGCAGCTACGACCCCGCGGGCAGCACGCAGATGTTCAAGGCCTTCGTCGAGGAGGCCGCACCGGCCCGTCAGGCGGGTCCTGGGGCCCGTCAGCAGCGCCGCGCGGAGCAGCGGTCCGGGGCGTCCTCGAACCCCGCCCTGAAGGTGGGGCTGGTCCTCGCCCTCGTGCTCGTCATCGGCGTGGCCGCCTGGGTGGCCCTGACCTGACGGCCCCGGGCGGCGCCCCGAGGACGCCTCACCACGCCTCACCGCACCGCACCGCGCCTCACCGCACCTCACCGCACCTCGGCTCAGCTCCAGGTGGCGGTGACCTTCCGGGTGTCCACGTGCATGCCCAGCGGCACCCGCCAGGACTCCACGCACACCGTGTAGGTCTGCGTCTTCGAGGTCCCGCCCGCCACCGGTGCCGGCAGGGGCTGGCTCGTGGTGATCGTGGCCCAGTCGATGCCGAGGGCGCCGATGATGTGCGTCGCGAAGCTGACCGTGCCCGAACGGGCCGCGGTGGTCCCGGTGTTGGTGAAGGTCACGGTGACCCGCTCGCACCAGCGGTCGGCCGCGGCCGCCCTGACCGGCACGGACAGCGTCAGCCGGGCCGGTGTGGACGCGGGCGGGGCCGGCGGTGTCGTCCCGGGCCTGCCGGGCGGGCCCGTCGGGGTGCCCGGTGAGGTCGGCGAGGTGGGTGAGGTCGGCGAGGTGGGTGAGGCCGGGGCGGTGGGCGCCGTCGGCGTGCCGGGTGTGCCGGGAGGCGGTGAGGTCCTGCCCGGGTCCGAGGGGGTGCCGGGGGCGCCTGCGGAGCCGCCGGGGCCGGTGGTCGTGGCTCCGCCCGGGGCGGAGCCACCAGGGCTCCCGGATCCCGCGGTCCCGGTCGGCGTACTGGAGGTTGTGTCCGACTGCGCGGATCCGCCCGCCACGTCCGGGCCTCCGAGCTGCTGGAACTCCACCCGGCCCCGCGGGGCCACGTTCTCCCCCGCGCCCCGTTCGGGGCCCGGGGCCGCGGCGCCCACGGCGACGTAGCCGTCCCGCGCCGGGCCGCCGCAGCCGGTGAGGCCGGCGGCGGCCGTGCAGCACAGGGCGAGCAGGGTGGTGGCGGCGGCCGCTCGCGATCCCTTTCGCATCGCGCCAGTTTTCCTGACGGATCGTCAATTTGGAAGCGCGAGGCGCCGGATCACTCCCCGATGAGGCCTACGCGCAGTTGCGCGAGGGTTCGGGTCAGCAGCCGGGAGACGTGCATCTGGGAGATGCCGACCTCCTCGCCGATCTGCGACTGCGTCATGTTCGCGAAGAAGCGCAGCATGATGATCTGCCGTTCCCGGGGCGGGAGTTTGGCGAGCAGCGGCTTCAGGGACTCGCGGTACTCGACGCCCTCCAGCGCGGTGTCCTCGTACCCGAGGCGGTCCGCGAGGGAGCCCTCGCCGCCCTCGTCCTCGGGGGAGGGCGAGTCGAGCGAGGAGGCGGTGTAGGCGTTGCCGACGGCGAGGCCGTCGACGACGTCCTCCTCCGAGACCCCGAGCACGGCGGCGAGCTCCGGCACGGTCGGCGAGCGGTCCAGCTTCTGGGCGAGCTCGTCACTGGCCTTGGTCAGCGCCAGGCGCAGTTCCTGGAGCCGGCGCGGGACGCGGACGGACCAGGAGGTGTCCCGAAAGAATCGTTTGATCTCGCCCACGACGGTCGGCATCGCGAACGTCGGGAACTCGACGCCGCGTTCGCAGTCGAAGCGGTCGATCGCCTTGATCAGGCCGATGGTGCCGACCTGGACGATGTCTTCCATCGGCTCGTTGCGGCTGCGGAATCGGGCGGCTGCGTAGCGCACGAGAGGCAGGTTCAGCTCGATCAGGGTGTCGCGTACGTACGCCCGTTCGGGGCTGTCCGCATCCAGGGCGGCGAGCCGCAGGAAGAGGGAGCGGGAGAGGGTCCGGGTGTCGATGGCTTCCGAGCGGTCGGGCGCTGCAGGTGCTGTGGGCGCAGGCGCGCTCTTGACGAGCGTGAGCACCTTGGAGCTGCCCTGGTCTACGGACATGCCACCCCCTTGAGGTCGCGGACGGTCGCGTACTGCGCGCCCGTCGGAGGAACGCAGCCTCCACCTGAATACCGGAGGCGGGGCTGCGGCAAACGCGGTTCACGCAGAATGTCACATGTCGGCAACGCGCTGTAGCGCCATGTCGACATATATCTCCAGCGACAGAGAGGGCCAGAGGGTGATTAGCCCGATCTGTCGGGAAACATGTGAATGATCTCCACTCGTTCCGGTTACGCCTCGATCCTGTTTGCGGATCTCAGTCGGGCGAAACTCCGGGCGAGGAGTCGGGAGACGTGCATCTGGGAGACACCGAGCTCCACGCTGATCTGTGACTGCGTCAGATTGTTGTAGTACCGCAGGAGCAGGATCCGTTGCTCGCGTTCGGGCAGCTGTACGAGGAGGTGGCGGACGAGGTCGCGGTGCTCGACCCCGGCCAGCTCCGGGTCCTCGTAGCCGAGGCGGTCCAGCAGCCCGGGCATGCCGTCGCCCTCCTGGGCGGCCTCCAGGGAGGTCGCGTGGTAGCTGCGCCCGGCCTCGATGCAGGACAGCACCTCGTCCTCGGTGATGCGCAGCCGCTCGGCGATCTCGGCGGTGGTCGGGGTGCGGCCGTGGAGGGTCGTGAGGTCCTCGGTGGCGGCGTTGACCTGGACCCAGAGCTCATGGAGGCGGCGCGGCACGTGGACGGTGCGGACGTTGTCGCGGAAGTACCGTTTGATCTCGCCCACGACGGTCGGCATCGCGAAGGTCGGGAACTGCACGCCCCGGTCCGGGTCGAACCGGTCGATGGCGTTGATCAGGCCGATGGTGCCGACCTGGACCACGTCCTCCATCGGCTCGTTGCGGCTGCGGAAGCGCGCGGCCGCATACCGGACGAGGGGGAGGTTGGCCTCGATGAGGGCCCCGCGCACCCGGCTGTGCTCGCCGGTGCCCGGCTCCAGGCTCTTCAGCTGGCCGAAGAGGACCTGGGTGAGCGCCCGGGTGTCCGCGCCCCTGCTCGGGGGTCTCGGCGCGACCGGGGGCTCCTCGGGCGGCTCCTGGCGGGGCTCCTGGCGGTGTTCCCGCTGGGGCTCCGGCTGGGGCGGTACCTGGGGGTCCTGCTGGGGTGGTACTTGAGGCGCAGTACTGGCCGGCACGGTCACGCCACCCCTTCAGTCAACTCATTCATCAAAAGCGGTCATAGCATCACAAGAGATGTGCACTGTGTGCAAGCACCGTATAGCTCCGTGTTGAGGGCAAATTGGGCATATCGGGGCAATACGCCCAACGATAGGTATACAAAAAGCCCCCCACCCGTCGGAGTGGGGGGCCGGAAGGCCGGTAACCGCTTCAGCGTACGGGTCAGCGCACCAGTTCGGTCATGAACTCGCCGATGCCGGAGGCGGCATCCGATATCCCCTGGAAGCCTATTTCCACGATCTCGGCCGCTCTCTTCGGCTGGGTGATGATCACGAAGAGGGCGAACACGGTGAGGGCACCCGTGATGAGCTTCTTGGTGTCCACGTGCGGGCGGCCTCCCCAACCGGTCCGAGCAAGTCGGGTGAGTCTAACCGGTCAAGATTGGACACTCGCCTGCCCTTTAAGGACCAATGGCCCGGTACTCCGGGTCCTTTGCCGTGGAGCGTGCGGTCGCGGTGGGCGCAGGATGGGTGTGCGCCCACCGGTTCTGGCAGGAAACCGGCGGGTGAGGGGCAGGGCCTCACTGCGGGGTCCGGGCCGCGGGCTTCCCCCTGATCGCGGCCCGGACCGGCAGGTCCGTCCTCGTCGGGGGAAGTGGTTTGTCCCCCTGATGCCACTTCCCCCGTTCCACGCGAAGAAGGTCCCGACTCCGGTCGGGGCCTTCTTCGCGTGGCCCCCGTGGCCCGTGCGGGCCACGGGGGCGTACGGGGGCGTACGGGGTGCTCGGGCGCGCTCAGGGCGTACGGGGGCGCACGAGGGGCGTGCGGAGGCTGAGGCGGTTCAGGCCCCCGGTGGCTACTCCAGGCCGCCGGCCAGGTCCGTGAGGGGCTGTACGGGCGCGATGACGGGGGCCAGGTGGTCGGGCAGTTCCATCAGTGCGTTGAGCTGGTTCGCGCCGGCGCTGAGCTGCGACCCGATCTCCTGGACGGACGTGGGCTGGGCCCCGGCCGGCATCCCCGGGGCGGCCGCCGGCAGGTCCGGGAGGGTGAGCGGGGAGACCGGGGCGGCCGAGGCGGCCGAGGCGGCGGGTGCGGCGAGGCCCGCGGCGGCCCCCGCGAGGGCGAGGGCGGCGAGCATGCGCTGGGTCTTGGTCATGCCGTGACAACGGCCGAAGGGGCGGGCGGTCACGCGGGTGTCCTCCGGAGAGGCGACCCGGAATACGCCGAGAGCCCCGACCCTTGCGGGTCGGGGCTCTCGATCGAAGCGGTAGTGGAGGGATTTGAACCCCCGATGGGTTGCCCCATACTCGCTTTCGAGGCGAGCTCCTTCGGCCACTCGGACACACTACCGAGATGGATCCTAGCCTAAGGAACCCCATCCGCTGAAATCGTTGGGTACGGGGGCGTCGCGGCGGCCGTACACAGGCCTTTTCCGGGCCCTGGGCGCCGGTCCCGGGCCGGTCCGCCGGTTCAGAGGTCGCGGAAGAAGTCCGTCAGCTGCCGCGCGCACTCGTCGGCCAGGACACCGCGGACCACCTCGGGACGGTGGTTGAGCCTGCGGTCCCGTACGAGGTCCCACAGCGACCCGGCGGCGCCCGCCTTCTCGTCGTCCGCGCCGTAGACGACCCGGGCGACGCGCGACTGGACGAGCGCGCCCGCGCACATGACGCACGGCTCCAGGGTCACCACGAGGGTGCACCCCGGAAGGCGCCATTCCCCGAGCTCGGCGGCCGCCCGGCGCAGTGCCACGATCTCGGCGTGCGCGGTGGGGTCGCCGGTCGCCTCGCGCTCGTTGTACCCGGTGGCGAGGATCCGCCCGTCCGGGCCCAGCACGACGGCGCCGACCGGCACATCGCCGGCCGGCACCGCCCGGGCGGCCTCCTGGAGCGCCAGGCGCATGGAGTCCCGCCACGGGTCCCGTACGGGATCGTCGGTGTTCGCAGGGAGCACTAGCGGACGGCCTCCAGGACCTCGGTGGCGCCGAGGGAGTCGGCGATCTCCGAGAGTGCGTCCCCGTCCAGGGTCATCAGTTGTTTGTTGGTCACCCCGAGATCGTCCAGCAGCCGGGGGTCACCGAGCGGACCGGCCGGTACCGGTTCCGCACCGGTCCCGCCCACCTCGTCCTCGTCGGCGTCCTCGTCCGCGAACGCGGCGACGGCATCCTCCTCGCCGTCCTCGGTGCCGTCCAGGTCCAGGTCGTCGAGTTCGTCGTCCTCCTCGTCGCTGCCCAGCAGCTCTTTGGTCAGCATCGAGCCGTAGGAGCTGCGGGAGGCCGCGGAGGCGTTCGATACGAAGTACCGCGGGTCCTCCTCGCCGTCCACGCGGACGACGCCGAACCAGGCGTCCTCCTGCTCGATGAGGGCGACCACCGTGTCGTCGTCGACAGCGGCGGACCGGGCGAGATCGATCAGATCACTGAGGGACTCGACGTCGTCGAGTTCCATGTCGCTCGCTTCCCACCCGTCTTCGGTGCGCGCGAGCAGTGCGGCGAAATACACCGTGACTCTCCCACTGGTCATAGGCGTGCCGGTTGGAGGTCCCCCCGGCCGGAGGTTGGGGCACAGCGGCCGTGCTGCTCGCCGTCCGTACCCCGCCCAATCGGCATCGTGGCAGAAACAGCGGCTTTGCGAGAGGTCTTCCGCGCTTGCGTCGTGCCGCGCCGTGCACCGGCAGGGGCTGTACGGGGTTGCGGCGCGGGGGCGGCGGGGTCGTGAGGAGGTGTGCGGGGCGGGTGGTGCGGCCCGGACGTGTCGCGGCGTGCCGGGCGCCGGATCACCAGCGGAAGGTGCGCATGCGCATCTGCTGGCGCATACGGGCCGCTCGGGCGCGGCGGGGCTGGACGCGATCGCGCAGCTCGCGCGCTTCCATCAGGTCGCGCAGGAACTGCGCGCGGCGTGCTCGGCGCTGCGCCGCGGTCTCCGGCACCTCGTCTTTCGGCTGCCTGTCGGGCATCGGCCACCACCCTGGCTGGTCGGTCGTCCCCCCTGCACCCACCTTCCCCCGGACGGCGCGTTTGATGCCACCCCGCCGCAGGTCAGACGTCGTCCTTGAGGGTCGGGACCACCGCCACCGGGCCGTGCGCGTGGTGGAGCACCGCATGGGCCACCGAACCGATCGCCAGGGACATGGCGGTGCGCCGCGGGTGGTGGCGGCCCACGACGACCAGCGCCGCCGCCCGGGAGGCGATGACCAGCCGGCCCGCGGGGTCCCCGGGCACCGCGGCCTGCTCGACCGGGACGTCCGGAAACCGCTCGCGCAGCGGTGCCAGCCGCTCCGTCTGGGACCGCAGCATCTCCCGCTCGGCAGGTACGCCGTCCCCCTCGTCGGCCAGCCCCTCCGGCGGGATCACCGCGAAGGGGCTGTCGATCACCAGGGTCGGGGAGGGCGGGATGGCGTACGCGGAGACCACCTGGACGGTGGTCCCCCGCACGGCGGCCTCGGTGAACGCGAAGGTCAGTACGTCGTCGGGCGTCTCGGCGGCGTGCAGCCCGACCACCACCCGCCCGGCCGACTGCTCGGCGTCGGCATCGGTGTCGGCGGCGCCGCGCTCCGCGTGCGGGACCACGACCACCGGGCAGGCGGCCGTGCTGGCCACGGCCCGGCTGCTGGAGCCGAGCAGCAGGCTGGCGAAGCCGCCGCGGCCCCGGGAGCCCATCACCAGCATCCGGGCCTGCGAGCCGATCACCCGCAGCGCCTCGGGTACGGAGCCCTCCAGGGCCTCGTACGTGACCCCCTCGGGCAGCCCGGAGCCGCCGGCGCCGAGCAGGGACTCGACCCAGTCGCGTACGGGGTCGGCGAATTCCGCGGGCTCGGAGGCGTCGTGCAGCGAGGCCCGGCGGCCGGCGTACAACTGGGCATGGTCGGGCAGTACATGGGCGACCAGCAGCCGGCTGTCGTGCCGGACGGCCTCCTTCCGCGCCCACTCCAGGGCCCTCAGGCTGTGTTCCGACCCGTCGACGGCCGCGATCACCGGTGTGTTGCTCATCCGTCCAGCCTGCTGGGCGTCCGCGCGGGTCGCATCCGCAGGGAAGCGGCGGGCGGGAGCGCCGCTTCGGACGCGAAGGAGCCGCGTCAGCGCGTAGCCTTTTGGGTGCAGGTCGCGTCGTGCGACCGTTTTTGCAGGTCGCAGGCTGAGTTTTGGAGGATGTTGTGCGTTTGCAGGTCGTCGATCACCCCTTGGTGGCGCACAAACTCACCACCCTGCGCGACAAGCGCACCGACTCCGCCACCTTCCGGCGGCTCGCCGACGAGCTGGTGACCCTGCTCGCGTACGAGGCCACCCGGGACGTGCGCACGGAGCAGGCCGACATCGAGACCCCGGTCGCCCCGACCACCGGCGTGAAGCTCTCGCACCCGCGCCCGCTGGTCGTCCCGATCCTGCGCGCCGGCCTCGGCATGCTCGACGGCATGGTGCGGCTGCTGCCGACCGCCGAGGTGGGCTTCCTGGGCATGGTCCGCAACGAGGAGACCCTGGAGGCCTCCACGTACGCGACGCGCATGCCGGAGGACCTCTCGGGCCGCCAGGTCTACGTCGTCGACCCGATGCTCGCCACCGGCGGCACGCTGGTCGCGGCGATCCAGGAGCTGATCAAGCGCGGCGCCGACGATGTCACGGCCGTGGTGCTGCTGGCCGCGCCCGAGGGCGTCGAGATCATGGAGCGCGAGCTGGCGGGCACGCCGGTGACGGTGGTGACGGCCGCGGTGGACGAGCGGCTCAACGAGCACGGCTACATCGTGCCGGGCCTGGGTGACGCCGGCGACCGGATGTACGGCTCGGCGGAGTAGGGCCGCTCTGCGGAGGGGTGCCGCGCGGCGGTCCGGCACGCCGGATGCGTGCGGCACACCGGACGCGTTCCGCGCCGTTCGGCGCGGTTCGCGTCCTGCGCGTCAGCAGTTCTTGGGCGCGGGCGCGGGGTTGGCCAGCAGGGCCAGGGCCTTGTCCGCGTTCTCCTTCGTACTCAGCTCCGTGAAGGCGTCGCCCAGGATCAGGTCGACGTCCGCGGTCTCGCGGGTGTCGGTCTGCTGGGTGACGCCGGCGAGCTGCGTGCCGAGTACGGCGAATACGGCCTTGTCGGTCGTGGGGGAGCCCAGCAGTATCCCCGTGCCGGGGACCTTCTTGTCGAAGTCGGCCGGGGCGTTGCCCACCTTGCCGATGACGAAGCCGCGTTTGGCCAGCTCGTCACCGACGGCCTTGGCAAGGCCCGCACGCGGGGTCGCGTTGTAGACGTTGACCGTGATCTCCCCGGGCGGGGGGAGCACGACCGCGGGTTTGGCGGCGGCCGGGGCGGTGGAGGCGGCGCCGGGGCCGCCCTTGGCGGCAGCACCGGGAGGCGTCGTCGGGCAGTCCTTGGCACCCGCAGCCGTGTTCCGCTTTGGGCTGTCGCCCCGGAACACGTCGATGAGCTGCAGGGCCCCGTAGCCGACCAGGGCCAGCGCAAGGATCGAGCCGAGCACGGCGAGGACGATCCGGGTACGGCTCCGCTTACGACTCATACGGGGGTAGGCGGCTCCCGTGACGCGGTACTTTCCGCCCATGCCGGGGGGAGTGAGCATGCTCATGGGCGCAGCGTAGTGCGGCCCGGTGTCGATGCCTACTAAATGATCTGCTGATAGGTCAATGGTGACCCGAAAGGCGCAATCCAGACGAAGCCGTCAGTCCATCTCGAGGACGCGCGCGTGCAGCACCTGGCGCTGCTGGAGGGCGGCGCGCACGGCGCGGTGCAGCCCGTCCTCCAGGTAGAGGTCGCCCCGCCACTTCACGACGTGCGCGAACAGGTCGCCGTAGAAGGTGGAGTCCTCGGCGAGCAGCGTTTCGAGGTCCAGCTGACCCTTGGTCGTCACGAGCTGGTCGAGCCGGACCGGGCGCGGCGCGACGTCCGCCCACTGCCGGGTGGTTTCCCTGCCGTGGTCGGGGTAGGGCCGTCCGCTTCCGATGCGCTTGAAGATCACACGGAAAGCCTACCGGGCCGGTGCATGCGGGCGCAGCCTCGTGACGGGGGTGCAAAAGTGGCGAACAGCGCTATTTGGGGAGTGAATCATGAGTGAGAGCACCGACCCCGCCCTTCCGGAGGACCGGACGGACCCGGCCGGCCCGGCCGGGGAGATCGCCGCCGGGTACGCGTTCACCGGACCCGCGCTCGACCTCGGGGCCCTCCTCTGGGACGGCGACTGCCTGTCCGACCGTCAGATCCGCATCCCCCTGGCGATGCTCAACCGCCACGGACTGGTCGCCGGAGCCACCGGAACCGGCAAGACCAAGACGCTCCAGCTCATCGCCGAACAGCTGTCGGCGGGCGGCGTCCCCGTCTTCCTCGCGGACATCAAGGGCGACATCTCGGGGATCTCGGCGCCCGGGACGCCGGGTGACAGGATCGCCGAACGGGCCCGGGACGTGGCCCAGCCGTGGAAGCCCACCGGATACCCCTGCGCGTTCTACTCGCTGGGCGGGATCGGCCCCGGGATCCCGGTCCGGTCCACGGTCACCGGCTTCGGCCCGGTGCTGATGTCGAAGGTGCTCCAGCTCAACCAGACGCAGGAGCAGTCCCTCGGCCTGATCTTCCACTACGCCGACAGCAAGGGCCTGGAGCTGATCGACCTCAAGGACCTGCGCGCGGTCGTCGCCTTCCTCGTTTCCGACCAGGGCAGACCCGAACTCAAGGGGATCGGCGGACTGTCCACGGTGACGGCCGGGGTGATCCTGCGGGCGCTCACCGCCTTCGAGCAGCAGGGCGCCCCGGAGTTCTTCGGCGAGCCCGAGTTCGACACGGGCGAGTTCCTGCGGACCGCCGCCGACGGGCGCGGACTGGTCTCCGTACTGGAACTCCCGGCCGTCCAGGACAAGCCGCAGCTCTTCTCCACCTTCCTGATGTGGCTGCTCGCCGACCTCTACACCGGCCTGCCGGAGGTCGGCGACCTGGAGAAGCCCAAGCTCGTCTTCTTCTTCGACGAGGCGCACCTGCTCTTCAACGGGGCCTCGAAGGCCTTCCTCGCGTCCATCACCCAGACGGTCCGGCTCATCCGCTCCAAGGGCGTCGGCATCTTCTTCGTCACCCAGACCCCCAAGGACGTGCCGGCGGACGTCCTCGCCCAGCTCGGCAACCGGGTTCAGCACGCGCTGCGCGCCTACACCCCCGACGACGCCAAGGCGTTGAAGGCGACGGTGAAGACCTTCCCCCACTCCGCTTACGACCTGGAGGAGCTGCTCACCCAGCTGGGCACCGGCGAGGCGGTCGTCACCGTGCTCAGCGAGAAGGGCGCGCCCACCCCGGTCGCGGCGACCCGGCTGCGCGCCCCGCAGTCGCTGATGGGACCGATCGCGGCGGCCGACCTGGAGCAGGCCGTGAAGTCCTCGCTGCTCTGGTCGCGCTACGCGGCGCCGGTCGACCGCGAGTCGGCGTACGAGAAGATCAGCGCCGAACAGGCCGCCGCGGAGGCGCGGGCGGAGGCCGCCGCAGCCGCCGCCGAGGCCGAGAAGGAGGCCAAGGAGGCCGAGAAGGAGGCCAAGGAGGCGGAGAAGGAGGCCGCGCGGGCCGCGCGCACCGCCCCGAAGCCGGATCCCTCGCTGGCCGAGCAGGTGGTGGGGAGCGGGCTGTTCCGCTCGCTGGCCCGGTCGGTCGGGACACAGCTGGGCCGGGAGATCTCGCGCTCGATCTTCGGGACGGCGCGCAGGCGCAGGTGACGCGGTGACAGACTCGGTGCATGCGGACCGAACTCACCGACACCACGTCCAGCAAGGTCAACCGGGCCCTGCTCGAAGCCCGCCGGGCGATAGGCAGCCCGACCATGGGGCTGGTGCTGACCCTCGTCCTCGCCACCGACGAGGAGAACGCCTACGACGCCGTACGCGCGGCCTCCGAGGCCTCGCGTGAACACCCCTGCCGCATCATCGCGGTGATCAGGCGGACCTCACGCGGCCCGCACAAGCTCCGCGCGGACCGCGTCGACGCCGAACTGCGGGTCGGCTCCGACGCCGGGACCGGCGAGATCGTGCTGCTGCGCCTGCACGGGGCGCTGACCGGGCAGGCGGGCTCGGTCGTCCTGCCGCTGCTCCTGCCGGACGCACCCGTGGTGGCCTGGTGGCCGGCCGACGCGCCGACCGACCTGGCGCGGGATCCGCTGGGCGCGCTCGCCCAGCGCCGGATCACGGACGCGGCCGCCGCCTTCGACCCGGTCGGCGTGCTCGACGAGCGGGCCGCCGGCTACCAGCCCGGCGACACCGACCTGGCCTGGACCCGCCTGACGCCGTGGCGCTCGCTGCTGGCCGCGGCCCTGGACCAGAAGCCGCTGCCGGTGACCGGCGCGGCGGTGGAGAGCGAGCCCGACAACGCGAGCGCGGAGCTGCTGGCGCGCTGGCTGGAGGACCGGCTGGGGGTGCCGGTGGCCCGGGTGGCGAGCGAGGGCCCGGTGATCACGGGGGTGAGCCTGCAGACCTCGGGCGGGGAGATCCGGGTGGACCGGCCCGCGGGCGTGCTGGCCACCTTGAGCCTGCCGGGGAGCCCCGACCGCAAGGTGGCCCTGAAGATCCGCAGCGGCGCCGAACTGATCGCGGAGGAACTGCGCCGCCTCGACGCGGACGTGGTCTACGGCTCCGCGCTGCGGCGGCGGCCGCTCCAGACGGGGCTCTCCGCGTAGTGGTTGTCGTAGGTCGCCGAGCTGTCCTTGATGTCCTGCACGGTGGCCTCGCCCGCGTTGACCCGGCCCAGGAGCCGGTAGTAGTCGAAGCGGCCCATGCCGGGGGTGAAGCCGACGAAGACGGCGGCGGTGTGGCCGGCGGCGGGGGCGAAGGCGTGCTTGACGCCCGGCGGGACCGCGATGAAGTCGCCGGCGCCCAGGGTGTGGATCTCGTCGTCGACGAGGATGTCGAGCCGGCCGGCGGTGACGTGGAAGAACTCGGTGGCCTTGGTGTGGAAGTGCACCGGGGCGCCCGCCGCGCCCTCCTCGAAGGTGGCGGTGTTGCAGGTGAGCTCGGCGGTGTCGGTGAGCAGGGTGATGAGGCTGCCGGGGGCGTCGTAGATGGCTTCGGCAGTGGCGGCGCGGGTCGCGATCTCTGTCATGTCCACCAATCTACGATCTTGAGCGACCGGAATCAGGGGTCAATCAGCAGCCTGTGCGGCCGGTCAATTCCGCGGCCGGTCAATTCCGCCCGCCGTCGGAACGGGCCGGCGGAACGGGCCGGGGCCCCGGCGGCCGGGATCAGGCGCCGCCCGCGGCCTTGGCGGCCTTCGCGGCGGCCTTCATCTCCTGCTTGTGCGCCCGCACCTTGGCCAGGGACTCCGGGCCCGTGATGTCGGCCGCCGAACGGTAGACGTTCGCCTGGCCGTACCCGCCCGCGGCCTCCCGCCAGCCCGTCGGACGCACGCCGAACCGCTTGCCCAGCAGGGCGAGGAAGATCTGGGCCTTCTGCTCCCCGAAGCCCGGCAGCGCCTTGAGGCGCTTCAGCAGTTCCTGACCCGTCGCGGCGCCGGCCCAGACCGCCTCCGCGCTCCCGTCGTAGTGCTCGACGAGGTACGCGCACAGCTGCTGGATCCGCGTCGCCATCGACCCCGGATACCGGTGGACGGCGGGCTTATCGGAGAGCAGGGCCGCGAAGGCCTCCGGGTCGTACGCGGCGATGGTGTGCGCGTCGAGATCGTCGGAGCCCAGCCGCTGGGCGATCGTCCAGGGCCCCGAGAACGCCCACTCCATCGGCACCTGCTGGTCCAGCAGCATCCCGACGAGTGCGGCGAGCGGGCTCCGGCCGAGCAGCGCGTCGGCCTCCGGCTGCTGTGCCAGCCGGATGGTGATGTCCTTGTCCATGGCTCCAGCGTCCCGCCTGGGCGCGCTCCCCGCGCGGTCGCCGCACCGCGCGCCTAGCGTGAGTACGACCGTCCACGACGACGACAGGTACGAGACGAGGAGTCGATCGAT
The DNA here is from genome assembly GCF_042894025.1 of Streptomyces sp. NPDC001549. NCBI lineage: Bacteria > Bacillati > Actinomycetota > Actinomycetes > Kitasatosporales > Streptomycetaceae > Streptomyces > Streptomyces sp. NPDC001549. The sequence goes on from NZ_JBIAVJ010000021.1 coordinate 172,238, forward strand.
CATGTCTGAGTTCTCCGAAGGCGCTCCGTGCTGGGTGGACGCGATGTTCGCCGACGTGGAGGGGGCCAAGACCTTCTACGCGGACGTGCTGGGCTGGACCTTCGGCGAGGCCAGCAGCGAGTACGGCAACTACACGCAGGCCTACTCCGACGGCAAGGCCGTCGCGGCCGTGGTCCCGCCGATGCCGGGGGCCGACGCCCCCTCGCAGTGGTGTCTGTACTTCGCCTCGCCCGACGCGGCGGCCACCGCCGAGAAGGTGACGGCCCACGGCGGCGAGGTGCTGATGGGCCCGATGCAGGTGGGCGCCTTCGGCACGATGCTGATCGCGAAGGAGCCGAGCGGCGCGGTCTTCGGCGTCTGGCAGCCGGGCGAGCACAAGGGCTTCGAGAAGATGGGCGAGCCGGGCTCGTACGCGTGGGCGGAGGTCTTCACCAGGGACCCGGCCAAGGTGGACGGGTTCCTGCCGAAGGTCTTCCCGTACGGCGCCCAGCAGATGGACCCGGGCGAGGACCCCGAGATGGCCGGCATGGACTTCAAGGTCTTCAGCGTGGGCGGCGCCGGGAACCCGGTGCTGGGCCGGATGAAGATGGACGACGACTTCCCGCCGGACCTGCCGCCGTACGTCCAGGTCTTCTTCGGGGTGCCCGACTGCGACGAGGCGGTGTCGAAGACCCAGAAGCACGGCGGGAAGCTGCACTTCGGCCCGATGGACAGCCCGTTCGGCCGGTTCGCGGCGGTCACCGACCCGCAGGGCGCGGCCTTCGCAGTGATCGACATGTCGACAACAGTGGGTGAGATGCCGAGCTTCGGCTGAGCGGTGCCCCCGCCGTGTCGCCGGGCCCGGCGACACGGCAGACTGCCCCGGCACACGGTTCCATCTGCGCGGGGCGGATTTCGATGAGACACGGGACGATGGCGGCTGCCGCGGGATGCGGACTGGCGATCCTCGCGACGACGGCGGCGTGCAGCCTGCCGCCCGCGCCGGCGCTCTCGCCGGCCGCGGTCCCGGCGAAGACCGCGCCGGCGCCGTCGTGGACACCGTCGGCGCCCGCGACGCCGTCGCCCGTACCGCCGCCCCCGGCACCTGCCCCGACGGTGTCCGGGCCACCGCGCGCGTCCGCGCCGTCCGAGCCCTCCGGGCCCGCGGAGCCCGTCGGGGACGCGAGGGTCACGGCCGCCGACGGCCGTCTGCTGCAGGCCGCCCGCGCAGGCTCGGACACCCGGGTTCCGGACGACGGATCCGTCATCGTGATCCACCGCGAACCGGAGGGCGACGCGGGCGAGCTCGCCTGGATGCCGGACGACCGGAACTACTGCCTGGCCGTGGTCCGCGATGCCCGCGCGAGCACCACCTGCAACCCCCTGCCGGGGTCCTGGGCGCGGATCGGGATCCGGCTGGTGACCCAGGGCGCCGCGTACCACGAAGGGCCCACGGTCTACTTCGCCGTCGTGGACGGCGGCCACGCCCCGTACGCGTACACCGGACCCGGGCCGCAGAGCCCGGGCACGGGCCCGGTCCGCGATGCCACGGCCGTCTTCGCCTCGGGCCGGACGCTGAGCCTGCTCACGTACGAACGCCCCGCCCGGCAGATCTCACCGGGCGACCGGGAGATCTGCAGCGCCGACAACGCCATCTGCTTCCCGGCCCTCGACGTCTACCTCCCCGGCAGCCCCTGAGCGCGGGCGGAAGTTTTTCGCGCGGCCTGTCACATCGGTGCGGCGGGGCGGGTCAGAGGAGTGAAGCAGGCGGGGAACAGACCGGAGCGAGTCCGCACCGGCGCCCGCCCGAGGGGAGCTCGGATGTCCACCACCGCTGTTGTTTTCGCCCTGGTCGGCGCGTTCATGGTCGGATTCTCGGCGGCTTCGATGTTCTTCAAGGCGAAGTGGGTCGTGGAGCCGCTGGCCGCGTACGGGGTTCCGCGCTCGTGGTGGACCTGGCTCGCCACCGCGAAGGCGGCCGGTGCGGCGGGCCTGGCGGCGGGTGTCTTCGTCCCGGTGATCGGCATCGCGGCGGCGATCGGGGTCGCCCTGTACTTCGCGGGAGCCGTGATCACGGTGCTCCGGGCGAAGTCCTACGCCCACGTGGCCTTCCCGGTGATCTACGCGGCCCCGGCGGTCGTGGCCCTGGCCCTCGGCTTCAACGGCTGAGCGGGGCGGGGAGGTCGGCCCGAGGCCTCCCCTTACGGGGTCACGAACGGCCGGTCGGCGGCGCGGACGCGGTGGAGCGGGCCGGCCGCGCGCAGGACCACGTCCAGGACGGCCTCGGGCCGGGCGGCGTAACTGTTCGAGAACCACGGCATGTTGGCCTCGACCACGGCGTACCGGCCCGTCGCGCCGACGAGGCCGACGTCGACGGTGACGGCGCTGGGCAGGTCCGTGCCCGTCGCGGCGAGCAGCGCGGCCGCGAAGCCGCGTACGTCCGCCCCGCGCGCGTCCTCGTCGAGGGGGGCGGGGTCCAGGCGCCCGTGCACGGCGTACCGGCTCCCGGCGGCGATCTCCCCGTCGAGCAGGAACAGCCGGTACTCGGCGGCGAAGTCCACCACCTCCGAGACCAGCACGGGGGTGGCGGCGGGCAGGGACTGGGGCAGCGGCGCGCCGGGCCCGTACACGGCGGGCGGGAAGGACTTCTCGCGCGGCGGCTTCACGAACGCCGGCCGCCCGGACCCGGCCAGCTCCCGCGCCGTCCGGCCCAGGGTGGTCAGCTCGATCCGGCGGCCCGTGAACCGCTCGGGCAGTCGCGTGAGCCAGTGGTCGGGCGGCTCCAGCAGCCCCAGCCCGAGCGCCCCGGCCACCCGCGCGGCGGCGTGCGGACCACCGCACCAGTGCACGGCCCGGCCGGCCAGTTCGCCGAAGCCGGGGCCGAGGGCCCGGACGGTCATCCCCCGGCGGGCGGCGGCTCCGGCGAGCAGCCCGGCCGTGGCGGTCGGCCGGGCCGGTATCAGAAACACCTCGTCCGTCATCCGGCCATTGTGTCGCGGGCATCCCCGCCGTTCTGCGGGGCGAAGGGGCACCCCCACCCGGGCGCGGTCATCCGCCGCTGCAGTGCCGCGCGCACTGAGACCGCAGAACGCAGAAGGCCCCGGCCGGTTTCCCGGTCGGGGCCTTCAAGTGCCCGGTGAGGCACTGGCGGAGGATACGAGATTCGAACTCGTGAGGGGTTGCCCCCAACACGCTTTCCAAATGTTCGTATGCCCATCCGGCTTGGGCCGTACCCGTCCTGACCTGCGGCGGAGTGGTCTGGCTGACTCCATCCGGACGGCCCCGGACGGAGGCGAATGCAACCAGAACTGCAACCAGGCCCCGTCTACTTACGGTCCTCCGGGCCATACCACTGGAGTGGTTGGCCGGTCACTGCCGCAATGCACTCGAAGTCGTGGTCACGATGCAGGAGAGTAAGCCCCTGCAACTCCGCCGTCGCGGCAACGACGAGGTCCACCGCGCCCGCGCTGCGGTGCTTGCCCTGCCTGGTGAGGGCCTCTTGGACCTGCCAGGCGCGGTCGTAGGCGCGGTCGTCGACGGGAACCCAGCCAAAGATCAGCCGCATGTCCTCGATGCCGCGCGCCCGGTCGGCTGCCGACCGGGCGCTGTAGAAGAACTCCAGCTCGGTGATGGGGCAGGTGGCGATGAGGCCGGCAGCTGCTGCCTGGTCCCAGCCGTACTGTTCGGCGTCGCCGCGCAGGAACCGTGCGAGTGCGCTGGTGTCGATCAGGAACTGTGCCGCGCTCACCGCCGGTAGTTCCTCTTGTCCTCGAAGAGGTCCAGGTCGAAGGAGCCCTCTCCGGCGGCTGCCCGCAGCCGAGTGAGTGCGAGGGCCCGCCGCCGGTTCTCCAGCACCTCGCGCAGGGCGGTGTTGACCGTCTCCTTCTTGGTGCTGGTCCCGAGCGCCTGAGCCACGTCGGCCAGTAGCTCGTCATCAAGGTCGATCACGGTTCGACTCATCCAGGCACCTCCTGTGATATCAGCTTAGGTGTCGAGTATATCTCGCATGATGTCTCCTGTGGAGGCCTTCAGAAGATCACAAAATGCCCCTCGTCAGGTGCTGACTTCGACCTTCGGGATGGCGAGCATGGTGATGAACCGGGGCGAGGAGGTGTCGAGTGCGGTGGATCGACTTCGCGGCACGGGTCCTCGTGGCCGTAGCGCTTGCGAGGTGTCTGCTGGCGCAACTCCGGAAGCTTCTCGCGGAGCTCGCCAACGTCATTCGAGCGTGGCGCGAGGTCCGGCAGCTGCTGAGGCGGGGCCGCCGTGGCTGCGAACGCAGAAGGCCCCGGCCGGTTTCCCGGTCGGGGCCTTCAAGTGCCCGGTGAGGCACTGGCGGAGGATACGAGATTCGAACTCGTGAGGGGTTGCCCCCAACACGCTTTCCAAATGTTCGTACGCCCGTCCGGCTGAGGTCGTACCCGTCCTGACCTGCGGCGGAGCGTTCGACTCGGCCCCGTCCGAACAGCCCCGGACGGGGGCGAATGAGACCAGAACTGAGACCGGCTACCAAGCGATCGGCCTGGTGGCTGTGCCCCCAAGCCCGCTCGAGTGTGGTGTCAGGCGCCGTCACGGGTCGCGGGCCGCAGATGGGCGGGCAGGGAGCAGGCTGCCGTTCCGCCTGGGAGGCGGTGGCGGTTCATGGCCACGGCCCGGTACACGAGCCGGGCGGTCCAGTTGAGCGGGGGCATTGCCATGGCCTGTCCCGCGAGCCGCCAGGAACGGCGCGGGCTCTGCTTCAGCAGGTGGGCCACCGCATCCGCGCCGCCGTGCACGACGGCAGCGCCGGGCTCGATCCACAGGACCTCGCTGTCGGCTTGTTCGGCGGTGACGCCCAGTGTGTCCAGGTCGGCGAACTGCCAGGGGGTGATGTCGGCGTCGGTGTCCAGCAGGCGCACAGCGGTGTTGACGGCTTTGGTGCAGAAGCCGCAGTCGCCGTCGAAAAGCAGGATTGGACGTTCGGCCATAGGGATTCTCCTTTGCCTCCTGAGCTGCTGACGCCGCCTTCGGCGTGCGCACCCTCGTGTGCGGCTCCCTGTCGGCATTACTGCCGACTTTGTGTGAGTCCCGTTTCGTCCATCTGCCCGCGCCGTGGGAGTGCGGCCGCCCCGGCTTGCTCGCCGACGTGCACCGGCTCGGCCTCTTGTTCGGGCGTGGAGGGTGTGGGGACTGCTGGTTTGGTGATGTGGAACTGGAGGGTGGAGCCGAGTGGCAGGCACAGCAGGAGGATTCCTCCGGCCATGGCCAGGGCGAAGCTCCACAGGCCCATCATCAGGGCGATGGAGAGGTGGAAGAGGAGGCCGGCGCCCATGGCCCACCATCGCAGGCGCTGCGGCAGCAGCAGGGAGATGGCCAGGGAGCCCTCGATAACCAGGGGGAGCCAGGTCATCAGCGCCACTCCGAGCGGGGTGCCGATGACAGGTGCGATGAGCGTGTCGAGCCATGGGGCGGGGCCGAAGTCGAGGTTGGTGCCCCAATACCACATGGCGGTTCCGTCCTGCCATTCGGCGTGAGGCAGTTTGGCGACGGCGGCCTGGAAGTAGACGACGATCATCTGGAGGCGCAGCATGATCAGTCCGCCGGTACCGATGAGCGCGAGCAGTTGGGTGGCGCGCGTCTGCGGCGTCCGGACTGGAGGTTGTGCCCAGTGCCAGCGCCGCCTGTCCCCGAGGGCCGGGAGGACGAACAGGACGGAGAGGATCAGGGCGATCTGGTCGCCGCCGTCGACGATCGCGATGCCGGAGAAGACGCTGTAGTTGATGTAGGCGTGAGGCAGGGCGGTGAGCTGGGGACGCCAGCCCGATGCGACGACCAAGAGGGCGATGACGCACGCCCATTTGATCCAGGTCAGGTGCGTGTAGTCGTCCGGAGAAAGACAGAAGAGGCTGGCTGCGGTGGTGGAGGTGCAGGCCGGGTAGTCCCCGATGGTGGCCACGGGCCGGAACAGGGTTTCGGCACTCGATGCAGCCAGGGTTCCGGCGGTGCCCAGGGCAACGAGGGTGCGGGCGAGGCCGTAGACGTTGGTCCAGGGCAGCGGGATGCGTCGTTGGTTCACGGGCACGTCACATCCCAGACAGCGATGCGCTCGGGGGTGTGAGGCTCAGGGGAGAGGTGACGCCAGGCCCAGGGAACCGGCCGCATCTCCGCCACGGCGGCGCGTCCGCACAGGGTTGGGTCCGGCGAGGGGTTGGTCGCCGCCGTTGCCTGGGCTGCTGCTCTCTTCAGGCAGTCCGTCACCGAACGCGCTTCCGCGCACGGGGTCCACGTGACGTTCTCCTGGTGGAGCAGCAGGGCTACCTCGATGCCCTGGGACCTGGAAGCGCGGTCGAGCCCGAAGGCGTTCGACGGCCTGGAGTGCGGGGTGAGCGCCGCACTGTGCCACTGGCCGCCGGTCATGCGGTAGGGGGCGTACTGAGGGTCCTTTGCGGACTTGGTGAAGAAGGCCCAGCCCTGGGGAGCCACCACGGTCGCCACCTTCCGGGTCTTGCCCTGTCCGGGAAGGGAGATGGTGTTGTGCGGCAGGAAGCTCTGGGCCACGTAGAGGCAGATGACGACCCAGGCCGCAGTGGTCGCCGTGACCCAGGTGCGGGGCACTGTGACCGAGTGGTCGGGAGAGTGGGAGTGCAGCTGGATTCTGTAGGTGAGACGCATGGGAAGGGGGTGCCCTTGACTGGTCGGCGAAGCCTGGGGGCCTGCGGGAGCGGAGGACGAGGGGCGGCGGGCCGGCCGCCAGGCGCCTTGGAGGCCGGCCCGCCGCTGTGCGCCGCGCTTAGGCCGCCAGGACCTGCGTCAGCCCGGCGATCTGCTCGTCCTTCGTCAGAGAACTCCCGCCGTTGACCGGCGAGGACCAGAAGTTGAGCGCGTTCACGATGTTGCCCGCCGCCTGGAGATTGACGGCGACGGCGACGTTGACCGCGCCACCGAGGTTCACGGCGACCAGGACGTTGACGGCGAGCACCACGGTCGCGCACTGAGCGGTTCCGGTTCCGATGTCGCCGACGTTGGCCGCCTTCGACGATGCCAGCGACTGCAGGATCTTGTCGGCCTCGGCGACCCCGCTTTCCACCTGTCGCGGGTCGCCGGAGCGGAGCTTTGCCGAGAAGGAGCCGAAGAACTGCGGCTGCTCCCTCTGTATCCGGTCCAGGACCCCGGATACGGCCTGCCGCTGCTCGGCGGTGCTGTTCTTCTCGCGGAGGGCCGCGACGTCCACGAACTTGCCGGAGTCGGCAAGTTCTGCTGCTACGGAGCCCTGGGCGAAGGCCAGGCCTTCGAAGAGGGCCCGGCCGTCCTGGGCGGCCTCGGCCGTGGACGCGGCGGCTAAGGACGAACCGGCCTGGCTCGCTACAGGTGTGGCCACGGCCTGCTGGGCTACGACACCGCCGAGCCCGAGGATGGTGACGGCGGCGATGGCGACGCTTGTGCGCCTGTGCATGTATAGCTCCCTGTTTCTCGTGATGCTCCAGTGGTTACTCATCGCAACCGTGGATCATGGACGAGTGAACGCTACAAATGTTCGATGGTGGGGTGATGTTCTTTATGGGGCGATGCCAGGCGATCAAGCCAAGTGCTCAAGGTTGCGTGTAGCTGACAGCAACCTGGGTATACGGATCACCAATCGATATGATTGCTCTAGCTCGATGCAAACAAATCCAGTGACGTGGTCCACAGAGAGGATCGATGTCGATGTCGACGCATCCCGCGCCGCCTGCCAGCCTCACGCGACGCGCGGCCTTAGTCGCCGCGCCCTTCGCCATCGGGGCATTGGCCACCTCAATCGCGTTCTTGCTGCTCCGGGACTCGTTCCCCGACAAGATCGCCACTCACTTCACCCTCGACGGCGCCGCCGACGGCTACAGCTCACCCGCCACGACACTTGGCCAATACATGCTGTTGTTCGTGATCGAAGCCGCCGGCACCATCGCCGCGGGCTTCTCCTCCAGGTCGGCCCTGACGACGGTCAGGTCGCTGGCCGTCTTCGCCTCTGGCCTGTCCGCCGCTACCGCCTACGCCTTGGTTGCCGCCATGCGGGCCGTCAGCGACTCCGACGGACACGGCATCCAACTGCCCCTCTACCAACTGCCTGTAGCCATCGCAGTCGGTGCAGCAGTGGGCGCTGTGGTCTGGCTTGTCTCCCGGAGGCGGGCATGAACCGCCCTTCCGCTTCGCACCCGGTAGTGGTTTGGCATCGCTTCCTGGCCAGTGGCTGGATGCTCGCCACCGGCGTTGTCTCGGCTGTCGGCCTGACTGTCGTCGCGGTCGTCGACCGCCCGCACAGGGCCATCGCCCTGTGGCTCCTGATCGTCTCCGCGGCTTTCCTGGCGACCGGAGCCATCCGCGTCACCGTCTCTGCCCACGGCGTCACTGCCGGCTCCGCTGTGCTTCCCTTCCTGCGCCGGCGATTTCCCCTCGAACGCATCGAGAGCGCCTCCGCCCGCTGGACCCGGCCCACTGAGATCGGGGGATGGGGCTACCGCTGGAACCCGGGCCTCAGCTCCATATCGCTGCGCGAAGGTGACGCCCTATGGCTCACCCTGACAGGCGGCAACCAGTTCGTGATCACCATCGACGACGCCGGCACCGCCGCTGAACTCACCAACGATCTCCTGGCTCACGGACGCAAAGGTCCCTGACATGCTGGTCACCATCGACCCGTCCTCACCCCAGAGCCTCGCGGAGCAGATCGCCGCCTCCGTACGCCGCGGCATGGCCGACGGCAAGCTCCGCAGGGGCGACCGCCTGCCCTCCGCCCGCGCCTTGGCCCGCACCTTGGACATCAACATGCACACCGTCCTGCGCGGCTACCAGATCCTCAGGGACGAGCGGCTCATCGAACTCCGCCCCGGACGCGGCGCAGTCGTCACCGCCGAAGCCTCCGGCCAGGCCCTGGTCATCGACGCATGCCGACACTTCATTTCCCTCGCTAGAGGAACAGGCATGACAAGGCCCGACATCCTCCAACTCATCGCCGAACAGCTCGATCCGACCACCTGAATAGAGGCGTTCCTGTCCGCAGCGAACCCGGCATCGGTCGGGTCTGACGGCTGGACAGACCCGACCAGGGCTCGCCTCACCTGCCGCGTCGACGAGGAAGGCTCGATCGGAGGGAGCGCCTGACTGAGCCGGGCCCTCGGGCGGCCCACCGGCGGCCCCACGATCACCGCACGCTGGCCAGGAGACGCCGAGGGACCCACGTGGAACACGGAGGCGGTTTCGGGCAGCGGGGCCCCGCCCGGACAGCCCCGGACGGGGCCGAATGAGGCCAGGGAAGCGTGGTTGATCAGGGTGTACCGAGCTTCACGCTGAGGCAGTCGTTCGAGTCCACCGTCATCCCGGTTGGGGTGAAGGCGATGACGCCGTACTCGGGCCCGGCCAGTGCCCGCATGGCGGTGCAGCGCTGGCTACGCAAGAGCGAGTACGTCGAGATCCCGACGCACCTGGAGGAGGCGGTCATCTCGCACTGCGCCGCCCACTTGCGTGGCCACTTCGAGATCGCCCCGCAACGGATACCCACCCAGCCAGCGGTCGTCTACCGCTACGGCCCCGGCGTCGGCTTCGTCGCCCACCACGACGAGGTCACCGACATCGAACGCGAGCGGGCCCGGACCAACGGACAGCCCGTCGTCGGCGGCGACCTCACCCTCGTGATCTGGCTCAACACCCCTGACTCCTACGGCGGCGGCGAGCTGTTCTTCGAGAACCCCGCCCAGGAGATCAAGCCGCCCTGCGGCACCCTGGTCGCCTTCCCGGCCACCCGCGACCACATCCACGGCGTACGGCCGATCACGAGCGGCGACTTCTTTGCCGCACGGAGCCGGTCGCGCTCCTTCACGAGTTCGTCGACGGCGGCGTCGCTCTGGGCGGAGCCGGTGATGTCGAAGGTTCCGAAGAGGTTGTTCACGTCCTCGATCAGCCGCAGAGCGGCCGGGCCGGCCGGCTCCTCCATGCGGTTCTGCTCGCGGATGTACCGGAACAGGACGGCGAGGGCGCCGGGGGTGTCGAAGTTGATCCGCGGCGGGTATCGGTATCTCCAGGTCTGGAAGTGTGTGCCCAGCAGTGACCGGCACTGTCCGCTGACCGACGGGGCGGGCCATTGCGGCGCGTACCACTCGGAGTGGTTCCTGCCCGCGCTGTGCCTGCCGGAGAAGAAGGCCGTCCGTCTCGAAGACCTTGTGCTGTCGAGCGCGACGGGCGAGAGCGTGCCGGTCTACGTACCCAATCGCGGGAGCGGCCGGGCCGGACGGCACATGTGGGTGCCCGCGGCCGACTGTGAGCGATGGCGGGAGATCGTCGGCGAGAAGACTCCCCTCCCCGCGGTGTCGGAGCAGGAGGGCGACGATGAGATCACCTTCGCCGAGCAGGAGATCGATCGGAGGTGCCGGGCCGGGGAGGAAGGCTGGTTCGTCAGCGATCCACGGCCCATTCGAGACCTGGGCCAGCCGACCGGCGGCTTCACCCTGCCCAGGATGCCGCCGCAGAGGTCCCGGAACCCCCTGCTGATCACGCCCGTCGAGCGGGCTGCCGCCTCTGCGGCCCTGGGCTGCCCACCGTGGGAGCTGGGGCCGTGCTCCGAGTGTGGCCAGGTGATGCGCCGCTACGGGCGTGACGCGGCCATGTTCTGTGGCTGCTGTCGCGCCTTGCTGAACGGGAGGTAGCCCGAGCCAGGGCTGCAGAGGCAACTGCGACCAGAACTGAGACCACGGAACGCAAAGAGCCCCACCGCAAGCGGTGGGGCTCTTCAACGTATTGCCCGGTGAGAGCAATGGCGGAGGATACGAGATTCGAACTCGTGAGGGGTTGCCCCCAACACGCTTTCCAAGTCTGTTGGCGCAGGTCAGGCCCGTATACGTGGACGTTCGCCAGGGTTCACGAACGTTCTCGGAGCCTTCCCCATGTCAGGTGCGGACGGTCGTGAACCTTGCCGAACGGAGCTGAATGAGACGGAAACTGAGACGCCACCCGTCCTGGCGGCCCCGTCCTGGTAGACCGCTCTGAGCCCCTCCCGAGCCCATTGTGCGACGACGGCGTTGTCCATACGCCATGCTCAACAGCGCCGCCACCGTGCAGGCGTCGGCATACGAACCAATCGCGGTTCCGAATACCGGCCACGCGATCATCACGATGACGATCACGGTGATCACCCACTGGGTGGGGACAGGGTTTGACAGTCCCCCCTGGTTGCGGGTCAAACTCATGAGTGAGCCTCCTTGAGGTTCCTTGCCCGTCCCACCGCTTTCGCCTGGAAGCCCTTGCGGTGTGGCGGGCTTTCTTGTGGCCATATTGGAGGCCTGGTTGACGGTGGTCCAGCCGCCAGATGTTGTGTCACGGCGGTACCTCCCAACACGTAGTTGGGTATTCGGGAGGGTGTCGCAGCGGGTGGCCTGACTGGCCTTGAACTGCGATTTCGGGCGGGGCATAGCACAGGCCCCTGACGGCGGTGTGGCAAATACCAGCTTTCAGCCGGGTGCAATGTGGCGCATAGAGGCGCATTGCACACATATCTATGTGGGCTAGATCACACGAAAAATCTCCTCGGCCGTGGGCTGCCCGCTTGGGGCGCAGCGAGTTTCAAGAGCGCTCCGGCCCCGCACCGGCACGGGTCCTGAGCTGTGCAGGAGTCCACTTCGGAGACCCCTATCGCCACCCCTGGCGCACGTATGGCCCGTAAGGCGTCGCGAGCCAGTAAGGATCAACGCCCGGCACCCCCGTGGGCGCTGCGACCCTGACGTAAGGAGCTGAATGAGACGGAAGCTGAGACGAAGCGGCGGGCTGGCGGTGCTGGTCAACCGAGGTCCTGACCTTCGCGTGGGCACGTGGGAAGCTGGACGCAGCGAGCCCCGTCAGCACGAGGGCAGCGAGGTCAAGGGAAGGGGAGGTCACGTGCCGCAGGCCAGTCCGCGAGGTACGTACTTGCAGATCTCGGAGTCTCTGCGACAGAAGATCGAGAAGGGGAAGATCAGCGAGGGGCTGCCCTCCGAGGCGGAGCTGATGCGTGCGTACGGCGTCGGTCGGACGACCATCGGGCGCGCCCTCAAGGCCCTCAAGGCTGACGGCGTCATCGAGTCCGTCCAGGGTGCCGGGTGGTACGTGGCCGGTACGGGCGACCGCCGGCCGCTGGTGGAGCGTGTGACGGACCTGCTCCGCGCCGAGGGCGCGGCTGTGGGTGACACCTTCCCGTCCGAGAGCGAGCTGTGCGCGAAGTTCGGGGTGTCTCGTACCGCCGTACGCACGGCCATCGCTCAGCTGGAGGGCAAGGGCCTTATCGAGATGGGCCCGAGCCGCCGCCGGCAGGTACGGGCTCTCCCCGCCGGAGCAGGAGGCTCGTAGCCTTGGCAACCATGAACCTCACGGAGCGGGCATACGGACTCGCTGAATCCCTGCTGGCCGAGCCGCTGCCCCGCCGCTGGGCCCACTCCCTCGGGGTTGCCGGACGCGCCCGCGAGCTCCGGGCCATCCTCGGCGAGGACGCTGCGCTCATGGAGGCCGCGGCGGTCCTGCATGACGTCGGCTACTCGCCCCTCATCGCGTCGACCGGCTTCCACCCGCTCGACGGCGCTCGGTTCCTCCGGGACCAGGAGGGGCTGGACGAGCGTGTGGTCCGGCTGGTCGCGCATCACTCCTACGCCCTGCTTGAGGCCGAGGAGCGTGGGCTCCGGGAGGAGCTGGAGGCCGAATTCGAGCTGGAGCGGCCGACCCTCGTGGATGCATTGGTGTTCTGCGACATGACGACCACCCCGGATGGTGGGCACACCACCTCGGGGGACCGCGTCGGCGAGATCGTGGGCCGGTATGGGCCTGACACCATCGTGGGCCGCTTCATCCAGCGGGCCGCCCCCGAAATTCACGCGTCTGTGCAGCGGGTGCAGAGCCGACTCGGGGCAGCTCAGGAGTCCGCTCAGCCGATGTAGGGCGCGCTCTGGGCTGCGTCGAGCCCGTGGGAGATGCGGAGCCGCATTGACGGGTGGATGTCCAGCTTGTCGAGGTCCGCCGGGGCGACCCAGCGGACCTCTTTGGATTCGGAGCTGGTTCGCACGGAGCCGCCGATCGGCCGAGCATGGAAGCAGATGGAGAACTGCTGGCGGACCTCGCCGTCGTCGTACGCCATGACGTGCTGGGGGTCGGTGTAGAGGCCGACGATGTCCTCCACAACCACGGCGATGCCGGTCTCCTCCTCCACCTCGCGTACGACCGTCTGGGTGATGCTCTCGCCTGCGTCATGGCCGCCGCCGGGCAGCGCCCACAGGTTGTTGTCGGTCTTGTGGATGAGCAGGAGGTTCCCGTGCTCATCACGGACAACAGCGGTTACGGAGGGCACGACCGAGTTGGCTGCAGGGGCGTTCGGGTCGCGGAAGTAGTCGATGCGGCTCACGTGTTGGCGCTTTCATAGTCGGTGGGCGAGGTGATTCGCCGGGCGGTCTCCCAGACCCGCTCGACGCTCTCGGCGTACGTATCGAACAGCTCGCCGCCGGGAACGCGCTGCAGGTGGAGCACGGGCGCCATGTAGGCGCCGACGCCGTACACGTGGCCGTTGGCCAACAGCTCGTTGTCGGCGCGGTAGATCGAGTTGTAGAGCGTGGTCGAGTGCAGCCTGAACTCCACGCCGGGCAGTCGGAACAGCGGCGCATAGTTGAGCAGGGCGTTCCGAATCTTGCCGGCCATGGCTGAGCCAATTCCTTCGTCGTCACCCCGTACGGCCACGGCCGCGCTGGCGGGGTCGCCCAGAATGAAGCGCACAGGGACGCCGGCGGCTGACTTCTCCCGAACGAGCCGATGGAAGCGCGGGTCCTCCGTCAGCCAGAAGCCGGAGTACACCAGCACGTCGAAGTGGCTGACTGCGTCGGCGTACAGCTTGGTCCAGGCATCTTGCGGGACCACGGAGCGGTGCGGATAGAGCGTCAGGATCTCGGAACCGCTGGAGGCTGTGACCTCCTCGGAAGTCCGTTCGTCCGGCCAGAGATACGAGACCTCCCGCCGAAGAATGGACGCGAGCGCGTACTGAAATCGTCGGTATGGCTTGCGCTTTGGGTCGGAGATCCAGCGCTCAACCGTCTTGGGTGACACTCCGAGTCGCTCGGCGACCTGCTCCAACTTGAGGTTGCTCTCCACGATGGCCCCGCGGAGCCGCTCGTTCGCCATACGACCTCCCCCACTTAGGACGTCCTGGGACGACTTGGACTCTAGCGAGTAGGGCGCAAGTCGTACATGCACGGAGTCCAACGTCCCGCGCTTCCCAGCCATGCTGGTCATGTCGCCACCGAGGGCGGCAGATCCGACACCCCGAAGCCTGCCGGTTGACGGCGCGGATCTGATCTGTCACGGTGAGAGGCATGTAATACATGCATCGCTTCGGCGGTGCGTGGCATCCCTTTGGTTCCGGCGTTGCCCCGTGCATACGGGAGCCCTTCGAGGTTTCCACGCCTCGCCGGAGAGCCGCCGTTCCTTGAGAACTCAACAGCGTGAGGTAGTCGCCTCCTACTCAAAAGGCGGCCAGCGCGGCCAAGGTCCGCGCGCTCAACCTCCGCGGCGCCTCGTGCTGCGGCCGGTTGCCTCCTCCGCCCGTCCGGCCCCTGGGCCGTACGGGCGGGGTCGCAGGGAGCCGAGTACATCCGCTCCACCCGCAACGCAGTGCAGCCCCCGGCGTGTCCGCGCCGAGGGCTGCTGAGTCCCGTTCCTCTGTCGAAGGAGCAAGACCCATGAAGTCCATCGCTGCACTTCAGAGCATCGTTACCCCGTGGTCGGACGGTTTGGAGCCGTCGGACGCGGAGCTGGACGCGATCGAGCGCGAGATGCCCCTCATCGAGGCGCGGGTCGAGTTGCTCGACGCGCAGATCACCGTGCTGGA
>NZ_JBIAVJ010000022.1:0-171573 GCF_042894025.1 Streptomyces sp. NPDC001549
ACGCCCGGTTACATTCCGAACCCGGAAGCTAAGCCTTTCAGCGCCGATGGTACTGCAGGGGGGACCCTGTGGGAGAGTAGGACGCCGCCGAACAATCATTGCGGAAGCCCCGCACCAGCCCTTACGGGCTCGGTGCGGGGCTTTTCTGCGTTCAGGACACGTGTGCGGACTCCTGTAGGGTCAGGGGGCATCGAACGACCGATTTCTACAGTCACAGTGGAGGCCCCCGGGTGGAGGTCCAGGAGACTCGGGTTCAGACTGACCGAATTTTCACCATTCCGAACATCCTGAGCATGGCTCGCCTGGCCGGCGTGCCCCTGTTCTTGTGGCTCATCCTCGCGGAGTACGACGGGTGGGCCCTGGCCGTCCTCATGCTCAGCGGGATCAGCGACTACCTCGACGGGAAGCTCGCACGGCGCTGGAATCAGATCAGCAAGCTCGGCCGGCTGCTCGATCCTGCCGCGGACCGGCTCTACATCCTGTCGACGCTCTTCGGTCTGACTTATCGCGAGCTTCTGCCGCTGTGGCTCACCGGAGCGTTGCTCGCGCGCGAGCTGATGTTGCTGGTCATGGTGTGGATCCTGCGCCGTCACGGATATCCGCCGCCGCAGGTCAACTTCCTCGGCAAGGCCGCCACCTTCAACCTGATGTACGCGTTTCCCTTGCTCCTGCTCAGTGACGGAAGCGGCTGGTTGGCCTGGTTGGCCGCAGTTTTCGGATGGGCGTTCGCTGTATGGGGTACAACCCTCTACTGGTGGGCAGGAATCCTTTACGTGGTTCAAGTCCGCCGTCTGGTGAAGGCTGACTCCACGGCCGATTG
This sequence comes from Streptomyces sp. NPDC001549, assembly GCF_042894025.1. Classification (NCBI taxonomy): domain Bacteria; kingdom Bacillati; phylum Actinomycetota; class Actinomycetes; order Kitasatosporales; family Streptomycetaceae; genus Streptomyces; species Streptomyces sp. NPDC001549. The sequence continues at coordinate 821 of NZ_JBIAVJ010000022.1, forward strand.
AGCCCGCCCGGCGCCGGATGACGCGGAGGAGTTGCGGAGTCACCGACCGAGACGGGTGAGGGTCGGCACGACTGTCGTCTCCCAAGGAGGACTCTTCCGACATGAAGGCCGTCGTGATGGCCGGTGGCGAGGGCACGCGTCTTCGCCCCATGACCTCGAGCATGCCCAAGCCGCTCCTGCCGGTGGCCAACCGGCCGATCATGGAGCATGTCCTCAGGCTGCTCAAGCGGCATGGGCTCAGCGAGACCGTGGTCACCGTGCAGTTCCTGGCGTCACTCGTCAAGAACTATTTCGGGGATGGCGAAGAGCTCGGAATGGAGCTCACCTACGCCCATGAGGAGAAGCCACTCGGGACCGCCGGCAGTGTGAAGAATGCCGAGGAGGCCCTGAAGGACGATGCCTTCGTCGTCATTTCCGGCGATGCGCTCACCGACTTCGACCTCACCGATCTGATCCGCTTCCACAAGGAGAAGGGCGCCCTCGTCACGGTGTGCCTGACCCGGGTGCCGAACCCGCTGGAATTCGGCATCACGATCGTGGACGAGGAGGGCAAGGTCGAGCGGTTCCTGGAGAAGCCGACCTGGGGGCAGGTGTTCTCGGACACCGTCAACACCGGCATCTACGTCATGGAGCCCGAGGTCTTCAATTACGTGGATCCGGACGTCTCCGTCGACTGGTCCGGTGATGTCTTCCCACAGCTGATGAAGGAAGGCCGGCCCATCTACGGCTATGTCGCCGAGGGCTACTGGGAGGACGTCGGTACGCACGAGAGCTACGTCAAGGCGCAGGCCGACGTGCTCGAGGGCAAGGTCCAGGTCGAGATGGACGGCTTCGAGATCTCACCCGGGGTCTGGATTGCCGAAGGGGCCGAGGTGAGTCCCGACGCGGTGCTGCGCGGGCCGCTGTACATCGGCGACTACGCCAAGGTCGAAGCCGGCGCCGAGATCCGCGAGCACACCGTCATCGGGTCGAACGTCGTCGTGAAGAGCGGGGCTTTCCTGCACCGGGCCGTCGTCCACGACAACGTGTACATCGGGCCCCACAGCAATCTCCGCGGCTGCGTCATCGGCAAGAACACCGACATCATGCGGGCCGCACGGATCGAGGACGGGGCCGTCATCGGCGACGAGTGCCTCATCGGTGAGGAATCGATCGTTCAGGGGAACGTACGGATCTACCCCTTCAAGACCATCGAGGCCGGCGCCGTCGTCAACGAATCGGTGATCTGGGAGTCCCGCGGCCAGGCGCACCTGTTCGGCGCGCGTGGGGTCTCCGGGATCCTGAACGTGGAGATCACTCCCGAGGTGGTGGTCCGGCTCGCCGGCGCGTATGCCACGACCCTGAAGAAGGGGGCGACCGTCACCACGGCCCGTGACCACTCGCGAGGCGCCAGGGCGCTCAAGCGGGCCGTGATCTCCGCGCTCCAGGCCAGCGCCATCAACGTACGGGACCTGGAGAACGTACCGCTGCCGGTGGCGCGGCAGCAGACCGCGCGCGGCAGCGCCGGCGGGATCGTGCTGCGGACCTCGCCGGGTGTGCCGGACTCCGTGGACATCATGTTCCTGGACGAGCGGGGAGCGGACCTCTCGCTCCAGGGGCAGCGCAAGCTGGACCGGGTGTACGCGCGCCAGGAGTACCGGCGGGCGTTCCCCGGGGAGATCGGAGACCTGCAGTTCCCGGGCAGTGTCTTCGACGCCTACACCGGCTCGCTGCTGCGGCGGGTGGACACCACCGGCATCGCCGACGCCGGGCTCAAGGTGGTCGTGGACGCCTCGAACGGAAGCGCGGGGCTCGTTCTGCCCAGCTTGCTGGGCCGGCTCGGTGTGGACGCGCTGACGATCAATCCAGGGCTCGACGAGTCCCGGCCGACGGAGACCAGGGAGTCCCGGCGGGCCGGGCTGGTGCGGCTGGGGGAGATCGTGGCCTCGGCGCGGGCGGCCTTCGGCGTGCGGTTCGACCCGGTGGGCGAGCGGATCTCCCTGGTGGACGAGCGCGGGCGGATCATCGAGGACGACCGGGCGCTGCTGGTGATGCTCGACCTGGTCGCCGCGGAGAAGCGCAGCGGCAAGGTCGCGCTGCCGGTGACCACGACGAGGGTGGCCGAGCAGGTGGCGGCCTACCACGGTACGCAGGTCGAGTGGACGACGACCTCGCCCGACGACCTGACCCGGGTGGGGCGGGCGGAGAGCACGATCTTCGGCGGAGACGGCCGGGGCGGTTTCATCGTTCCGGAGTTCAGCAGCGTCTTCGACGGCTCGGCGGCCTTCGTGCAGCTGCTCGGGCTGGTGGCGCGTACACAGCTCACGCTGAGCCAGATCGACGCCCGGATTCCGCGGGCCCATGTGCTCAGGCGGGACGTTTCGACGCCGTGGGCGGTGAAGGGGCTCGTCATGCGGCGGGTTGTGGAGGCGGCCGGCGACCGGCAGGTGGACACCACCGACGGGGTGCGGGTGGTCGAGGCCGACGGACGGTGGGCGCTGGTCCTGCCGGACCCGGCGGAAGCGGTCACCCACCTGTGGGCCGAGGGGCCCGACGACGGCACCGCGCAAGCCCTGCTCGACGAGTGGGCGGCCGTCGTGGAGGGCGCCGGACAGTGAGTGCCGGGCGTGCGATGACGTAGGCGGAAGTCCGGTGGTCCGGGTGCGGAGAGTATCGGCCCGGACCACCGGATGGACGCATTGGGTGACTGCGCTGCCGACATGCGACGATGTGCGGCATGTCGCAGCCGCCCCACAACCGGACTCCGGCGTCACCTGTGCCCGCGCGCCCGGACGCTTCCATGTCGCTGCTGACGCACGTGATGGACCACAGTCTCGACGAGGGCTACGCGGAAGCCGCGGCCCGGCGCGAGGCGGAGGGTACGGCGGGTCTGCCGCGGACCCTCAAGGCCAAACTGGGACTCGCGGCCGGGCTCGTCGTGACCGCCATGGTCGTCACGCTCGGTGCGGCCGAGGCGCGGATAGCCGCGCCGGTGCTGGCCAAGGAGCGTCAGGAACTGATCGACCGGGTGGAGCGGGCGGATGACCGCGCGCACGGCCTGGAGCGTGACGTCGACCGCCTCAGGACCGATGTCGCGGCGCGCCAGCGTGCGGCGCTGAAGCAGCCCGGCGGGGGCCAGGGCGAGCTCGTGGCCCTGCTGGCGGGTGCCACGGAGGTCCGCGGGCCGGGGATCAAGCTGGTGGTGGACGACGCGAAGGGCGCTTCGTCGGGCGGCGGTGGCAAACCGCGCGAGAGCTCCGGTTTCTCGGACACCGGCCGGCTCCGCGACCGGGACATGCAGAAGATCGTCAACGGGCTCTGGCAGTCCGGGGCGGAGGCCATCTCCATCAACGGGCAGCGGCTGACGGAACTGTCGGCGATCAGAGCCGCGGGTGACGCGATACTGGTTGACAACAGGCCGCTGGTGCCGCCGTACGAAGTGCTGGCGGTGGGGGACAAGAAGCGGCTCGGCACGGCCTTCCAGGACTCGGCGGACGGACAGTACCTGCACGTGCTGCAGGAGAGCTACGGGATCCGTTACGCCCTGTCCCCGGCGGACGACCTGCGGCTGCCGGCCGCGTCGAGCCTGACCGTACGTACAGCTACACCGGCAGAGCAGCAGAAGGGTGCATCGTGATCGCGGTACTGGGCCTCTTGGCCGGAGTGGTGGCCGGACTTCTGGTCCGGCCCGAAGTGCCGGCCGTGGTGGAGCCATATCTGCCGATCGCCGTGGTGGCGGCGCTGGACGCGGTGTTCGGCGGCCTCCGCGCGATGCTGGACGGCATCTTCGTGGACAAGGTCTTCGTGGTGTCGTTCCTGTCGAACGTGGTCGTGGCCGCGCTGATCGTCTTCCTCGGTGACAAGCTCGGCGTCGGCTCGCAGCTGTCCACGGGTGTGGTCGTGGTCCTCGGTATCCGCATCTTCTCCAACGCCGCGGCCATCCGCCGGCACGTGTTCCGGGCGTGAGGCCGATGCGTACGAACGACAGCCCCGAGGAGCCGGGGGGCGCGGGCCGTCCGCCGGAGCCCCCGAAGTCTCCCGAGCCTCCGAAGTCTCCCGAGCCCCAGCAGGCTCCGGAGTCCGTGCGGCCGCCGCAGTCTTCGGAGCCCCCGCAGGCGCCGCAGCCCGCGCAGCCCTCGCCGTCGGCGGAGCCGTCGGAGCCGGCCGAGGAGGCTCCGGGGCAGCCGGAGGAGACCGGCCGCCAGCGGCTCGCGGCCGGGCTGTGGCCGCCGCGGGTGAGCCGGGCCCAACTGATCGTGGCGCTGCTGCTGTTCGTCCTGGGGCTGGGGCTGGCGATCCAAGTCCGCTCCAACAGCGACTCCAGCGCGCTGCGCGGGGCCCGTCAGGAGGACCTCGTACGGATCCTCGACGAGCTCGACGGGCGGACCAAGCGCCTGGAGGACGAGAAGCAGCAGCTGGAGGACCAGCGCAAGGAGCTGGAGAACAGCTCCAACCAGGCCGAGGAGGCCCGCAAGCAGACCATCGAGAAGGAACGCCAACTCGGCATCCTGGCCGGTACGGTGGCAGCCCAGGGGCCGGGCATCACGCTGAAGATCACGGATCCCACCGGTCAGGTGCAGTCCGACCAGCTGCTGGACACGCTTCAGGAGCTGCGGGCGGCGGGGGCCGAGGCGATCCAGATCAACGGGGTGCGCATCGTGGCGGGCTCGTACTTCTCGGACGAGAACGGCGGGGTCGCCATCGACGGTAAGAAGATCACACAACCCTATGAGTTCAGGGTGATCGGCAAGCCCCAGGATCTGGAGCCCGCGCTGAACATTCCGGGCGGTGTCGTCCAGACGCTGGAGAAGGAGCAGGCCACCGTCGCCGTCACACGGTCGGCGAAGATCGTTGTGGATGCCTTGCGGGCTGCGAAGCAGCCTGACTACGCTCGGTCGTCATCGTGATGAATCGGAGTGATGAGTGGAGCGTCCCACGCGGGCGGATGCCTGCGGGGGGTCGGCGCACCGAAGTCGCGGTGCGTGGTGGAAACTGTCTGGTGGTTACGGACGTTGTGAGAATGTCCGGGTCGGCAGGTGTCTGCATTCGGAGTTCGTCCTGCCCCACGGGCGGGTCTGTTTAGGTCAAGGGGAATCGCCCGTGAAGTTGTTTGAGAAGTTGTTCGGCAAGAAGAACCGTGAGGAAGGCGGCGCGGCACGGCACCGCGCCGGGCACGGGGACGTGGAAGGGCAGGGCGACCGGCCGCTCTTCCGCGACGAGGTCGCCGGAGCGGGTGATGTTTCCGGCGCCCCCGGCGCGTCGGCTGTTGACCCTGCTGGTACCGGACGCATAGGTTTCGGTGAACCATCAACCTCAAGTGCGGGTGGAGGGTTTGCCCCCGACCCGTATGCCACCAATGCATCCGCGGGGCATCCGCGGCGCGAGGAGCCGTCCATGTCGGCCGAGCAGATTTGCAGCAGGTGCGGACACCGCAGCGATGCGGCCAGTCGGTTCTGCTCGAACTGCGGTGCGCCGCTGCGGGCGGGTCTGACGCCGGAGCGTGCCTCGGAGACCACGTCCACGATCTCGATCTCGGGCCTCGAGGCCTACGAGGCCGAGGTGTCGGGACAACCGCACGTGTCGTCCTCCTCGCTGTCCCCCGAGGCGCAGGCCGCGGTGGAAGCGCTGCCCCCCGGTTCCGCTCTGCTCATCGTGCGGCGCGGTCCCAACTCCGGAAGCCGTTTCCTGCTGGACGGTGAGCTGACCACGGCCGGCCGCCACCCGCAGAGCGACATCTTCCTGGACGACGTCACCGTCTCCCGGCGCCATGTCGAGTTCCGCAGGAGCCAGGAGGGCGGCTTCACCGTCGCCGATGTCGGCAGCCTCAACGGCACGTACGTGAACCGTGAACCGATCGACTCCGTCGCCCTGCAGAACGGCGACGAGGTGCAGATCGGCAAGTACCGGCTGGTCTTCTACGCGAGCCTGCGGGGCATCTGACCCTTTTAGGGAAGGTTCCATGCTGCGTACCCCGACCGGCGGTGCCCCGCGAAGTGGCGCCGCCGGCACCGCCGGCCCGGCCGGGCGGCTGGTGAGCATCGGCACGGTGCTCACCACGCTGCGTGACGAGTTCCCCGAAGTCACCATCTCGAAGATCCGTTTTCTGGAGGCGGAGGGGCTCGTCGAGCCCCGGCGCACACCTTCGGGATACCGCAAGTTCAGCACCGACGACGTGGAGCGGCTGGCTCGGATCCTGCGGCTGCAGCGTGACCACTACCTGCCGCTCAAGGTCATCCGCGAGCAGCTCGACGCGCTCGCACGCGGGGAGCAGATCCGCATCCCGGGGCCCACCGCGCACGGGGACTCCGCCGATCCCGCCGGACCGGCGGCCGTCTACGGCGAAGTGGGGCGGGAGCGGCCCACCGTGGCCCGGGTGGGCCGGGCCGAGCTGCTCGCGGCCGCCGGGGTGGACGAGGTACAGCTGGTCGAGTGGGAGTCGTACGGGCTGCTGGCCGAGGGCACGGACGGCGGATTCGACGCCGGGGCGGTCACGGTGGCCCGGCTGGTGGCCGACCTGGGCCGGTTCGGGCTGGAGCCGCGGCACCTGCGTGCGATGAAGGCCGCAGCGGACCGCGAGGCGGGGCTGGTGGAGCAGGTCGTGGCACCGCTGCGCAGGCATCGCAATCCACAGACCAGGACTCATGCGGAGGCCACCCTGAAGGAGCTCGCGGGGCTTTCCGTACGGCTCCACGAGGCGCTCGTACAGACCGCTCTCGGGGTCCGGCTGCCCTGAGGTGGGGGGCCCGACTACCCAAACCTGCCGAGCAGGTCCTAGGGTTGCTGTGTGAACGAGCTCGACGTTGTGGGTGTCCGGGTGGAAATGCCCTCCAACCAACCGATCGTGCTCCTGCGTGAAGTGGGAGGCGACCGGTACCTCCCCATCTGGATCGGTCCAGGGGAGGCGACCGCCATTGCCTTCGCGCAGCAGGGGATGGCCCCTGCCCGACCGCTGACGCACGACCTGTTCAAGGACGTGCTGGAGGCGATCGGCGAGGAGCTCACCGAGGTCCGGATCACGGATCTGCGGGAGGGCGTCTTCTACGCGGAGCTCGTCTTCGCCAGCGGGGTCGAGGTGAGTGCGCGTCCTTCCGACGCCATAGCCCTCGCCCTGCGGACGGGGACGCCGATCTACGGCAGTGACGGCGTGCTGGACGACGCCGGAATCGCCATTCCGGACGAGCAGGAGGACGAGGTGGAGAAGTTCCGCGAGTTCCTCGACCAGATCTCACCGGAGGACTTCGGCACCGGCCCGCAGTGAGGTGTCGGCCGCGTCGTCCTCGGGGATCTTCAGGCCATTCGATTAGCCTTTCCCCGTAAAGGGATACGGGAAACCACTCTCAGGGTGATTATCACTCGGCGTGCCGAGTGTGGCGATCGTTGACGCACCCCTGGTGACTGCCTACCTTCAAGGTGGGCAGGTCAAGGACGGAGGGTCGGCGTGAGGATCACGGGCGACGGTACGACCGGGGGCACCCCCGCACGGAGTGAGGCTGGGCCGTACCCGCTGCGCGGCGGTGCGGTCGGGTCCGCGCGCCGTCAGCCGGAGTCGACGCCGGTCGGACCGGTGGGCGCAGACCCGGAGCCCGAGCAGATCGGATACCGCGGGCCGACGGCCTGCGCCGCGGCCGGCATCACCTACCGGCAGCTCGACTACTGGGCCCGGACCGGGCTGGTGGAGCCCAGCGTGCGGGCCGCCTACGGGGCCGGGACGCAGCGGCTCTACAGCTTCCGCGACGTCGTGGTCCTCAAGATCGTCAAGCGCTTCCTCGACACCGGGGTGGCGCTGCAGAACATCCGCACGGCGGTCCAGCACCTGCAGGACCGCGGGTTCTCGGACCTCGAACGGATGACTCTGATGAGCGACGGCGCCACCGTGTACGAGTGCACCTCCCCGGACCAGGTCGTGAGCCTGCTCCAGGGCGGGCAGGGCGTTTTCGGCATCGCCGTGGGCGTGGTGTGGCGCGACGTCGAGAGCGCGCTGTCGCAGCTGCACGGGGAGCGCGTGGACACCGGCGAGACCCTGGTGCGGCACAACCCGACGGACGAGCTGGCCGCCCGCCGCAACCGGGCCGTCTGACCCGGGCCGGGGCATTGTCAGTGGCGTAGGGCAGCATCGGGCTGTGAGAGCCGCGCCGACCATCCTGCACCTGGACATGGACGCCTTCTACGCCTCCGTGGAGCAGGCGTCGAAGCCGAGTCTGCGGGGCAAGGCCGTCATCGTCGGCGGCCTCGGGCCGCGCGGGGTCGTCGCCACGGCCTCGTACGAGGCCAGGCGGTTCGGGGTGCACTCCGCGATGCCGATGGGGCAGGCGCGGCGGCTCTGCCCGAACGGCGCGTACCTGATCCCCCGCTTCAGCCTCTACCGGCAGGTCAGCGACGTGGTGATGGCCATGCTGCGGGAACTGTCGCCCCTGGTGGAGCCCCTGAGCCTGGACGAGGCCTTCGTGGACCTGGAGGCGGGCGGGGTGGCCTTCGACTCGCGCAGCGCGCGGGAGACGGGGGAGCGGCTGCGGGCCGACATCCGGGCCGCCACGGGGCTCAGCGGGTCGGTGGGGCTGGCCGGGTCGAAGATGCTGGCCAAGGTGGCCTCCGAGGAGGCCAAGCCGGCCGGACTGCTGCTGATCGAGCCGGGGACCGAGCGCGAGCTGCTCGCGCCGATGTCGGTACGGACGCTGCCCGGGGTGGGGCCGGCCACGGGCGAGCACCTGCGCCGGGCCGGGATCACCACCGTGGGGGAGCTGGCGGAGGCCGGGGAGGACGAGCTGGTCCGGATGGTCGGCCGCGCGGCCGGTGCCGGGCTGTACCGGATGGCGCTCGGGCTGGACGACCGGCCGGTGGTCGCGGAGCGGGACGCGAAGTCGGTGTCGGTCGAGGACACCTTCGACGTGGACCTGCACGATCGGGTACGGATCCGCGGCGAGGTGCAGCGGCTCGCGGACCGGTGCGTGCAGCGGCTGCGGGGCTCGGGGCACTCGGGGCGCACGATCGTGCTCAAGGTGAGGCGGTACGACTTCTCCACGCTGACCCGGTCCGAGACCCTGCGGGGGCCCACGGACGACCCGGCGGTGGTGCGGGAGGCGGCGGCGCGGCTGCTGGAGGGCGTGGACACCACGGGCGGGGTGCGGCTGCTGGGAGTGGGGGTGAGCGGGCTGGCGGACTACACACAGGAGGACCTGTTCGCGCAGTCGCTCGCCGCTGAGCCGGACGGGGCGGGCGGGACTGACGGCTCGGACGGGGCTGACGGCATGGACAGGACGGACGGGGCCGGAGGGGAAGCGGTGGCGGCCGGTGCCGCCGAGGCGGCGGCCGAGGGTGCCCAGGAGGCCGCTGGGCCGCCCGGGGATCCGGAGCCGGCCCCCGAACGGCGCTGGACGGCCGGGAGCGACGTACGGCATGCCGTGTACGGGCCCGGATGGGTGCAGGGCAGCGGGGTCGGGCGGGTGACCGTGCGGTTCGAGCAGCCCGGATCGGAGCCCGGCCGGGTGCGGACCTTCCGGGTGGACGACCCCGAGCTGGAGCCGTCCGATCCGCTGCCGCTGGTGGGGGACGGCCCGGATCGGCAAGATCCGAAGGAGACGGACTAGCTCTCGTCGCCCGCCAGGCGGCCGAAGTCGCGGTGGAAGTCCGACGGCAGGGTCGTGTCCAGTCCGTAGTGGTGGTAGAGCTGCAGCTCCTGTTCGGGGGAGAGGTGGCGCCCGACACCGAAGTCCGGGGCGTCCCTGATGAGGGCGCGTTCGAAGGGCACCCGCAGGGTGTCACCCACCAGCTCGCTCGGCTCCAGCGGGACGAAGGCGTCCCGGCTGAAGAGCCCCGTCCGGACCGCGGCCCACTCCGGGACGCCCGTGGCATCGTCGAGGTAGACCTCGTCGATCGTGCCGATCTTGGTGCCATTGCGGTCGAACGCCTTGCGGCCGATCAGGCTGCGCGGATCGATGTCGGTCTGCACGGTCCCTCCAAAAGGTCGCAACTGCTCCGTAATGACTACAGAAGTGCATATCCGCAGCGGAGGCCACTCGGGGAGGGTCCAGATCCTCGCTGGTACCCTGGTGAACGGCTGTCGACCCTGTGCGGGAGAGTCCTCCGAGTGAACAAGACGGAGGCGCCGAAGGAGCAAATCCTCCCCGGAATCTCTCAGGCATACGTACCGCACGGACGAGGCCACTCTGGAAAGCAGGGCGGGTACCGGGCGCGCAGTGCCGGTCCCCCTCCTCACCGACGGTGAAAGCCGGAACTCTCGGGAGACCCCCGTGACTCCGGTGAAACTCTCAGGTGCAGATGACAGAGGGGGAGGCCGTCCGGGTGCCAGCGCCGTGGTGCCCCTCGCAGGTCATACGACCAGGAGGCCTCCGTACATGACCGCCAACCGCATTCCGCTCTCCCAGCTGGAGCGAGGCATCCCCTTCGAACAGCGCCACATCGGCCCGGATGCCGAGGCGCAGGCGAAGATGCTCGCCCAGGTGGGCTACGGCTCCCTGGACGAACTGACCGCTGCCGCGGTCCCGGATGTGATCAAGACCGCCGAGGCGCTCGACCTGCCCGAGGCGCGCACCGAGGCCGAGGTGCTGGCCGAGCTGCGCTCGCTCGCCGACCGCAACCAGGTCCTCTCGCCGATGATCGGTCTCGGCTACTACGGGACCTTCACGCCGCCGGTGATCCTCCGCAACGTCATGGAGAACCCGGCCTGGTACACGGCGTACACGCCCTACCAGCCGGAGATCTCCCAGGGCCGCCTCGAAGCACTCCTGAACTTCCAGACGGTCGTCGCCGAGCTGACCGGGCTGCCGACCTCGGGCGCCTCGCTGCTCGACGAGGGCACCGCGGCGGCCGAGGCCATGACCCTGGCCCGCCGCGTGGGCAAGTCCAAGGGCAACCTCTTCCTGGTGGACGCCGACGCGCTGCCGCAGACCATCGCCGTCATCGAGACCCGCGCCGAGCCGATCGGCATCGAGGTCGTCGTCGCCGACCTGTCCGCCGGAATCCCGGCCGAGATCGCCGAGCGCGGCATCTACGGTGTCCTGGTCCAGTACCCGGGTGCCTCCGGTGCCGTCCGGGACATCAAGCCCGTCATCGACCAGGCGCACGAGCTCGGCGCCGTCGTCGCCGTCGCCGCGGACCTGCTCGCGCTGACCCTGCTCACCTCCCCGGGTGCGCTCGGCGCGGACATCGCCGTCGGCACCACCCAGCGCTTCGGCGTCCCGATGGGCTTCGGCGGACCGCACGCCGGTTACATGGCCGTCCAGGACAAGCACGCCCGCTCCCTGCCCGGCCGCCTCGTCGGCGTCTCCGTGGACGCGGACGGCAACAAGGCCTACCGCCTCGCGCTGCAGACCCGTGAGCAGCACATCCGCCGTGAGAAGGCCACCAGCAACATCTGTACCGCGCAGGTGCTGCTCGCCGTCATGGCCGGCATGTACGCCGTCTACCACGGCCCGGACGGCCTGCGGACGATCGCGAGCCGTACCCACCGCTACGCCACCCTGCTCGCCGCCGGTCTGACGGCCGGCGGGGTCGAGATCGTGCACGGCTCGTACTTCGACACGATCACCGCCCGCGTGCCGGGCCGTGCCGCCGAGGTCGCCGCCGCCGCCCGCGAGGGCGGGGTCAACCTGTTCCAGGTCGACGCCGACCTCGTCTCCGTCGCCTGTGACGAGACCACCCTGCGCGCCGACATCGAGGCCGTCTGGGCCGCCTTCGGTGTCACCGCAGACATTGCGGCGCTGGACGCGACCACGGCCGACACGCTGCCCGAGAGCCTGCTGCGCTCGGACGCGTACCTGACGCACCCGGTCTTCCACCAGCACCGCTCCGAGACCGCGATGCTGCGCTACCTGCGCAAGCTCTCGGACAAGGACTACGCGCTGGACCGCGGCATGATCCCGCTGGGCTCCTGCACCATGAAGCTCAACGCGACCACCGAGATGGAGCCGGTGACCTGGCCCGAATTCGGTCAGCTGCACCCCTTCGCGCCGGTGGAGCAGGCCGAGGGCTACCTCACGCTCATCAACGAGCTGGAGGAACGTCTCTGCGAGGTGACCGGCTACGACAAGGTCTCCATCCAGCCGAACGCCGGCTCCCAGGGTGAGCTCGCCGGCCTGCTGGCCGTCCGCGCCTATCACCGGGCGAACGGCGACGAGCAGCGCACCGTCTGCCTGATCCCGTCCTCCGCGCACGGCACCAACGCCGCCAGCGCCGTGATGGCCGGCATGAAGGTCGTCGTCGTCAAGACCGCCGACGACGGCGAGGTGGACGCGGCCGACCTGCGCGCCAAGATCGAGCAGCACCGCGACGAGCTCGCCGTGCTGATGATCACGTACCCCTCGACGCACGGTGTGTTCGAGGAGCACGTTGCCGACATCTGCGCCCAGGTGCACGAGGCCGGCGGCCAGGTCTACGTCGACGGTGCCAACCTGAACGCCCTGGTGGGCCTGGCCAAGCCGGGTCACTTCGGCGGCGACGTCTCGCACCTGAACCTGCACAAGACCTTCTGCATCCCGCACGGCGGCGGCGGTCCGGGCGTCGGCCCGGTCGGTGTCCGGGCGCACCTGGCCCCGTACCTGCCGAACCACCCGCTCCAGCCGACCGCTGGCCCGGAGACGGGCGTCGGCCCGATCTCGGCCGCTCCGTGGGGTTCGGCGGGCATCCTGCCGATCTCGTGGTCGTACGTGCGCCTGATGGGCGGCGAGGGCCTCAAGCGCGCCACCCAGGTGGCGGTGCTCGGTGCCAACTACATCGCCAAGCGTCTGGAGCCGCACTACCCGGTGCTCTACACCGGCCCGGGCAACCTGGTCGCGCACGAGTGCATCATCGACCTGCGGCCGCTGTCGAAGGCCACGGGCGTGAGCGTGGACGACATCGCCAAGCGTCTGATCGACTACGGCTTCCACGCGCCGACCATGTCCTTCCCGGTCGCCGGCACGCTGATGATCGAGCCGACGGAGTCCGAGGACCTCGCCGAGATCGACCGCTTCTGCGACGCGATGATCGCCATCCGCGGCGAGATCGAGCGGGTCGCGGGCGGCGAGTGGCCGGTGGACGACAACCCGCTGGCGAACTCCCCGCACACCGCTGCGGCGCTGGGCGGCGAGTGGAACCACCCGTACACCCGGGACGAGGCCGTCTTCCCGGGCGGGGTCACGGCCGCCGAGAAGTACTGGCCGCCGGTGCGCCGCATCGACGGTGCGTTCGGTGACCGGAACCTGGTGTGCTCCTGCCCGCCGCTGGACGAGTACGACGCCTGAGGTGTTCCGTGTCGTACGACCGCCGTATGACGGTCGTACGACATGAACAAGGGGCCGGTCCGGGAGAGTCTCCCTGACCGGCCCCTTCGTCGTTCGCTACGGTCGGCCGGACCGCTCGATCGCCTGGGCCCTGGTGGCCTAGGCCGCCGCGAGCGGGCGGTGCGGGGCGATGATCTGGCCGTCCGGCAGCAGTTCGCCGGTGTCCTCGAAGAGCAGGACGCCATTGCACAGCAGGCTCCAGCCCTGCTCCGGGTGGTTGGCCACCGGGCGCGCGGCCTCCCGGTCGGCGGATTCGGCTGACGGGCAGGCTGGCTGGTGCTGGCACATGGATGCGTTCTTTCGCTGCGGTGTGGTCTGTGTGCTACGGCTCGATGCGTGATTCATGGCCGTCCCCCTGGGTCATCCCCGCACCCGCGGGGAGAGTGTCATCAGTCTTCCCCCATGACAGCCGCTTCGCAGGTATTTCCCGGCAGCTGTCCTCACAGATTGATGACGCATCACTCGTGCGGGCGGTTCAGGCCAACTCCCCTGTCATTTCGGATGGTTCGCAAGTGGCCCGGGTGGACTAGGCCGAATGGGTGATTTGGGTCAGGCGGCGGGCGCGGCCAGGGAGGGAGGCGCCGCCGTCGGCGCCGGGGTCAGCCGGCGGGTCAGTACGGGCAGCAGCTCGGAGACCGGATGCGGCCGGTACGCGGCGATGCCGGGCGGGGCCGGGGCGAGGGGCACCAGCAGGTCCTCGCCGGCCGGCAGTCCGGCGGCGGCGTCGGCGCCCACCGCCCCGTGCAGCCACAAGGTCAGCATGTAGAGCTCCGGAACCGACAGCAGCCGCGGCTGGTAGCCGGTGGTGAGGGATTCCGCCTGGCGCAGGGCGCGTTCGGTGGCCGCGACATAGGGGCCCTCGAAGAAATGGGAGAAGACCCAGCCGTCGTGAGTCAGCCGGGTGTCGGCCGCCGCGATGTAGCGGTCCCCGCTGCGGATCAGGAACCGCCAGCCCGTGAGCCGGGTACGCGGCGGCCTGCCGCCGGCCGCGAGGTTGGACATGCCCAGCCGGTCGAGGACGTGGACCGGAAGCGGGAGTTCGGCGGTCAGCGGCCCCTGGTTCGCGCGCAGGGCCGGGGTGTGCGCCTCGTGGACGGCGGTGGGGGAACCGAGTGCCGCGAGGACGCTGCGCAGGGCGGGCGCGGGAGCCGGAGGGACATGCAGCGGCATGGTGGGTCGCCTCTCACTTGGGAGACCGGTGGAACGGGGGCAGGTGCGGACTCGCATTCTGGGGCCAGAGGGGGGCCGAGGGGCAATGGCCGCGCGCCAACTCTCTGCCTCGTTTGCGGAGTTTATACGACATGTGTTCACGCAGTGTTTCGGCTAGCTGTCCCGCCTATTGCCGGCAAGGCGCTTACCGGACCCGCTGACATGGCATTCATGCCGGATGCGCGCGAACATGTCGCGCTGACCTCGGAGGTTACCGGACGGGGGCTCGGCTGGAAAGCGTCGGTTATCCGAACGAGGCAAAGTCTAAGCGGAATTTGCATACCGCGACTTGCCACGTGAATGTGCCGAAGCGCCCTTCGGCCAAACCGGCGCGCGCTCGTCGTCACGCACGCCCCCCGCGCGTTATGGATCACGCTGCCGGGGCATCATCGACCGTAACGCGCGCCTGGGTGTACTGGGCCAGGCCCACTCGAGGAGGGACACTTCGATGGGGGAGAAGGTCGTGGCAGGCGGATTCGACCTGTCCGATCGGCAGCGGTATCGAAGGAAGCTCCACGAGTGTCTGGAGGGACTGGAGCGGCTCCTGGCGGAGAAGAGGTTCGATCGCCCGAAGAACATGATGGGACTGGAGATCGAGCTGAATCTCGCGGGTGCCGACGGGTTGCCGAGAATGCTGAATGCGCAGGTGCTGGAGCGGATTGCGAGCCCCGATTTCCAGACCGAGCTGGGAATGTTCAATCTGGAGGTGAACGTCCTTCCGCACCGGCTCGGCGGCCGGGTTTTCGACCAGCTCGCCGAGGAACTCAGCGCGGGGCTGGGCTATGCCCACCGGCAGGCCGCGGAGATCGACGCCGGAGTGGTGATGATCGGTATTCTGCCGACGATCACCCGCGCGGACCTGGTCACCGCGAACCTTTCGGCGGTGGACCGCTACTCGCTGCTCAACGAGCAGATCCTGATGATGCGCGGGGAGGACTTCACGCTCGACATCGACGGCGTCGAACGGCTGATCTGGACCTCCGGGTCGATCGTGCCGGAGGCCGCCTGCACCTCCGTACAACTGCATCTGCAGGTGACCCCGGCCCGGTTCTCGGCGGTGTGGAACGCGGCGCAGGCGGTGGCCGCGGTGCAGATAGCCGTCGGCGCCAACTCGCCCTTCCTGTTCGGGCGCGAGCTGTGGCGGGAGTCGCGGCCGCCGCTGTTCACGCAGGCCACCGACACCCGGCCGCCCGAGCTCCAGGCCCAGGGCGTGCGGCCGCGCACCTGGTTCGGGGAGCGGTGGGTGGACTCGGCGTACGAGCTCTTCGCCGAGAACGTCCGCTACTTCCCCGCCCTGTTGCCGATATGCGACGAGGAGGAGCCGCTGCGGGTGCTCGCCGAGGGCGGGGTACCGGGGCTGCAGGAACTGGTGCTGCACAACGGCACCGTCTACCGGTGGAACCGGCCCGTGTACGGGGTCGCCGACGGGGTGCCGCACCTGCGGGTGGAGAACCGGGTGCTGCCGGCCGGGCCGACGGTCGCCGACGTCGTCGCCAATGCCGCCTTCTACTACGGGCTCGTACGCACCCTCGCGGACGAACCGCGCCCGGTGTGGACCCGGCTGCCCTTCGCCGAGGCGGAGGCGAACTTCGACGCGGCCTGCCGGTACGGGATCGACGCGCGGCTGCGGTGGCCGCGCCGGGGCCGGGCCGGGGGGCTGGCGAGCGTGCCCGCCGTGCGGCTGGTCCTGGACGAGCTGCTGCCGATGGCGGCGGCGGGGCTGGACGCCTGGGGCATCGAGCCCGCGGACCGGGACCACTACCTCGGCATCATCGAGGAGCGCTGCCGGCGCCGGGTGAACGGGGCGACCTGGCAGGTGGACACCTACCACCGGGCGCTCGCCGCCGGACGGGAACGGGACGAGGCGCTGGCCGCGACGACCCGGCGGTACACCGAGCTGATGCACAAGGGCGACCCGGTGCACACCTGGCCGGTCGGGCTGACGGAGGAGGTGAGCGTCCCGGCGCCCGTCGTGCGCTGACCGGCCGCGGGGCGGGCCGCCCCCACCCGCCCGCCCGCCGGGCCCGCCCCCCGGGCCCGCCCGCCGCCCGTCGCCGTCCGCCGTCCGCCGTCCGCCGTCCGCCGTCCGCCGTCATCCGACGTCCGCCGTCATCCGCCGTCATCCGACGTCCGCCCGTCGCCCTCCGGTGATCCCGGTGCAGGCCCCGCAGTGATCCTCGCGGTCCCGTGAGGAGGCAGTATGGGGTGGTCGCAACGGGATGGCAGGACGGAGTCGGGCGTGCGGACGGAGCCGGAGCCGGTGTTCGTGGAACTGGACGAGGACGGGCGGCGGAGCCTGCTGCGCACCGAGACGCTGCTCGTCCTCGCGCTGTCGCTGGGCGCGAGCGGGGTCTCGGCGCTGATCAGCTTCATCGGGTCGCTCACCAAGCCCGGCGGTCTCAAGGACCAGGCGGCCACGCTCAACGGCTCCTACGCCCCGGGCCGGCCCTGGCTGGACCTCGCCTGGCAGCTGTTCGGCATCGCGAGCGCCCTGGTGCCCGTACTGCTGGTGGCGCACCTGCTGACCCGTGAGGGCGCCCCCGGGCTCCGGGTGCTGGGCTTCGACCGCACCCGGCCCTGGTGGGACCTGGGCCGGGGGGCCCTCGTCGCGGCCGGGATCGGAAGCGCCGGGCTGGCCTTCTACCTGGGCGCCCGGGCCACCGGATTCAACCTCACGGTGGTGCCGGAGGCGCTGCCCGACGTGTGGTGGAAGTTCCCCGTACTGATCCTCTCCGCGCTGCAGAACGCCGTGGTGGAGGAGGTCATCGTGCTGGCCTACCTGCTGCGCCGGCTCGGCCAGCTGGGCTGGTCGCCGATGGCCGCGCTGCTGGCCAGCTCGGTGCTGCGCGGCTCGTACCACCTCTACCAGGGCATCGGCGGCTTCATCGGCAACGTGGTGATGGGCGTCGTCTTCGTCCTCGCCTACCGGCGCTGGGGCCGGGTGGGACCGCTCGTCGTCGCCCACGCGCTCCTCGACATCGTGGCCTTCGGCGGGTACGCCCTGCTCGCGGGCAAGGTGGGCTGGCTGCCGACGCCGTGACCCGGGGCGGCCCACCCGATCGGACCTTCCGGGCAGTGGCGGACGCCGGAGCGGTGCGACCCTGGGGCGAGTGAGGAGGCGCGCCCGGTGGCTCTTTTGGACACCCTGGTACCGTTCGCGCCCTTCTTCGTGCCCGTGGTCACCGGGCTGGTGGGCGGCATCAGCCTCCTCATCCGGGACCGCCGCGAGGCGCGCAGCACCGACCACCACTACCGCAGGCGACTGGAGAAGGCCCAGCTGGAGATCCAGTTCCTCATGGGCTGGATCCAGGCCAAGCAGCTGGCGCCGACCGACTCCCCGCCGCCGGACCCGGAGCCGGGGCGCTGGCTGGACGAGTGCTACGCGTCGGTGCGCCGGGCCAAGAAGAACACGGGCGGCCGCCACCGGACGGGGCCGGTCTCGCTGCGGCGCCTCCTGCTGCTGGGGGAACTGAGCGGCCCGGCGAAGAGCATGCGGGTCGCCTACTGGGTCTCCCTCGTCCTGTTCAACGTGGCGCTCGCGTGGTGGGTGAACGCGCTCATCGCCGGCGTACCCGGCTTCATGCACGAGGAAGGCGTCTCGGAGTCCGAGGAGATCGCCTCCTACCTGGGGGTGGCGGGCGTCCTGTTCCTCGTGTCGGCCGGCCTGTGGGGATGGACGGTGCACCTGGGCGCGGCGGAGCCGGGGCAGGTCTACCGCAAGCGGATCGACTCGGCGGCCTGGGTGGAGCAGGAGGAGAAGCGGCGCAGTGCCGCACGCGCGAAGGCGGATGCGAAGGCGCGGTCGAAGGGGGACGTCGGGGGGAAGGGCGACGGGGAGCGGGACGGTACGGCCGACGGGGGTGGGTCCGCGGGCTGAGCCGGCCCGCGGACGCCCGGCCCGTGCCCGGGTCCGTGCCCGGCCCGGGTCCGTGCCCGGGTCCGTGCCTCGTGGTCACCCCGCCTGTCCGGCCCCGGGCGGGGACGCGAGGAGCTCGCCGTCGACGACGGTGACGGCCCGGCCGGTCAGCAGGGTGCGGTCGCCCGCCAGGGTCACCCGTACGAGACCGCGCCGCGCACCGCCCTGGAGGCCGGTCAGCTCGGTACGGCCCAGCCGCTGCGCCCAGAACGGGGCGAGCGCGGTGTGGGCGCTTCCGGTGACCGGATCCTCGTCGATCCCGAAGGCGGGGAAGAAGCCGCGGGAGACGAAGTCGTACCCGAGGGAGGGATCCTCGGCGGGCGCGGTGACGATCACCCCCCGCCGGGCGAAGGCGCGCAGGGCCGCGTGGTCCGGCTCCAGCTCGCGGACGGTCTTCTCGTCGGCGAGCTCGACGACGAGGTCACCGACGTGGTCGGCGGTGTCGTGCACGGAGAGGATCGGGGGGCCGCCGAGCGCGTGGTCCACGGAGGCCGGTGCCGGCACCGGGGTGAGTGAGGACGTCGGGAAGTCCATGGTGATCGTGCCGTCCTCGGCGGTCTCGGCGGTGAGGATGCCGCAGCGCGCGGAGAAGCGGATCCGTCCCGTGGCGAGCCCGCTGGTGGCCAGTACGTGCGCGGTCGCCAGGGTGGCGTGGCCGCACATGTCGACCTCGGCTGCCGGGGTGAACCAGCGCAGCGCCCAGTCGGCGTCCCCGCCGGGCGGCAGGGGGCGGGCGAAGGCGGTCTCGGAGAGGTTCATCTCGCACGCGACCTGCTGGAGCCAGGCGTCCGTGGGGAACGCGGTGTCGAGGAGCAGGACTGCGGCGGGGTTCCCGTGGAAGGGGCGGTCGGTGAAGGCGTCGACGATTCGGATGCGCATGCCCCGACGGTAGGGCGATTTCTTGATCGTCGACAAAGGCCAATCCGGAGCGACTGGCCCTGTCGGGTCGGCGCGCCGGCGGTCAGGTCCGGGAGAGGGCCGGGGTGCCGGAGAGCAGGGGGCGACGTGGTGGAGCCCGCGGCCGGCGGCACACTCCGGGGCGAGATGTGCGATCCGTTCGACTGTCGCCGACGTGTTCCGATATATCGTTGACACATCGCGAGCCGTCGCCGATAGTGGAGACATCGGACAACCGATGAAGCAACGACAACGTGACGAAAGGAGCGCAGTCATGCGTTCACACGGACAGCACGGACACGGCCACGGGCATGACCACGGACGGGGCCACGACCACTGCGGGCCCGATCGTCGGGAGGGTTTCAAGGGGCGGCGCGCCGCCTTCGGCCCGTTCGGACCGCCCTTCGGCGCAGGCCCCTTCGGTGGCCGCGGCGGACGCGGCGGACCGCGGGGCAGGGCCCGGCGCGGAGATGTGCGCGCCTCGATCCTGGCGCTGCTCGCCGACCGGCCGATGCACGGCTACGAGATGATCCAGGAGATCGGCGAGCGCAGCGGCGGGGCCTGGAAGCCCAGCCCGGGCTCGGTCTACCCGACCCTGCAGCTGCTCGAGGACGAGGGGCTGATCACCAGCGCGAGCGAGGGCGGCAAGAAGCTGTTCACGCTCACCGACGCCGGCCGCACCGAGGCCGAGTCGGGCCCGGACGCCCCCTGGGCGGACGCCGGGCGCGGCTTCGACTTCGAGGCGATGCAGGAGGTGCGGACGGCCGGCATCGGCCTGATGGAAGCCTTCGGGCAGGTCTTCAAGACCGGCTCGCCCCAGCAGCGCGAGAAGGCGCTCGGGGTCATCAACGACGCCCGCAAGAAGCTCTACCTGATCCTGGCCGACGAGCACTGAGCCCAGTCGGCCCAGGTGTGCAACGGCACGCAGCGGCGCGCCCCGCGGGTTCGTCTCGCGGGGCGCGCCGTCGCGTGCGGCGTGGGCGGCTCGGCCCGGCGGTCAGACGACCAGGCCGGCCAGCTTGCGCAGCGACTCGTTCAGCGCGGCGGTGGCCGAGTCCTTGAGCTTGCCCGCCATCAGGGAGACGGCGGCCCCGGTGAACTCGCCGTCGATGCGGACCGTGGTGGCCTCGCCGTCCGGGGTCAGGGTGTACCGGGTGAGGACCGCCACCCCCATCGGGCCCTTGCCGGTGATGGCGAAGAGGCGCTCGGCCTCCAGCTCCGAGACGGTCCAGACGACCTCGGCCGGGAAGCCCATCATCTTCATGTTCTCCGCGAAGGTGGCGCCGACCGCGAGGGTCTCGGGTCCGCCCTTGGGGAAGTTCGTGTGGGTCATGCTCCACTGCCCGTACGCGTCCCAGTCCGTCAGCTGGGACCAGAGCTGCGCGGCGGACGCCTCGATGCGTGATTCCGCGGTGACTTCAGCCATGCGACCACCCCTTCTCGTCGGGTACGTGCGGCGGAAGGTAGCCCCGGCGGGCGGAACATTCAATGCTGACGACCTGTCAGATATGGCTGATGCCGACGGGGCGTGATCTCGACTCCGTCTCAACAGGTGTCATCCCCATGACGGTCCTGACCCCGTCCTGTCATGATGGCTGGATGCAAGCGTCAGGGAGAAATGCCGGACTGGGCCTCGCCCTCGTCTCGGCGTTCGCGTTCGGTGGTTCCGGAGTGGCGGCGAAGCCGCTGATCGAGGCGGGTCTGGACCCCCTCCACATGGTCTGGCTCAGGGTGGCCGGGGCAGCGCTCGTACTGTCCCCGCTGGCCTGGCGCCACCGTGACCTCGTGCTGCGCAGGCCCGCGCTGCTCGCGGGCTTCGGGCTGGTCGCCGTCGCGGGTGTGCAGGCCTTCTACTTCGCCTCCCTGTCCCGCATTCCCGTCGGCGTGGCCCTCCTGCTGGAGTACCTGGGCCCGGCGCTGCTGCTCGGCTACATCCGCTTCGTACAGCGCAAGCCCGTGACGCGCGGGGCCGCCGCGGGCGCGGCCGTGGCTGTCGTCGGACTGGCCTGCGTGGTCGAGATCTGGGCCGGGCTGAGCCTGGACCTGCTCGGCGTGCTCTTCGGCCTCGCCGCCGCCTGCTGCCAGGCCTTCTACTTCGTCTTCGCCGACCAGGGCGCCGACGGGGACGACGCCCCCGACCCGCTCGGCGTGATCGCGTACGGCATGCTCGTCGGCGCCCTGGTGATGACCGTGATCGCCCGGCCCTGGGAGATGGACTGGCAGGTGCTGGGCGGCGACGCCTCCGTGGGCGGCACGCTGGTGCCCGCGCCGGTGCTGCTCGCCTGGGTGGTGCTGGTGGCGACCGTCTTCGCCTACCTGACCGGTGTGGTCTCGGTGCGCCGGCTCTCGCCCCAGGTCGCCGGCGTCGTGGCCTTCCTGGAGGCGGTCGTCGCCACCGTGTTCGCCTGGATCCTGCTCGGCGAGCACCTTTCCACCTGGCAGATCGTCGGCGGCGGCCTGGTCCTCGGCGGCGCCTTCATCGCGCAGTCCTCCCGGCCTGCCACCCCGCCGGTGCCGGCCGTGGCCGACCAGGTCGTACCGGCGCGTGAGACGACCGCGGTCGGCAAGGGCTAGGGGGTGTCTTGCCGGTCAGGCCGGGCTCGCGGCGCCTGGCATGCACGCTCGCCGCGTTCTCGTCGGTCGCCGACGCTCCGCGTCGACTTCCTCCTCGGCCTTGCGATCGCACGCACCAGGCGCCGCTCCCTGATCCGGCCCGACCTACAAGACACCCCCTAGGATGGCGGTCATGCATTCGACCGTGCTTCCGCCTCCCGCCGCCTAGCGCGGGCGGCGCCACCACGTCTGGTACCCGGCCCGGGGAGCCCCCGGGCGGGTCCGTGCTGCCCGCGAAGCGATGACCTGCTTCTTTCATCCTTCACGCATGCGCGGAGACATCTCGTGTCGAACCATTCGCCCGCCGCCGGGCGCAGTCTGCTGTACCTCGTCGTCGCCGGAGCCGCCTGGGGCACCGCCGGGGCGGCCGCCTCCCTCCTCTTCCTGGCCAGTGACCTCGGCCCGCTCGCCCTGTCCTTCTGGCGGTGCGCGGGCGGGCTCGTGGTGCTGCTCGGGGTGCTCGCCGTGCGCGGGTCCCGCCCCGCCACCGGCCGGGTGCGGCCCTCGGTGGCTTCGCTGATCGGGACCGGGCTCCTCTTCACCCTCTTCCAGGCCGCGTACTTCGCCGCCGTGCGCGAGACCGGCCTCGCGGTGGGCACCGTGGTCACCCTCGGCGCCGGGCCCGTGATCATCGCGCTGGGGGCCCGCTCCTGGATGGGCGAGCGGCTCGGCCGTGGCGGCGTGGCCGCCGTCGTGGGGGCGCTGGCCGGGCTGGCCGTCCTGGTGCTGGGCAGCGGCGGCGGCGAGGTGCGGCCGCTCGGCGTCGGCTGGGCGCTGCTGTCGGCCGCCGGGTACGCGGGGATGACCCTGCGCGCGCGGTGTCTCGGGCAGCGCGGGGCGGGCGGGGACCCGCTGGTGACCACCGCCTGGTCGGTCGCGGTGGGCACGGTGTGCCTGCTGCCGCTGGCCGCGGTGGAGGGACTGCTGCCGCACACCGCCGATCTCGGACGGGTGCTCTGGCTGCTGGTCTACGTCGCCACCGTGCCGACCGCACTGGCGTACGCGCTCTACTTCACGGGTGCCGCCGCGGTACGGGCCGCCACCGTGTCTGTGATCATGCTGATCGAGCCGGTGAGCGCGGCGGTGATCGCGGTCCTGCTGCTCGGGGAGCGGCTGACCGGCGCCGTGGTGCTGGGCACCGTACTGCTGCTGACGGCGGTGGGCGCGCTGATCGTGGCGGAGGCCCGTCGGCCGGTGGCCGCGCCCACCCCCGTGCGGCGCAGCCCTCAGAGCGCGCTGAGGTAGTCCGGGACGGCGATGCCGGGGGTCAGGTCCGCGGCGGGCACCGGGGTTCCGTACGCCGGGGCCACCGGAACCACGCCCGCCCAGTACGGCAGGTCCAGGTCCTCGGCGTCGTCGTTCACCGGGCCGCTGCGGATCTTCGCGGACACCTCGGCGAGGTCCACGCGGATCACCGAGGTGGCGGCGAGTTCCCTGGCGTTGGCCGGCCGGACGTCGGCGGAGCGGCCCGGGGCGACGGCCTCGATCATGGCGTCCAGAGCCGTCCGGCATTCCGCCTCGTCGGTGACCTGGTGGGCGGTGCCGTGCACGACCACCGACCGGTAGTTGAGCGAGTGGTGGAAGGCCGAGCGGGCCAGGACCAGTCCGTCGACGTGGGTCACGGTCACGCAGACGGGGAGGCCCGGGTCGGTGCGGCGGGCCGCGAGCAGCGGGCGGGAGCCGGTCGAGCCGTGCATGTAGAGCGATTCGCCGACCCGGGCGAACAGCGTGGGCAGGACCACGGGCGCGCCGTCGCGGATGAAGCCGAGGTGGCAGATGTAGGCCTGGTCGAGTATCGAGTGCACCGTCTCGCGGTCGTAGCGCGCCCGGTCGCGGGAGCGGCTGGGGACGGTGAGGTCGGTGGGCTCGTAGCTTCCGGTCGATGCGTCCCCCGGGGTCGGCGTCCCGGGCGTCTCCGTGGCAGGCGTGGCGGTCATGGTGCGGACTCCATTGCACTAGTGCATACTGGGGTTTGTGCTAGGAGACTATCGGATCACAGGGCGTCGCGCAGCGGATATCGCCGCCGGCGTGGAGGCGGGCGTGGCTTCGGGCGCGCTCCCGCCGGGTTCACTGCTGCCGCCGATGCGGGAGCTGGCGGGCGATCTGGGGGTGAACCCCAACACCGTGGCCGCCGCCTACCGGACGCTGCGCGAGCGCGGGGTCATCGAAACCGACGGGCGGCGCGGCAGCCGGGTGCGGTCCCGCCCGTCGAACACGCCGCGGGACGCGCTGCGCATGGTGGTGCCCGAGGGCGTACGGGACCTCGCGGAGGGCAGTCCGGACGTGTCCCTGCTGCCCGCGCTGGAGGGGCCGCTGGCGGCGGCCGCCCGGCGGTACGCGCAGGCGCCGACCCTCTACGGGGCGGACCCGGTCGCCCCGGAGCTCGCGGAACTGGCCCGGGCCGGCTTCGACGCGGACGGGGTGCCGCCGGGGCCGGTGGCGGTGACCTCGGGTGCGCTCGACGGGATCGAACGGGTGCTCACCGCCCATCTGCGGGCGGGCGACGCGGTGGCGGTCGAGGACCCGGGATGGGGCGGCGCGCTGGACCTGGTCCCGGCGCTCGGGCTGCGCGTGCTGCCGGTGGCGGTGGACGACGACGGGCCCCGGCCCGAGGCGGTGGCCCGGGCGCTTGCGGCCGGGGCGCGGGCGCTGGTGGTGACCGCGCGGGCGCAGAACCCGACCGGGGCCGCGGTGGGCGCGGAGCGGGCGCGGGAGCTGCGGGCGCTGCTGGCGGACCACCCCGAGGTGCTGCTGATCGAGGACGACCACGGGAACGGGATCGTCGACCTGCCCTTGCATCCGCTGGGCGGGGTGACCCGGCACTGGGTGCTGGTGCGGTCCACGGCGAAGGCGTACGGGCCGGACCTGCGGCTCGCGGTGCTGACCGGCGACGCGGTCACGCTGGACCGGCTGCGGGGGCGGCAGCGGCTGGGGCCGGGCTGGGTGAGCCGGCTCCTGCAGTACGCGGTGGTGGACCTGTGGACCTCGGGCGCGGTCGACCCGGTGGCGGTGTCCCGCTCGTACGCGGGGCGGCGGGACGCGCTGGTCGAGGCGCTGCGGCAGCGGGGGATCCGGGCGTACGGGCGCAGCGGCCTGAATGTCTGGGTGCCGGTGGTCGACGAGACGGTGGTCGTGGCGCGGCTGCTCGCCGCCGGATGGGCGGTGGCGCCGGGGGCCGTCTTCCGGGTCGAGGCGGGGCCGGGGATCCGGCTGACGGTCTCGCGGCTGACGGTTGCCGATGTGCCCGGGCTGGCGGACGCGGTGGCCGCGGCGGCCAGTGTGGGTGCGGCGGGCGTGCGGTACGACTGACACCGGACCCCGCCCGGCGCCGACGGGCCCGGTCCCGCGGGGGACGTCGGGTCGGCAGCGCGGGCGGGCCGTCAGGGGGCGGTCAGGAGGCGAGCTCCAGCAGTCCGCCCAGCGCGAGGACCGATCCGGCCAGGGCGATCACGGCGCCGAGGGTGCGGTACAGGCCGCGCGATACGTGCATGGGCGCCGGGCCGAGGTTGCCTTGCGCCTGCATGCGCAGCTCCGCGTTGGCAGCGGCCCGGCGCTCCAGGGAGGCCGCCGAGCCGCGGAGGTTCAGCGCGACCCAGCCGCCCCCGACGAGGGCGGTCAGGCCGAAGGCCAGGAGGAAGATGCCGATGCCCATGTGCCGCCCCCGGAAAATGTGTTGATCTTCGGACGTTAGCACCGGTCAGGCGGGCCTGCGGGCCCCGGGGCGGGTCTGGGTGAGGGCCGCGCCGGCCAGCACGATCGCGGCGCCGACCGGGGTGTTCCAGTGGAGCTGCTCGCCGAGGACCAGGACGCCCGCCGTGGTGGCGATGACCGGGATGAAGTAGGTGACCATCTGGGCGGTGGTCGGACCGACCTCCGTCACCAGCCCGTACTGCATCTGCAGGGCCATGCCCGTGCCGAGGGCGCCCAGCGCGATCACCGACAGGGTGGGCCAGAGCGGGAACGAGCTCGGCGCCGAGGTGAACGCGGCGCTCACGAGCGCGAGCTGGAGCGTGGAGACCATGAGCTGGCCGCCGGTCAGGGCCACCGGGGAGCCGGGGGTCCCGGCCAGCGTGCGGCGGACGTAGATCCAGCCGATGGGGTAGCAGAGGGACGCCAGCAGGGCGAACGCAGTGCCCTTGGCGTCGACACCGGAGAAGCCCTGCCAGGCGCCGAGCACGGTCAGGACGCCGAGGAAGCCCAGGCCCAGCCCGGCGAAGCGGCGGCGCGTCGGGCGGTCCTCGGACAGGGCGACCAGCGACAGCGCCATGCCCCACAGCGGCGAGGTGGCGTTGCAGATGCCGGCCAGGCTGGAGGGGATGCTCAGCTCGGCGTACGCGAAGAGCGAGAACGGGGCGGTGTTGAGCAGCAGCGCCGCCACGGTCAGGTGGCCCCAGGTGCGCAGTCCCCGGGGAAGCGGCTCGCGGCGGACCAGGAGCACGGTGAGGAGGGCGAGCGCGCCGAACAGGACCCGGCCCAGCGCCACCTGGAAGGGCGCGTACGCCTCCGTGCCGACCTTGATCAGGAGGAAGCTGAAGCCCCAGACGACCGAGAGGATCGCGAACCGGACCCGCCAGTCCAGGAGGCCGCCCCGGCGCCGGCCGGTGGTGGTGGAGGCGGCGGTCGTGGTGGGGGAGGCCGGGGACGGGGAGGCGGCCGGGAGGGTCGGCCCAGGGGTGGTCGGTGCGCTCATGCCCCTTACTGTGCTCGTATCAACTTCGTAGGACAAGCGAGAGTTTCTCGGGGTCACGCCGTAGCATTGCTTACATGTTGAACCTGGAGCGCCTGCGTACCCTGGACGCCCTCGCCCGTCACGGCTCGGTCAGCGGCGCGGCCGACGGCCTCCACGTCACCACCTCTGCGGTGTCCCAGCAGCTGGCCAAGCTGGAGCGCGAGGTCGGACAGCCGCTGCTGGCCAGGAACGGGCGCGGGGTCCGGCTCACCGACGCCGGGCGGCTGCTCGCCGATCACGCCGCCCGGATCATCTCCCAGGTGGAGCTCGCCCAGGCCGACGTCGAGGCCCAGCGGGGCTGCGCCGTGGGCGAGTTGCGGATCGGCGCCTTCCCGACCGCCATGCGCGGGCTGCTGCCCCAGGCCCTGGCCGCGCTGCGGGCCGGGCATCCGGAGCTGCGCGTCCGGGTGCGCGAGCAGGAGCCCGAGGAGAGCATGGCGGCCGTCGTGCGCGGGGACCTCGACCTGGCCCTGGCGATCGACTGGCACAACAAGCGGATGCCGGTGCCCGCCGAGCTCACGCGGACCCACCTGCTGGACGACACCGTCGACATCGCGGTCCCGGCCGGCCACCGGCTGGCCGACCGGACCGAGGACTCCGCCAAGTCCGGGATCTCCCTCGCCGAATTCGGCGACGACGACTGGATCTCCTGGAACGAGGGGCAGTTCTGCCACGAGTGGCTGGTCTTCACCCTGCGCGGTACGGGCATCGAGCCGCGCATCGCCCACATCGCCGAGGAGCACCACACCCAGCTGGCCTTCGTGGAGGCCGGGCTCGGCGTGTGCGTGGCGCCGAAGCTGGGCCGCGGCCCGGTGCCGCCGGGCGTGCGGCTGCTGCCGGTGTGCGACAGCGTACGCCGCCACGTGTACGCCGTCTGGCGCGCGGACGCCGACCGCCGGCCCTCCATCCGGGCCGCGGTCGGCGCCCTCCGTCAGGCGGCCGCCGGACTTCGGTAGGTCCGCCGCCCCCTACAGCTTGCGGAAGTCCCAGGAGACGACCGAGTCGGGGGTCAGCCGGATCCAGGCGTGCCGCCCGTCGTGCGGCATCTCCTCGATGCCGAAGTTCTTGACCGGGAAGATCCGCTCGGCCTCCGCGAGCTCGGGGCAGGGCTCGCCGGTGCGCGGGGCCTCGCCCACGAAGACGGCGCTGCCGGACAGCTCCACCCCGCGCAGTTCGTCGTACGACTCACCGGAATCCACGACCACCGAGATCCGCGGATCCTTCCTCAGGTCGGACCAGCGGCGGCTGCGCGTGATCGAGTACAGCCACAGCGAGCTGCCGTCCCACGCGAACCACAGGGCGCCCACGTGCGGGCGCCCGTCGGGGGAGACCGTCGCGACCCGGCAGGTCTTCTGCTCGCGCAGGAAGGAGTCCACCTCCGCGTCGCTCATCATGATGCGCCGGCCCCGCCGCTGTGAGGTTCCGGTTCGTGCCCCGTCCACGTCCATCCGTCCTGCACCCCTTCACATCTGACTGTGTGTCAGGAATCATGAGGGCTCTTCCGTCGCCACGCCAGGGGGAGCCATGCCGGATCTCGATCCCGCCACCACCGCGCTGCTCACCGTCGAGTGCCAGAACGGTGTCGTCGGCGAGGAGAGCGCGCTGCCGGAGCTGGCCGAGGAGGCCCGGGACTCGGGGATGCTGGAACGGGTGGCCGCACTGGTCGACGCCGCGCGCGGGGCCGGCGTACAGGTGCTGCACGCGGTCGCCGAGCGACGGCCCGACGGGCTCGGCGCGAACACCAACGCCCGGCTGTTCCGGGCCGCGGAGAGGCTGCCCGTGCGCCAGCTGACCGGGAGCCGGGCGGTGGAGGTCGCCGCGCCCATCGTCGTCGCCGGGCAGGACCTGGTCGTCCGCCGGCTGCACGGGCTCTCCCCGATGGCCGGCACCGATCTCGACCCCCTGCTGCGCAATCTCGGCATCCGCACGCTCGTCGTCACCGGGGTCTCCTCCAACATCGCCATCCCGAACACCGTCTTCGACGCCGTGAACCTCGGCTACCGGGTGGTGGTCCCGGCCGACGCGATCGCGGGGGTGCCCGCCTCCTGCACCGCCGAGGTGATCCGCAACTCCCTCGCGCTGGTTGCGGCCATCACCACCGCCGAAGAGCTGCTTATGCAGT
This sequence comes from Streptomyces sp. NPDC001549, assembly GCF_042894025.1. Taxonomy (NCBI): domain Bacteria; kingdom Bacillati; phylum Actinomycetota; class Actinomycetes; order Kitasatosporales; family Streptomycetaceae; genus Streptomyces; species Streptomyces sp. NPDC001549. The sequence continues at coordinate 29,563 of NZ_JBIAVJ010000022.1, forward strand.
GGGCTCCCGCGACCTGACCCCCGTAACCTGGGCGGATGCTGTCCGAAGTGATCGCGACCCGTTACGTCACGCCCCTGCGTGAGGGCGGCTCGCTCCCGGGGATCGTCGAGGCCGACGACCTTGGTACCTACGTCATGAAATTCACCGGAGCCGGCCAGGGCCGCAAGACCCTGGTCGCCGAGGTCATCTGCGGCCGCCTGGCCCAGCGGCTGGGGCTGAGGGTCCCACGGCTGGTACAGATGCAGCTCGACCCCGTGATCGGGCTCGGCGAGCCCGACCAGGAGGTCCAGGAGCTGCTCAAGGCCAGCGGCGGGCTCAACCTCGGCATGGACTACCTGCCCGGCTCGATCGGCTTCGACCCGCTCGCCTACCAGGTGGACCCGGTCGAGGCGGGGCGCGTGGTCTGGTTCGACGCCCTCGTCAACAACGTCGACCGCTCCTGGCGCAACCCGAACATGCTGGTCTGGCACGGGGACCTCTGGCTCATCGACCACGGCGCCACCATGATCTGGCACCACAACTGGCCCACCGCCGCGGCCGCGGCAGTCAAGCCCTACAACGCCTCCGACCACGTACTGGCCCCCGTGGGCCCGGACATCGCCGCCGCGGCCGCCGCGCTCGCGCCGCTGGTCACCGAGGAACTGCTCACGGAGGTCGCGGCCGACGTCCCCGACGAGTGGCTGGTCGACGAGCCGGGCTTCGACTCCACCGACGCGCTGCGCCGCGCCTATGTGGAGGCGTTGCTGCCGCGCGCGGCCACGATCCACGAGAGGATCTCGCTGGAGGCCGAGGTGAAGACGCCTGCCGGACCTCCCGGCTGGCTCACCGACCACCTGCCGGAATGGCCCCACAAGACCCACAAGAAGAAGAGCGACATCGAGTGACCAAGCGGGACGTGTTCGAGTACGCGCTGGTGCGTGTGGTGCCCCGGATGGAACGGGGCGAGTGCTTCAACGCCGGCGTGATCGTCTACTGCCGGGCGCACACGTACGTCGCCGCGCGCACCCACCTCGACGAGGCGAAGCTCCTCGCGCTGGACCCCGGGGCCGATGTGGCCGGGGTACGGGCCGCCCTGCGCGGGGTCGAGGGCGTGTGCAGCGGCGGGGCCGAGGCGGGGCAGGCGGCGGGTGACGACGCGGGACGGCGGTTTCGCTGGCTCATCGCCCCGCGGAGCACCGTGGTGCAGCCGGGTCCGGTGCACACCGGCCTGACGGCCGATCCGGCGGCGGAGGTGGAGCGGCTGCTGGACCTGCTGGTCCGCTGACGGGCGCGGCGCCGTGCCGGGGGTTGCGCCCCCGGCACCCGGACCCCCGGGCCGCGAATGCGGGCGGGGCCGGACCGAGTGGCGTTGACACCGGGTGCCAGGGCTCCTAGCGTCTCCTCAGCTGAAGCTACTAAGCGGTTGCTCACCTCTGGGCGGCCGCCTCTCAAGGGCGAGGAGATCCAGCATGTCCACCACCGAGCAGCGCGTCGCGATCGTGACCGGGGCGGCCCGGGGCATCGGCGCCGCCACCGCCGTACGCCTGGCCGCCGAGGGCCGGGCCGTCGCCGTACTCGACCTCGACGAGGCGGCCTGCAAGGACACCGTGGAGGCCATCACGGCGGCCGGCGGCAAGGCCCTCGCGGTCGGCTGCGACGTCTCCGACGGCGCGCAGGTGGAGGCGGCCGTCGCGCGCGTCGCGAGCGAGCTCGGCGCCCCGACCATCCTGGTCAACAACGCGGGTGTGCTGCGCGACAACCTGCTGTTCAAGATGACCGAGACCGACTGGGACACGGTCATGAACGTGCACCTGCGCGGTGCCTTCCTGATGTCGAAGGCCTGTCAGAAGTACATGGTGGAGGCCAAGTTCGGCCGCATCGTGAACCTCTCCAGCAGCTCGGCGCTCGGCAACCGCGGCCAGGTCAACTACTCCGCCGCCAAGGCCGGTCTGCAGGGCTTCACCAAGACCCTGGCCATCGAGCTCGGCAAGTTCGGCGTCACCGCCAACGCCGTCGCCCCCGGCTTCATCGCCACCGAGATGACCGCCCAGACGGCCGCCCGCGTCGGTATGGGCTTCGAGGACTTCCAGGCGGCGGCCGCCACTCAGATCCCGGTCCAGCGCGTCGGCCGTCCGGACGACATCGCCAACGCCATCGCCTTCTTCACGGGGGAGGCGGCGGGCTTCGTCTCCGGCCAGGTCATGTACGTGGCCGGCGGCCCGCTCAACTGACGAGTCCACGAGAGACAGGGCGTACGACATGACGTACAGCGGTATCGACAGCGGCAAGGTCGCTCTGATCACCGGGGCGAGCCGGGGCATCGGCTACGGCGTGGCGGAGGCGCTGGTCGCCCGAGGTGACCGGCTCTGCATCACCGGGCGCAACGAGGAGGCCCTCAAGGAGGCCGTCGAGCGGCTCGGCGCGGACCGGGTGATCGGTGTCGCAGGCAAGGCGCACGACGAGGCCCACCAGGCCGTCGCGGTCGAGCGCACGATGGAGGCCTTCGGCCGCGTCGACTTCCTGGTGAACAACGCTGGCACGAATCCCGTTTTCGGGCCCATCGCGGACCTGGACCTCGGGGTCGCGCGGAAGGTCTTCGAGACCAATGTGATCTCGGCGCTCGGCTTCGCCCAGCGGACCTGGCACGCCTGGCAGAAGGACAACGGCGGCGCGATCGTGAACATCGCGTCCATCGCCGGGGTCTCCGCATCGCCCTTCATCGGCGCGTACGGGATGAGCAAGGCCGCCATGGTCAACCTCACCCTCCAGCTCGCGCACGAGATGGCGCCCGGGGTCCGGGTCAACGCGATCGCTCCCGCGGTGGTCAAGACGAAGTTCGCGCAGGCGCTCTACGAGGGCCGGGAACAGGAGGCCGCGGCGGCCTATCCGCTCGGCCGGCTGGGGCTCCCGGAGGACATCGGCGGGGCGGCGGCGTTCCTCACATCTGCACAAGCGGAATGGATCACCGGGCAAACTCTCGTCGTCGATGGTGGGATGTTCCTCAATGCCGGGGTTCACTGACCGATAATCGGACGCATTTGGCTCCAAAAGGGAGGTAAATGCGTATCGAATATGCACGGAACCGGTCAAGTGCCTCACGAAACCAACCCATTGGATTCGTGGGGCACTGCGGTAGGGTCTGCCGCACCCCTGGCTGATCGAGGAGCGTGCACGTGTTCAACCGGACCAGATGCCTGCAGATCACTGCGGCCCTTGCGTCCATATCCCTGCTCGCCGGATGCGGCCTGCTGTCGGAGGACGACGGCGACGAGATGAAGAGGATCGTCGTCGGTACCACGAGCGCACCGAGCACCCTCGATCCCGCGGCCGCGTGGGACGGCTCCTGGGAGCTGTACCGGAACGTCTACCAGACCCTGCTGGCCTTCCCGACGGGCTCCAGCAAGCCCCAGCCCGACGCGGCCCAGAGCTGCGAGTTCACGGACGCGGCGAGCCAGGCCTACCGGTGCACCCTGCGCAAGGGCCTGAAGTTCTCCAACGGCGAACCGCTCGACTCCAAGGCGGTCAAGCACTCCCTCGACCGGATCAAGACCATCGGCTCCAACGTCGGCCCCAAGGGCCTCTTCGGCACCCTCGACAAGATCGAGACGCCGGACGCGCTGACGGTCGTCTTCCACCTGAACACCTCGGACGCCACCTTCCCGTACGTCCTCGGCTCGCCCGCCGCCTCGCTCGTCGCGCCCAAGGACTACCCGGCCGACAAGGTCCGCGAGGGCGACAAGGTCACCGGCTCCGGCCCGTACGTGCTCGACTCGTACAAGGACGGCGCCGAGGCGGTGCTCACCGGCAACACGAGCTACACCGGCTTCGCCAACCGCAAGAACAAGGCGGTGACCATCCGCTACTTCGCGGACTCGCCGAAGATGATCGCGGCGATGAAGGCGAAGGAGATCGACGCCACCTACCGAGGCCTGTCGGCCCCGGAGATCACCGACCTCCAGACCCCCGCGGCGCACGCACTGGGCGTCCAGGTCGTCGAGAACGTCGGCGCCGAGATCCGCTACCTGGTCTTCAATCCCAAGGACCCCCAGGTCGCCAAGCTCCCGGTCCGCCAGGCCATCGCCCAGATCGTCGACCGCGGTGCGCTCGTCTCCAAGGTCTACCAGGGCACCGCCGAGCCGCTGTACTCGATGGTCCCCAAGGGGGTCGTCGGCCACAAGACGCCCTTCTACGACAAGTACGGCGCCGCGGACGTCGCCAAGGCCAAGAAGATCCTCAGGGACGCCGGGATCACCCAGCCGGTCGAGCTGACCTTCTGGTACACCACCGACCGCTACGGCTCCTCGACCGCCGACGAGTTCACCGAGCTCAAGCGGCAGCTGGACGAGAGCCAGCTGTTCCGGATCACCCTGCGCAGCCAGCCCTGGAAGACCTTCCAGACCGGCTACAAGACCGGTGAGTACCCGATCTTCGGCCGCGGCTGGTTCCCCGACTTCCCGGACCCGGACAACTTCATCGCGCCGTTCGTCGGCAAGGAGAACGCGGTCGGCACCCCGTACGAGCCCGCCGAGATCGTGAACGATCTGCTGCCCAAGACCCGCCGCGAGGGCGACCGCTCGGCGGGCGTCCAGGAGTTCGAGCAGGCCCAGAAGATCTTCGCCGAGGACGTCCGGCTGCTGCCCCTGTGGCAGGGCAAGCTGTACGTGGCGGCGCGCGAGGACATCGCGGGCGCCGAGCGGGCGCTGGACCCGCAGACCGTCATGCAGATGTGGGAGTTCTACCGCAAGACCAGCTGGTAGAACCGGCACCGGTGCGTCGGCCGCCCTGGGCGGCCGACGCATTGTCAGTGGGCCCCGGTAGGTTCTGGAGCAGTTGCACGAGCAGTTGCACGAACTTGTACCGGAGGTTGTCGCCGTGACCCAGATGCTGCCCGAGTCCTGGCTCCCCGTCCTCGGCGGGGAGCTGGACCAGCCCTACTTCAAAGAGCTCACCGAGTTCGTCGAGAAGGAACGGGCGAACGGGCCGGTCTACCCGCCCCGCGAGCAGGTGTTCGCGGCCCTGGAAGCCACTCCCTTCGACCGGGTGAAGGTCCTCGTCCTCGGCCAGGACCCGTACCACGGCGCCGGCCAGGGCCACGGCCTGTGCTTCTCCGTGCAGCCCGGGGTCAAGACCCCGCCCTCGCTGCGCAACATCTACAAGGAGATGAAGGAGGAGCTCGACCTGCCGATCCCGGACAACGGGTACCTGATGCCGTGGGCCGAGCAGGGTGTCCTGCTGCTCAACGCGGTGCTCACGGTCCGGGAGGCCGAGCCCAATTCGCACAAGGGCAAGGGCTGGGAGAAGTTCACCGACGCCGTGATCCGCGCGGTGTCCGAGCGGCCCGACCCGGCCGTCTTCGTCCTGTGGGGCGCCTACGCCCAGAAGAAGCTCCCGCTGATCGACGAGGAGCGGCACGTGGTCGTCAAGGGCGCCCACCCCTCCCCGCTGTCCGCCAAGAAGTTCTTCGGATCCCGGCCCTTCACACAGATCAACGAGGCCATCGCCGCCCAGGGGCATGAGCCGATCGACTGGCGGATCCCGGACCTCGGCTGACGTCCCCCCGCGCCTCGGCGCCATTGCCGGTACCTCCGGCTAGCTTCTAGATGATCAGACCGGAGCAGGTCTGGCAGAGCAAGCCGGAGGCCGCCGTGACGGAGCAGCAGGAGGCGTCGGAGGACGCCGTCATGACCAGGATCGGCCAGGCGGTCATCCTGCTGCACGCCGGGGACCGCGAGGAGGCCCGCAACCGGCTCGGGGAGATCTGGTCCGAGATCGGCGAGGAGGGGGACTCCCTCCACCGGTGCACCCTGGCCCACTACATGGCCGACGCCCAGGACGATCCGGCCGACGAGCTGGCCTGGGACCTGCGGGCCCTGACCGCCGCCGCCGACGTGCCGGGTGACCCGCCCGATGACCTGCCGGATGACCTGCCGGATGACCTGCCGGGCGACAGGCCCGGGACCAGGCCGCTCCAGGACGGGCGGCCCGCGCGGTGGGAGCCGCATCCGGCGATGCGCGTGTTCTACCCGTCCCTGCACCTGAACCTGGCCGCCGACTACGTGAAACTGCAGCGGCCGGAGGCGGCCCGGGTCCACCTGGCCCGGGCCCGCGCGGCCACCGGAGCGCTGTCCGACGACGGGTACGGGAACGGCGTACGGGCCGCCATCGCCCGGCTGGAGCGGCGCCTGGCCGCGGATCCGGGAGCCGGACCCGGACCTGGACCCGGACCTGGACCCGGACCTGGACCTGGACCTGGACCTGGTCCTGGACCCCGGCCGTTCCCCGAGCAGTCCCCGTAGGCCCGCCGGCGGTCAGTCCCCGTGGACACCTGAGCAGATACGGGCCTCCGGGCTCTCGGGATGCCAGTGGCCGTGCCTGCGGCCCAGCGCGCACACATCGGCCGGCCGCACCGGCAGCTTCCGGACCAGCTCACGTTCCACCTCGGCGTCGCGCCGGGGACGCTGCGGACGGCCGCCCGGGTGCCCGGTGACGGGCTCGGCGGCCCGCCGGGGCTCCGGGATGTCCGGGACCGGCGGAGCCTCCCGTACGGGCACGCCGGAGCCGCCCGGTGCGGGGCGCTGTGCGGACCGCTGGGCGGGCGCGGGGGCCGCCGGGGCCGCGGGCCGCTCCGGGGCGGTCTCCACCGCCTCCAGCGCCTCCAGAGCGGGCGCGCGGACGACCACGGGGGCGGCCCCGGGCGCGCCGCGCGGCTCATGGCGGGGCGGTACCCCGGCCGCAGGGGCCGCCGCGGGCTGCACGGGTCCGGGGCTCACACTCACACAGCCGGAGACCGCCGAAACGGCGCAGGCGACTCCGAGCAGCAGCGTTGTCGTGGTTCGGGTTGGATGCACTCGCGCAACTCTGCTGTGCGAGGACCCCGTTGCGAAAACCCGGAGCCGATATTCACCCCGCACGGGTGACGGACCCACCCGCCGGACAGGGCCCGAAGGCCGGCCCGGGACAGTCTTCAGTCGCCGGTGGCGCCGTCTGTCTGCTCGCGCAGCAGGTCCGCGTGGCCGTTGTGGCGCGCATACTCCTCGATCATGTGGGTGTAGACCCAGCGCAGGCTGAACACCTCGCCCCGGTGGTGGCTCCCGGCCTGCGAGACCGCGTCCAGCGAACGGCCCGCGGCGGCCTGGCGCGCCAGCTCGACCTCGGTCTGCCAGACCTGCTCGGCCTCGGCCCAGGTGGCCTCCTCGGTGAAGTGGAAGTCGCCGTCCGGGTCCTCGCTCGTCGAGTACAGCTCGGGGAGGTCCTCGCCCAGCATGATCTCCCGGAACCAGTAGCGCTCCACCTCCGCCATGTGCCGTACGAGGCCCAGGAGGCTCAGCTCGGAGGGCGCGAGCGGGGTGCGGCGCAGCTGTTCGTCCTGGAGCCCCTCGCACTTCCAGACGAGGGTGGCACGGTGGTAGTCGAGCCACCCGTCCAGCATGTCCCGCTCGTCGGCGGTGGTGGCGGGTTCGTTGCGATGTGATCCTGAACTGGTGGTCATGGGGCTCATCCTGGGCGAACCGGCCCCCCGTCACCAGGGATTAAGCTGCGGGAATCCCACAAGGAACCAATCTGGAGGCGCCCGGTGAAGGTCGGCTGCATCGGACTCGGCGACATCGCGCAGAAGGCGTACCTGCCCGTCCTCACCACCCGCCCGGGCATCGAGCTGCATCTGCAGACGCGTAACCCCGACACCCTGGAGCGGGTCGGCGACAGCCACCACGTCCCGGCCGCGCGCCGGCACACCGATCTCGGCGCGCTGCTCGCCGAAGGGCTCGACGCGGCCTTCGTGCACGCCGCCACCGTGGCCCACCCCGAGATCGTCACACGGCTGCTGGAGGCCGGCGTGCCCACGTACGTGGACAAGCCGCTCGCCTACGAACTCGCGCACTCGCGGCAGCTCGTGGAACGGGCCGAGCAGCTCGGGGTCTCCCTCGCCGTCGGTTTCAACCGCCGCTTCGCGCCCGCCTACGCGCAGTGCGCCGACCACGCCCGCGAGCTGATCATCATGCAGAAGAACCGGGTCGGGCTGCCCGAGGACCCGCGCACGCTGGTGCTGGACGACTTCATCCACGTCGTCGACACCCTGCGGTTCCTGCTGCCCGGCGAGGCCGACCACCTCGACGTCCGGGCGGTGGTGCGCGAGGGGCTGATGCACCAGGTGGTGCTCCAGCTGTCCGGCGCCGGCTTCACCGCCCTCGGCATCATGAACCGGCTGTCCGGCTCCACCGAGGAGATCCTGGAGGTGTCCGGCCGCGACACCAAGCGGCAGGTCGTCAACCTCGCGGAGGTCATCGACCACAAGGGCCAGCCGACCGTGCGGCGCCGCGGGGACTGGGTCTCCGTCGCCCGCCAGCGCGGCATCGAGCAGGTCGTCGACCACTTCCTGGAGGCGGTCGCGGCGGGCACCACGCTCAGCGCCCGCGACGCCCTGCGAACCCACGAGCTGTGCGAGCGGGTGGTGCGCTCGGCCCTGGAGCAGGCCTCCTGAGCGAACGGCTGCCCGCCACCGCGCAGTACACGGCCAGGGCGGCGAGGGCGGCGGTCACCGGCCAGTCCCCGAAGCGGACGTAGAGGGTCGTGCCGCGGGCGAGCGGGACCTCGTACACGGCCGCCGTGCTCGCGGAGGTGGGCAGGGCGGCGCCGACCCGCGCGCCGGACGGGCCGTTCACGACGCTGATGCCCGTGAGGGTGGCGTGGACCATCGGGCGGCCGTTCTCGGCCGCCCGCAGCGCGGCCAGCGAGGCGTGCTGGGCCGGCGCCCAGCTCTCCTGGAACGAGGAGGTCGCCGACTGGGCGACGAGCAGGGAGGCCCCGTCCAGGGTGAGGCGCCGGCTCATGTCGGGGAAGGCCGACTCGAAGCACACCAGCGGGCCGACGCGGACCCGGCCGGGCCCGTCCGGCCGCCCGGGCAGGTCCATGACCACCGGGGTGTCGCCGCGCACCCGGTCCTCGCCCGCCGCCTTGCCGACCGAGGTGGCCCAGCCGAACAGCGCACGGGCCGGTACGTACTCCCCGAACGGGACGAGCCGCATCTTGTCGTACCGGTCGCCGGTGGCGCCCTGGGGGCCGACGAGGACCGCGCTCTTGTAGATTCCGGGGCGGTCCGCCCGCCGCGCGTCCACGTTCACCAGCAGCGGAGCACCGACCTCCGCCGACAGTGCGGCCAGCCGCCGGGCCAGGTCCGGGCGGGCCGTCAGGTCCGCGCCGACGCTGCTCTCGCCCCACACCACCAGATCGACCCGCTGCCCCGCCAGCGGCCGCGTGAGCCGCTCACCGACGTCGAACCGCCGATCCGCACTGTCCGGGCCGTCCGCCACCGGGCCGGGCTGTACGACGGCCACGCGCAGCCGGCCCGATTCCTCGGGTCGCGCCGCCCACACCCACACCGCTCCCGTCAGCACCGCGCACCCGGTCATCCCCGCCACCGCGGGGATCCGCGCCCCCGGCACCGCGATCAGCAGCACCAGCGCACAGTTCACCGCCACCACCAGCAGACCGACCAGCCACACCCCGCCCACCGAGGCCAGGCGCAGTGCGGGTGCCACCTGCCACTGACTCGCGCCCAGCAGCCCCCACGGCCCGCCCAGCCCCTGCCAGGACCGGACCAGCTCCGACAGCAGCCACCCCGCCGGTACGAGGACGAGCGCGCAGCAGGCCCGGTCCGCCGACGGGGTCCCGCCGAGGAGCTCCCGCACCAGCAGGGCCCAGGGGATCCAGAACAGCCCGAGCAGCGCGGCCACCGGGATCAGGAACACGTGCAGGCTGGGCAGCAGCCAGTGGTGGACGGCCAGGATGAACCCCGCACCGCCGAGCCAGCCCTCCAGCACGGCCCGCCGCCCGGTGGGAGCCGACCGCAGCAGCAGCATCCAGGGCACGAGGGCGGTGTAGGCGAACCACCAGAGCGCGGGGGCCGGGAAGGCGAGGGCGGGCAGCGCCCCGGCGGCCACGGCGGCGGGCGCACGCCATCGAGGGGACCACCACCGCGTGCGCATCGTGATCATGGCGTGCCTCCGCTTCCAGTGTGGCAGTGCCTGACGTCCCGGCCGAGTCGAGCGGCCCCGGCCCGGATCAGACGGTCATGTGCCGCCATTTCTCCTGCACGGTGACGCGGGTGAGCCGCCAGCCGTCACGGGTGCGGGCCAGCGCGAAGCCGTAGCGCCCGGCGGCGACGAAGTTGGGCGAGGTGGCCGAGGCGTCGGAGTCCGGCCCGGCCAGCCGCATCGGATTGAGGAAGTCCGCCCGGACCTCGGCGGTGTCCCCGGGGGAGCCGCCCAGGTCCTCCAGCCGGATCAGCCGGTTCACGATCAGGTGCTGGCGGACGGGGAAGAGCGTCATCGTCTCCGCCAGCCAGTCCGCGACCTCCGCCACCGGGCCCTCGATCCCGCCGGCCGAGCTGTAGTCGACCCTTGCGCCGGCGGTGAACAGGGCCCGGTACGCGGCCCAGTCACCGTCGTCGACGGCCACCGCGTAGCCCGTGACCACTTCGTCGATCGCCAGCCGGTCCATCACCGTCGCGAGATCCACACGCTGAGTCATCGGGTCAGTGTGGGGCTGCGCGGGCGCGAGGCCAAGGGCCGTGCGCCCACCGGATCTTCCCGCGGGCGGTCAATGACCGGAACGGGACTCCCGCTGCCGGACCACGACGAGGAACGCGTCGCTGTCCAGGTCCATGACCACCTCCGCCGGCACGCCCTCGCGCATCCGCTGCGCCGCGTACTCCTCGGCGGGCCAGCTTCCCCGCGGACTTCCGGCAGGAAATCGCTCCAGCACCACTCGACCCATGGGACACCCCCTGCTGTTTGCCTTCCGCTCTCTTCAGGCACAACGACGCGCAGGCCGCCCGGGAACGTTCCCGAACGGCCTGCGGTTCACGCGAAGAGGTGGAGCGGGGTCCCGCTAGTGCCGTGCCGGGCGTCGCGACCCGGTGGACCTTTCCGGTTGCCGCACTAGGAACCGGACTCGCCCGCGTGCGGGCTCAGCACGTCCGTGCCGATCAGCACGAACAGCAGGATGCCCAGGAGGATCCGGTAGATCACGAAGGGCATGAAGCTCTTGGTCGAGATGAACTTCATGAACCACGCGATCACGGCGTAGCCCACGAAGAAGGCGATGACCGTCGCGAAGATCGTCGGACCCCAGGAGATGTGACCCGGGTTCTCCACGACGTCCTTGATCTCGAACGCCCCCGAGGCCAGCACGGCCGGGATCGCGAGGAGGAAGGAGTAGCGGGCCGCGGCCTCGCGGGTGAAGCCGAGCAGCAGACCGCCGGAGATCGTCGCGCCGGACCGGGAGACGCCGGGGATCAGGGCCATCGCCTGGCAGAGGCCGAAGACCAGACCGTCCTTGACGCCCAGCTGCTGCAGTGTCTTGCGCTCGCGGATCGCGCGGTGCCGGCCGCCTTCCTCGTCGCGGGCGGCCAGCCGGTCGGCGACGCCGAGCACGATGCCCATGAGGATCAGGGTGGTGGCCGTGAGCCGCAGGTCGCGGGCCGGGCCCACGATCGCGTCCTTGAAGACCAGACCCAGGACGCCGATCGGGATCGAGCCGACGATCACCAGCCAGCCCATCTTGGCGTCCTGCTCGGAGCGCAGCCCCTTGTCGAACAGGGAACGGAACCAAGTGGAGACGATCCGCGCGATGTCCTTGCGGAAGTAGATCAGCACGGCGGCCTCGGTGCCGATCTGGGTGATCGCGGTGAAGGCCGCTCCTGGGTCGTGCCAGCCGGCGAACGCCGCGGTCAGCCGCAGGTGGGCGCTGGAGGAGATCGGGAGGAACTCCGTAAGCCCCTGGACGAGACCGAGGATTAGGGATTCGAACCAGCTCATGTCGGGGTGCGCTCGTCCTTGTGATCGTCGGGCAGTTCGCGTCCGATGCTAGGGCCCGTGCGAAGCGGCGCTGACCACAGGGGGGTGCTGGGGCGCCAGTTCGGGCACCCGATCCTCGGTTCGAGGGGGTGCCAGACGGTGTCGCTTGCGCCATGCGACGACTCCCGCGCCCACGAGCGAGACGACGATGAAGCCGAACGAGACGAGGAAGGCGGGCGATCCGGGCGAGGAGGCACTGGCGCCCGCGATCACGTACGCGGCGGTGTTCGGGACGACCCCGATCCCCGTGGCGAGGAGGAACGGGCCCCAGCCGCACCGCGACACCGCAGCACAGTAGTTGGCCACCACGAACGGCACTCCGGGGAAGATCCGGACCGCGAGCATCGAGCGGAAACCGTGCCGGCTGAGCTGCCCGTCGGCTGCCTGGAGCCAGCGCCCGCGAAGGAACGGCCGCAAAGCCTCCTGGCCCATGATCCGGCCCAGCCCGAAGGAGATCCCGGCGCCCAGCACCGTGCCGCCGACCGCCGCGACGAGGCCGAACTGGGTGCCGAAGACGGCTCCCGCGGCCAGATTGAGCAGGGGGCGCGGCACGAAGGCGGCCGTGCACACACCGTACGCGGCTGCGAACATCAGGACCGCCATGCCCACCGGGAGCCCCGGGGGCCAGCCCTCCGAGAGGATGCGCTGGGGCTCGTACAGCAGCACGCACACGCCGGCCGCGACGAGCAGCACGACGAGCACCGACAGCCGGGTCCGCGGCGCGAGGAGGAGGGACATCCCGGGAGACTAGCCCACGTATACGGCGGGGCGCCGTAATCTGGGCCTCATGCTGTCGAACGACCGGTGCCCCGCGCGCGTTCCCCGCAGCCCCCTCGCGGACACCCTGCTGGAGCGGCTGCCCGGGGCGTACGGGGCGGCCGCCGACCCCGTACGGGCCCGGGCCATGGCCGCCTACATGAAGGACGTCGCGCCCTTCCTCGGCATCCCCACCCCGCTGCGCCGGGAACGGTCGAAGACCGTGACCAAGGACACTCCGGAACCGTCCGAGACGGACTGCGCGGCGCTCGCGCTGCGCTGCTGGCTGCTCCCGGAGCGCGAGTACCAGTACTTCGCGGTGGACTACCTGCGCCGCCACGCCGCCCGCTGCTCCTCCGGCTTCCTGCCGGTGGTCCGGCACCTGATCGTCACCGTCCCGTGGTGGGACACCGTCGACCTGCTGGCCGCGCACACGGTCGGACCGCTGGTGGCCGCCGACCCGGAACTCGCGGCCGTGATGGACGAGTGGATCGAGGACGAGAACCTCTGGCTCGCCCGTACCGCCCTGCTCCACCAGCTCCGCTTCAAGTCCGCCACCGACACCGGACGGCTCTTCGCCTACTGCCGTCGCCAGGCCGGCCACCCGGACTTCTTCGTGCGCAAGGCCATCGGCTGGGCCCTGCGCGAGTACGCGAAGACGGACCCCGGAGCGGTACGCGCCTTCGTCGAGGCCGAACGCGGCTCCCTGGCCCCGCTGTCCGTGCGCGAGGCGCTCAAGAAGCTCTGACCACGCCGTAATTCGTTCGACGTGCCCCGGAGCGTCCGGCAGGATCAGGGGCATGAACCGGTATGCCTTCCTCGCAGCGCGGTCCGCAGTCGCGGACGCGCCGAAGGCTGCCGCGATCACAAACGCACCGGCAGGCGCACCTGCGTACGCACCGTTCTTCGCCGCATTCGACGGCGCACGAAGCTGACCCTTCCCGGATCGTCCGGCGGACCCCGCAGGGGGAGGGTCGGCTCGGCCCCGGGGTCCCGTTCCAGCTTCCAGACACGGGAATGAATCATGGCCAAGACGGCCTTCGTGCGTACCAAGCCGCACCTCAACATCGGCACCATGGGTCACGTCGACCACGGCAAGACCACCCTCACCGCCGCCATCACCAAGGTCCTCGCCGAGCGCGGCGGCGCCTCCTTCGTGCCCTTCGACCGCATCGACCGGGCCCCCGAGGAGTCCCGGCGCGGCATCACCATCAACCTCACGCACGTCGAGTACGAGACCGACACCCGGCACTACGCCCATGTGGACATGCCCGGTCACGCCGACTACATCAAGAACATGGTCACGGGCGCCGCCCAACTCGACGGCGCGATCCTCGTCGTCTCCGCGCTCGACGGGGTCATGCCACAGACCGCCGAGCACGTGCTCCTCGCCCGGCAGGTCGGAGTCGACCACATCGTGGTGGCGCTCAACAAGGCCGACGCCGGGGACCCCGAGCTGACCGACCTGGTCGAGCTGGAGGTCCGCGAGCTGCTCACCGCGCACGGATACGGCGGTGACGGCGCGCCGGTCGTACGGGTCTCCGGACTCGGGGCGCTGGAGGGCGACCTGCGGTGGACGGAGGCGATCCAGGCGCTGTTGGACGCGGTGGACACGTACGTACCGACCCCGGTGCGCTACACGGACGCGCCGTTCCTGCTGCCGGTGGAGAACGTGCTGACCATCACCGGGCGCGGCACCGTCGTGACCGGCGCCGTCGAGCGCGGCACCGTACGGCTGGGAGACCGCGTGGCGCTCCTCGGCAGCGACGGCGAGCCGGCCGAGACGGTCGTCACCGGGCTGGAGACCTTCGGTAAGCCGATGGAGTCCGCCGAGGCCGGGGACAACGTCGCGCTGCTGCTGCGCGGGGTGCCGCGCGACGGCGTGCGCCGCGGGCACGTGGTGGCCGCGCCCGGCAGCGTGACGCCGCAGCGCCGTTTCACCGCGCAGGTGTACGTGCTCTCCGGGCGCGAGGGCGGCCGTACGACACCGGTCGCCAGCGGCTACCGGCCGCAGTTCTACATCCGCACCGCCGACGTGGTGGGGGACGTCGACCTGGGTGAGGCCGCCGTGGCCCGGCCCGGGGAGACGGTCACGATGACCGTCGAGCTCGGCCGGGACGTCCCGCTGGAGTCGGGGCTCGGCTTCGCGATCCGCGAGGGCGGGCGGACCGTCGGCGCGGGGACGGTGACGGCCGTACTGGGGTGAACCGGGCCTGATCCGGACCCCTCTGTGGTGGCGGTGGCCTGGCTGCGCCAGACTGCCGTCACCACAGGCATGAGCGGAGGGGCGGGCGGAGATGGGCGCAGACACGGCACTGGTGCTCGGCGGCGGGGGACTGACCGGCATCGGCTGGGAGTGCGGAATCCTGTACGGCCTCGCCCGCGCGGGCGTGGACCTCACCACCGCGGACCTGGTCGTCGGCACCTCGGCCGGTTCGGTGGTCGGGGCGCAGCTCACCTCCGGACTGCTCACCGCGCAGGAGCTGTACGAGCGTCAGCTCGGGGAGCCCGCCGGGGAGGCCACGGCGAAGCTCGGGGCCGGTCTCCTCGCCCGGTACGCCGTCGCGATGGCGCGCTCGCGCACCGCCACGGCCTACCGGCAGCGGGTCGGCGCCATGGCGCTGGCCGCCGACACCGGCGCCGGCTCCGAGGCCGAGCGCCGCAAGGTGCTGGCCGCCCGGCTGGTCTCGCACGAGTGGCCCGAGCGGCGGCTCGTCGTCACGGCGGTGGACGCGCTCAGCGGTGAGCTCAAGGCGTTCGACCGGGGGAGCGGCGACGGGCTCGTCGACGCGGTCTCGGCGAGCTGCGCGGTGCCCGGGGTGTGGCCGCCGGTCACGGTCGGCGGCCGCCGCTTCATCGACGGCGGAATCCGCTCCGCCACCAATGCAGACCTGGCCGCCGGCTACGCGCGCGTGGTGATCCTCGCCCCGATGTCGCTCGGCTCCGGGCTGGTCCCCTCGCCGTCGGCGCAGGCCGAGCGGCTGCGGGAGGCGGGCGCGCGGGTCCTGCTGATCACCCCGTCGGCTGCCGCCCGCAAGGCCTTCGGGCGCAACGTGCTGGATCCGGCGCGACGGGACCCCGCCGCCCGGGCGGGTCTGGCGCAGGCCGAGGAGCACGCGGGGGAGACGGAGGCGGTCTGGTCGGCCGGGGCTGCCTGAGGGCCGCCTTAGGGCTGCCTGAGGGCTGCCTGAGGGCTGTTCGAATCCCGCCCGGCCGCTGCCGGACAATGGAGCGGTGAGCGACGAACAGATCCCGGTCGTCCGGGACGTGGGCCAGGGCACCGCCAAGCTGATGCCGGACGTGGACCGGGACCGGGCCTGGCTGCTGACCGTCGACGGGGCCCCGCAGTCGTACGTGGACCTGGACGATCCGCAGCACCTGGAATTCGAGTACGTACGCCGCCTCGGACACGTCCTGGACTGCGCCGCCGAGCCGGGGCTCGCGCTGGACCTCCTGCACCTCGGCGGCGGCGCGCTCACCCTGCCGCGCTACGCCGCGGCCACCCGGGCCGGTTCCCGGCAGACCGTCGTCGAGTTCGACGCGGGCCTGGTCGACCTGGTGGCCGAGCACCTGCCGCTCGCGGCGGGCTCCGGGGTCACCGTGCACACCGCCGACGCCCGCGCCTGGCTGGAGGCGGCGCCCGCGGCGAGCGTGGACGTGGTGGTGGCCGATGTGTTCGGCGGCTCGCGGGTGCCGGCGCAGCTGACGTCGGTGGAGTACGCCCGGGCGGCCGCGCGGGTGCTGCGGCCCGGCGGGCTGTACGCGGCGAACCTGGCCGACGGGGCGCCCTTCGACTTCCTGCGGGCGCAGGTGGCGAACTTCGCCGGGGCGTTCGCGGAGCTGGCGCTGATCGCCGAGCCGGCGGTGCTGCGGGGGAGGCGGTTCGGGAACGCCGTACTGCTGGCCTCCGACACCCCGCTGGAAGTGGGCGCGCTGGCCCGCAGGTGCGCGGCCGACGCGTTCCCCGCCAGGGTGGAGTACGGAGACGGGCTGGTCCGGTTCAGGAAGGGCGCGGCGCCGGTGGCCGACGCGGACGCGGCCCCCTCCCCGGCCCCGCCGGAGGGTGCGTTCAGCCTGGGGTGAGCGCCCGGGGCCGGCCGGGGCCGACGGTGCGTCAGTGGCCGACGGCGTCGGCGGGGGGCTGCTCGGCCGGGGCCGCTGCGGCCCCGGCGACGGTCTTGCCCTGGGCCCTGCGGGTCATGCGGCGGACGTCCGGGACCAGCAGGACGAGGGCGGTGGGCACGACGACCAGGACCGCGCAGCCCCACAGGGACTGGGTGCGCCCGAAGGCCGATTCGGCGGGGCCGGCCAGGGCTGTGGCCAGCGGAAGCATCGACACCGAGCCGAACCAGTCGTAGGCGGTGACCCGGGAGAACTTCTCCTCCGGGATCTCCTGGTGCATCGCGGTCATCCAGTTCACGCCGAAGACCTCGATTGCCGCGCCGCTGACGAACATCACCACGCACAGCCCCCATACGGGCAGCGGCACGGCGAGTCCCGCCGAGGGCAGCGCCAGCGGGAACACGCACAGGGTGCCGACGAGCAGCAGGCGGCGCGGTTTCCACGCCATCATCAGGACGGCCCCGGCGATGGTGCCGACGCCGAAGAAGGCCAGGGCCACGCCCCAGGGCGCGGGCCCGCCCAGCTGGTCCCGGGCGACCAGCGGTCCGTAGACCGCGTCGGCGGCGCCGACGACGGCCACCACGACGGAGAACTGGAGCACGATGCTCCACAGCCAGGGGCGGGTCCGGACCTCCACCCAGCCCTCGCGCAGATCGGCCAGCAGGCCGCCGCCGGGGGCCCGGTCGGGCACGTGGCCGACGTCGAGGAAGGTCCGCAGGGCGCCGGCGACGGCGAAGGCCGCAGCATCGGCGGCCAGGACCCAGCCCGGGCCCACCGCGGCGATCATCGCGCCGCCGAGGGCCGCGCCGCCGATGCCGGCGCCGTTGATCGCCATGCGGAAGAGCGCGAAGGCCCGGTTGGAGTGTTCGCCGGAGACGGTGGAGAGCAGCATGCCCTCGGCCGCGGGATTGAAGAAGGCCGTACCGGTGCCGCACAGGGCGGTCAGCAGCATCATCTGCCACAGCTGGGGCTCGCCCGCGAGGACGAGGACGGCGAAGGCGGCCTGCGAGAGGCAGTTCAGGACGTTGGCCGCGACCATCACACGGTGGCGGGGCAGCCGGTCGGCGATGGCGCCGCCGATGAGCAGGAAGAGGACGAGCGGCAGCGTGCGGGCGGCCGCGATCAGGCCCACGTCGCCGACGGACCCGCCGGTCTCCATGACCGCGAAGGCGGCCGCGATGTGCGCTCCGTGGCTCCCCAGGTTCGTGATGATCGCCGCACCCGTGAGCAGGCTGTAGTTGCGGCCGGCCCAGTCGGGTCGGCGGCGGTGCGCGGGCGTACGGGGTGCTGCGGGGCGGGGAGAGCTCACCCAGGGACTATCCCCGCCCCGGGCCGGGAATCCAAACGGATTGCCGGCCCGGGACACGGGACGCGGGGATCACGGGGTGGTGAGCCGGATGGAACTGATGATCTTGTCGGAGACGTCGGTCGGAACCTCGTCCTTCACGCCGGCCGCGCTGATGAGCACGAAGCTGGCGAAGTCACCGACGGCGTTCTTGAAGCCGAAGCCGACCGTCTTGCCGTCGGTGGAGCACTTGTGCTCCTTCTTCAGGTTCGGAGCGGTCGCCACGATCAGGTGGCCCTTGACCCCGGAGGAGGTCGTGTACTCCTTCGGAGCTCCGACCTTGACCGTTCCCTTGGGCTCCTTCTGGGCGAAGGCCGCCCAGGCCCAGGCACTGGTGTTGTCGGTCGCCACCTGCGCGGTGTCCTTGGCGCCCTGGGCGCCCTTGATGCCGGTGTCCGCGACGGAGAACTTCTCGACCCTGCCGTCCGCGTCCTTGTCGACCGTGCACCACTCCTCCTTGAGGGTGGCGGTGCCGCTCATCGTGATGAGCGGCGTGCCGTCGTTCTTGACCTCGTCGTGGAAGGAGAGGATCACGCCGGACTCGTTGACGTTCCACTCGGGGGGCACGTCGTAGCTGACCCCGTACTTCGTGTTGACCACGACCTTCCAGCCCGGGATGACGGGCTGGGCGCTGCCGCCGGCCCGCGGGTTCGGGCTGCTGCCGGCCGGGGCGGGTGCCTCGGAGGCCGGTGCCGAGGGGCTGGCCGCCGGCTTGTCGTCGGCCTCGGTCTTCTTGTCGTCCCGGGTCAGGACGAAGGCGCCGGTCGCGGCGGCCACCACGACGACGGCGGCCGCGGCGACGATCGCCACGGTCTTGGTCGAGTACGGGCTCCCGCCGCCGGTGGCGGCTGGCTGGGGCTGCTGAGGCAGCTGGGGCTGTCCCCACTGCTGGCCGGGATCGCCCTGGGGCTGCTGGTACCCCGGCTGCTGCGGGTATCCGTAACCGGCCTGCTGCTGGTACGGGTTCGGCTGCCCCGGCTGTCCCGGCTGCTGCTGGTACGGGTTCTGTTGCGCGTCCTGAGGGTTCTGTTCGCCCCCGGGCGGCTGCTGCTGTCCTGGCCACATGGCCGGTAACGATAGTGGCCGTGGCGGCGGGGAGCCACGGCCGCCCCCTTGGGAGCTCTGGTCAACGAGGTATACTCGTGGGTAACATCGCGTCCCATGAGCGCAGATCAGATGAACGTGGGCGAACTGCTCGCCGCGACCGTACCGATGGCCCGGACCCTGAACCTCCAGTTCCTGGAGACCACCCCCGAGCGCGCGGTCGTCCGGCTTCCGGACCAGCCCGACTACCACAACCACGTCGGCGGCCCGCACGCCGGCGCGATGTTCACCCTCGCCGAGTCCGCGAGCGGCGCGATCGTCCTGGCCGCCTTCGGCGACCAGCTCTCGCGCGCCGTCCCGCTCGCCGTGAAGGCCGAGATCGGCTACAAGAAGCTCGCCAAGGGCGTCGTGACCGCCACCGCCACCCTCGGCCGCCCGGCCGCGGAGGTCATCGCCGAACTCGACGCCGGCGGCCGCCCCGAGTTCCCGGTCACCATCGCCATCCAGCGCGAGGACGAGGCCGTGACCGGCGAGATGACCGTCGTCTGGACCCTGCGTCCCAACGCGTGACGACCGGCGGACGACAACCGCTGCGGCCACGGTCCGCCACGTCCTAGGAGGGGGTGCCTTGACGGTCGGGCCGGATCAGGACGCGGTGGAGGCCGTCGTACGGGACTACATCGCGCGCGGCCACCGCACCGAGGCACGGGTGCAGCGCCAGGACGAGACCCGGCGCGGCGCCGACAGCGCGCCGCCGCTGCCGGAGGGCTGAACCTCGGCGCCGCGGTGGCGCGTCTCGGCCGACCCGGCGGGCACGCGGCGCACAGTGGGCGCGGGAACGGTCCGGCGCGGGCCGCTCCCGCCGACCCACGCCGCAGGGAGCGCCCATGAGCGAGGCCGTGTCCAGACGTTCCGCGATGCGACTGCTCGCGGCGGCGGGCACGGCGGTCACGGCCCTCGGAGCGGGCGCCTGCGCGCCCGGGGTGCCGCCGGGCGCGGGAGCCCGTAAGGCCCCGCCCGCCGCACCGGCCGCCGCCGAGGCCAAGGGCGCCGCGCGCATCGACGCCCTGCTGGAGCGGCTCACCCTCGACGAGAAGACCTCCCTGCTGCACGGAGCCCCCGATCCCGCCTCCCTCGGCCAGGCAGGCTACGTGCCCGGCGTACCGCGCCTCGGAATCCCGGCGCTGCGCCTCGCCGACGGGCCCGCCGGGGTACGGGTCGCCCGACCCGCCACCGCACTGCCCGCGCCGGTCCTGCTCGCCTCGGCCTTCGACCCGGCGCTGGCCCGCGAGTACGGCCGCGTCATCGGCCGCGAGGGCCGGGCGCTCGGCCAGGACGTCCTGCTGTCACCCATGGTCAACCTCATCCGCACCCCGTACGCGGGCCGGAACTTCGAGACCTTCGCCGAGGACCCCCGCCTGACCGCCGACCTGGTGGGCGAGATGATCCGCGGCATCCAGGACGAGGGCCTCATCGCCACCGTCAAGCACTTCGCCCTCAACAACCAGGAGCACGGCCGCGACACCGTCGACGTGATCGCCGCCGAGCAGACCCTCCACGAGACCGAGCTACGGGGCTTCGAGGCCGCCGTGGCGGCCGGCGCGGGCGCCGTCATGGGCGCCTACAACAAGGTCAACGGCGTCCACGCCTGCGAGAGCAAGGCGCTGCTCGACGAACTGCTGCGCGGCAGCTGGGGGTTCGGCGGCTGGGTGATGTCCGACTGGGACGCCACGCACAGCACCGTCGCCGCCATCGGCGCCGGCCTCGACATGGAGATGCCCGGCGGCACCCACTTCGGCGGACCGCTGCGCGAGGCGGTGCGCGGCGGCTCCGTACCGGAGGACGCCGTCGACCTCGCCGTCCACCGGATCCTGACCACCATGGACCGCTTCGGACTGCTCGCGGTCCCACCCGCCGCCCGGCCCCCGCGCGACGGCGCCGCCGGGGCGCGGACCGCCCGCAAGGTGGCCACCGCAGGAGCGGTGCTGCTGCGCAACGAACACGGCACCCTGCCCCTGACCGGCGCCGGCGCCCGCTCGATCGCGGTGATCGGACCGACCGGCCTGGTGCCCTTCGTCGGCGGCGGGGGCAGCGCGCACGTGGTCCCCGACGGGGCGGCCGCCCCGCTCACCGCCATCCGGCGACGGGCCGGGAACGGTTCGACCGTCCGCTACGCCCTCGGCGAGGACCTGTACGGGCGGCCGCTCCCGGCGAAGCTGCTGACCCCGGCCGCCGACCTGGACGCGCGGGCCGTGGACCCCGGGCGCGTCTGGAGCCACGAGGGGGAGTTCCGCCTCGCGGACGACGACGAATGGACCCTGCTCGTCCACTACACCGGGAAGCGGCCCGTCGTACGTATCGACGGGGAGGAGCTGTTCCCCGTCCGGCAGGGCGTGGCCGAGTACTTCGCCGGCGGCCTGCTCGGCTCCGCACCCGACGGGATGAGCGTCCGCCGCACCACCCTCGCCCTCAAGGCGGGCGCCCACCGGCTCGCCGTGACCGCCGAGGGCGGGGACAGGGGCCAGCGCTTCCGGCTCCGGCACACCACCGGGGCGATCCGCGCCGCGGACCTCGCCGAGGCCGTGAAGACCGCGAAATCGGCCCGCAGCGTGGTGCTGTTCGCCTACGAGGACGCCACCGAGGGCCGGGACCGGACCTCCCTGGCACTCCCGGGCGGGCAGGAGCGGCTGATCGAGGCGGTGGCCGCCGCGAACCCCCGTACGACCGTCGTGCTCAACACCTCCTCCAGTACGACGATGCCGTGGCTCTCCCGTACCGGAGCGGTCCTCCAGATGTACTACCCGGGCCAGGAGGGCGCGGGAGCCACCGCCGATCTCCTCTTCGGGGACGTGGACCCCGGCGGCCGCCTCACCCAGACCTTCCCGGCCGACGAGCAGGCCACCCCGGTCGGCGGCGACCCGCTGCGCTACCCGGGCGTGGGCGGCCGGCAGGAGTACTCCGAGGGCATCCACGTCGGCCACCGCTGGTACGACGCCCAGCGGGTGACCCCGCTCTTCCCCTTCGGGCACGGGCTCTCGTACACCACCTGGCAGTACGAGAAGCTCACCGTCCGCCCGGAGCGGGGCGGGCTGCGCGTGGAGTTCACCGTCCGCAACACCGGTCGCCGCAAGGGCACCGAGGTGGCCCAGGTGTACGTCGGCCCGTCCGCGGAACTGGAGCTCGACCAGCCGGTGCGCGCGCTGGCCGGCTACCGGCGACTGGTCCTGGCACCGGGCGCGGCGGAGCGGGTCACCCTCGACATCGGCGAGCGGGCGCTGTCGTCATGGGACCCGGAGCGGCAAGCCTGGGTGCTGGGTTCCGGCCGACGGCAGGTGTTCGTGGGCCGTTCGTCGCGTGAACTGCCACTGAGGTCCAAGGCGGTCGTGACGAGCGGATAGGCTGCCCGTTCGGCGTGTCACAGGGGGCGCGCCGGGGACGACACGGGAGGACGTACCGGTGCACATCCAGGAATGGCTGGAGACGATTCCGGCGGTCAGCATCTATCTCCTGGTGGGTCTGGTCATCGGGCTGGAGAGCCTCGGCATCCCGCTGCCGGGAGAGATCATCCTGGTCAGCTCGGCGCTGCTGGCCTCGCAGCACGGGGAGATCGACCCCGTGGTCCTGGGGCTCTGCGCGATCACCGGGGCGATCGTGGGCGACTCGATCGGCTACGCGATCGGCCGCCGGGGCGGAAAGCCGCTGCTCGAGCGGCTGGGCCGGCGCTTCCCCAAGCACTTCGGACCCCAGCAGGTGGCGCTGGCGGAACGCTCCTTCGAGAAGTGGGGCATGTGGGCCGTCTTCTTCGGACGGTTCGTGGCCCTGCTGCGGATCTTCGCCGGTCCGCTCGCGGGCGTGCTGCACATGCCCTACTGGCGCTTCCTGGTCGCCAACGTCCTCGGTGGCATCCTCTGGGCCGGCGGCACCACGGCCGTCATCTACTCGGTCGGGATCGTCGCCGAGCCGTGGCTGAAGCGGTTCTCCTGGCTGGCCCTGGGGCTCGCCGTGCTGTTCGGGCTCGCGGTGACGCTCGTGGTGCGCAGCCGGATGAAGAAGGCGGCCGCGGCCGCCGGAGCGGCCGCCGAAGCGGAGATCCCCTCGCAGCCGGCGGCCCGGGCCGCTGTCGGCGAATGACGGAAGCTGAGCGACCGGAAGGGGACTGGTCCGACGAGGGCCGGTCGGACCACTACAACCCGCTGGTCAACGGGCTGGGACGAGCGGCCGAGAGCGGCGACACGGCCTTGGTGCAGCGCCTGCTGGCCGGGGGAGCCGAGCCCGACGCCTATGTCATCGGCGGCCGGAGAGCGCTGGACCTGGCCGTGTGCGCCGGGCACGCGGAGATCGTCCGGCTGCTCCTCGCGGCGGGCGCCGACCCCCGGCTCGACGCCGGCGCCTACGACGAGGCGACGCCGATGAGCCTGGCGGCGATGAACGGGGACACGGACGTCGCCCGGGCCCTTCTCGACGCGGGAGCCCCGCCCGGCGGTCCCGCCGGACGGATGCGCCACGTGCCGCTGGTCCTGGCGGCCACGCGCAGGGACCGCGAGCACACGGAGCTCGTGGACCTGCTGCTGGAGCGGGGCGCCGACATCGAGGAGGAGACGAGGGACTGCACCGTGCTCGACTGGTCCGCCCGCTTCGGCTACCCGGCCCTGGTGGAGCTGCTGCTCGCACGGGGCGCCGTCCCCACCGAGCGGACCGTCCGGGAAGGGACGTCCGGGCAGTGGATCACCGCCCGCCGCGGACCCTTCTCGCACGACCCGGACTACAAGGCCGTCAGGACCCTGCTCGCAGCCGCGTGGAAGGGACGGCCTAGCCCTCCGGGGTCACCGACGCGCGGTGCTGCTTGGCCAGGTCCACGTACATCAGGGCGTTGACCTTGATGCCCTCCCGCTCCTCGTCGGTCAGCTCACGGCGCACCTTGGCGGGGACGCCCGCCACCAGTGAGCCGGGCGGGACGATCATGCCCTGCGGGACCAGGGCCTGCGCGGCCACCAGCGAACCGGCCCCGATCACGGCGCCGTTCAGCACGGTCGCGCCCATGCCGATCAGGCAGTCGTCCTCGACGGTGCAGCCGTGCACGACGGCGTTGTGGCCGATGGAGACGCGCTCGCCGATCGAGACCGGGAAGCCGGGGTCCACGTGCACCGTGCAGTTGTCCTGCACGTTGCTGTCGGCGCCGAGCGTGATCGGGCCGCAGTCGGCGCGCAGCACCGCCGAGTACCAGATGCTCGCGCCCGCGGCGAGGGTGACCTCGCCGACCACGACCGAGGTCGGAGCCGTGAAGGCCGTCGGGTCGATGTCCGGGTTCTTGCCGCCGACACCCGCCACGAGTGCCTGGGCCGCCTGGTGCGTCATGTTCTCTTCCTCTGCGTCCGTCGTCCGGTTGCCGCGCTAACGGCACCGTAGGCCACGCGTGCCGCCGCACCGGCGATGGGGTGAAGATCACAGGAGTGTGGCCGGGGCGAGCGGGGCCCGGCGCACTACCGTGGCCGGGTGCCGAAGAAACAGAACACGTTCTCATCTCTGACGGCCGTGCGCCGCCGGCTGGCGAGCCGCGTGGTCCACACCGGCTGGCGCTGGATGCAGCAGGCCGGTGCGGTCACCGCGCAGACCCCGGGGCGGCTCAGGTTCGGTGCGATCGGGGACGGCACCCGCCTCGCCTTCCCGCAGGGCACCGTCTTCGGCGAACGGTGGATCCGGCTCGGCGGGCACTGCATCATCGGCGAGCAGGTCACCCTCACCGCCGGGATGATGCCGGACCTCGACCTGGGCTCCGAGCCGATGCTGGTGCTCGGCGACGGGGTGGTCATAGGCCGCAACAGCCATGTCATCGCCGATGCCCGGATCACCATCGGGTCGAACACCTTCTGCGGCCCCGGGGTCTACATCACGTCCACCAACCACAGCTACGACGACCCGCACGAGCCCGTCGGCCGGCAGTGGCCGCGCAGCGCACCCGTGGAGATCGGCCCGGGGTGCTGGCTCGGCACCGGCGCGGTGATCCTGCCGGGCGCACGCCTCGGCCGCAACGTGGTGGTGGCCGCGGGCGCCGTCGTACGGGGCGAGGTACCGGACCACGCCGTGGTGGCGGGGGCGCCGGCGCGCATCGTACGGCGCTGGGAGCCGGAGACGGGCTGGCAGCCGCCGCTGCGCACGCCGACACCGGTGCCGATCCCCGACGGGATGACCCCGGAGCAGCTGCGCGGTCTGGCCGAGCTCGCGGAGGCCGAGCACTCCTAGTAGGGGATGCCCTGGATGTCCTGCCGGTCAGCCCGCCGCCAGGAGAACCGTTCCGGCGAGGGCCAGGCCGGCGCCCGCGGCCTGGACCGTGCGCAGCCGTTCCTTGAGTACGGCGAAGGCGGCGAGCGCGGTGATCACCGGGTAGAGCGAGGACAGTACGGCGGCCATGGTGACCGGGCCGTTCTGGGCGGCTATGGAGTACGTGCCGTTCGCCGCGACGTCCGCGAGGCCGACGAAGGCCAGGGCGGGCAGCAGCCCCCACAGGAGCTTCGGGCCGGTGCCGGCCGGAAGAGCGGGTATGCCGCGCCGGGTCTGCGTCCACAGGGCGGCGCCACCCACGGCGACATTGGTGACCCGCTGCACGAACAGCGCGAGGAACAGTCCGGTGATGCTGCTGGACGCCTCCGAGATCAGGGCCATCACCGCGCCGAAGCCGAAAGCCGCGACCAGGGTGAGGATGACGGCCTGCCGCTGGACGGGCGCGCCGCGCAGCTCCGGGCCGCCCGCGAGGACGATGCCGACGACGGCCACCGCGATCCCCGCGAACTGGCCGAGGCCGGGCCGCTCGCCCAGGAGCAGCCCCGCGGTGACGGGCACGACCACGCCGAGGGAGCCCAGCGGCGAGACCACGCCCATCGGGCCGAGGGCCAGCGCCTTGTAGAAGCTGAGCATGGCGACCGGCCCGACCAGGCCCGCCCCGACCGCGAACCACAGCTGCGGACCGGCCTCCCGCCAGGCGCCGGTGCCGAGGACCACCGCGCCGAGCACGACCACGGCCACGATCTGCGAGACGACGACCACCGTGAGCGCCGGGATCCGGCGGGTCAGCAGCCCGCCGCCGAAGTCGGCGAGCCCCCACAGCACGGCTGTGGCCAGGGCGAAGAGGGCGGTCATGGGGCCTCGCAGTACAGTGCAGTGAACGCTGGAGTGCAGCATCGAACACAGAACACGTTAGTGCACTCTGTTGGACTGTGTCATCCAAAATATTGGACGGAATGGTGTCGGATCTCGAACAGCTCACCCAGGCGCTCGCCCGGAACCTCAAGCGGTGGCGCGGCGAGCGCGGTTTCACCCTGGACTCCCTGGCGGCCCGTGCGGGAGTGAGCCGCGGGATGATCATCCAGATCGAGCAGGCCCGTACCAACCCCAGCGTGGGCACCACGGTCAGGCTGGCCGACGCGCTGGGCGTCAGCATCTCCGCGCTCCTCGACCACGACCGGGGCCCGCAGGTGCGCGTCGTCCCGCCGGACCAGGTCGTGCGGATCTGGTCCAGCGAGTCGGGCAGTTCGACGACGATGCTGATCGGCACCGACGAGCGCGGGCCGATGGAGC
The DNA here is from genome assembly GCF_042894025.1 of Streptomyces sp. NPDC001549. NCBI lineage: Bacteria > Bacillati > Actinomycetota > Actinomycetes > Kitasatosporales > Streptomycetaceae > Streptomyces > Streptomyces sp. NPDC001549. Next base: position 56,236 of record NZ_JBIAVJ010000022.1, read on the forward strand.
TGTGGACCTGGCACCTGGTGCCGGGCGAGGGGACGGACTCCGTCCCGCACCCGTCCGGCACCATCGAGATGCTGCACGTCACGGCCGGGGAGCTGACCCTGGTGGTCGGCGAGGAGGAGTTCCGCGTCCCGGCCGGGGGCGCGGCCGCCTTCGAGGCGAACCTCGCCCACTCCTACCGCAACGACGGCTCCGTCCCGATGGAGATGACCCTCGCGGTGTCGGTCCCGCCGGTCTCGGCTCCGGTGCCCGCGCATGCCCCCGCACACGCGCACGGGGGCACCGGCACCGGTACCGCCACCGGCCCCGCAACGGGCGCGTCCGCCGGCTAGAGCGCGGGGATCTCGATCGCGGGGCAGCGGTCCATGACCATCGTCAGCCCCGCCTCGCGGGTGCGGGCGTACGCGGCCTCGTCGATCACGCCGAGCTGGAACCAGACGGCCTCGGCGCCGACGGACGCCGCCTGGTCGGCGACGGGGCCGGCCAGCTCGCTGTTCACGAAGACGTCCACCACGTCCACCTTGAACGGGATGTCCGCCAGCGAGGCGTACCCGGGCTCACCGTGCACGGTCTCGGCCTTGGGGTGCACGGGGATCACGCGCTTGCCGAACCGCTGGAGCACGCGGGCCACCCCGTAGGCCGCGCGGTCCTGGTTGTTCGAGAGCCCCACCACGGCCCAGGTGTCGCCGAGCTCGGTGAGGATCTTGCGGATGGTTGCCGGATCGCCGTACACGTGTGCCGCCTCCTGATGCCCTTGTCCCCGCCGGTCCTGTCCGCTGCTTCTCCACCACGCCGGACCGGCGCTCAGCCGCATCAACCGAAAACCCCCGGGCGCCATTCCCCGGTCGGCCACGCGCTGTCCTGCGGTCACGCCGCACCCACCGCCATGGGTCTGCCGGAGGACCGGAACCCGGCCGGCGGCGCCGGCTTCCGGGCCGTGCCGGGCCGCCTACCCGGCGGCTGACGGGTCCACGTTCCAGGCCGGCGGCAGGGATGCGTCGCAGAAGACGCAGACGAAGTGCTCGTCCCGGACGATGTTCAGCTGCGCGCAGGCCGGGCAGCGGCGGAAGACCACCTCGTGGGTGAAGCCGACCGGGCGCACGCCGAGTCCGGCCGCTTCCAGGGCGTCCGCGACGGCCGGCCACGAGCTGGTGTCCGGGCAGTATCCGGTCGACTGGTTGCTCACCGCACGGACCATCCACCGCCCGGACTCCCGCCCGAAGGTGATCTCCCCGGCGCTCAGCACCGTGCCGCCGCCGGCGCAGACCACGTGCTCGCTCCGCCGCGGCGCGAGCCGCAGCACACCGGCGCGATCCACGACGAACGTGACGGGCTCGGACAGCTCGGCCGCCGCCGGGCCCGAGGCCCAGTCCTCGAACTCCGCGGCCGAGCGGATGCTCCGGCCCTCGCCCTCCGGCCGGACGAGCGCCCTCAGCCCGGCCGGTCCGACGTACCGGTAGTTCCACCCCCGCAGTTCCATGTCCGCCAACCTACCCACGACCCTGCTACGGACGGGCGGACGGGCGGACGGGCGGACGGGCGGACGGGCGGGGGCCCGTTCTGCACCGCTTAGGGTGGTGAGGTGAAGGCAGACCAGTACGTGACGGTGGCCCGTGCGGGCGTGCACGAGTCCGAGATCAACCGCTCGCGCTTCCTGTGCTCGCTCGCGCCCGCCGCGACCGAGCAGGAGGCCCAGGACTTCGTCGCGCGCATCCGCAAGGAGCACCCCACCGCCACGCACAACTGCTTCGCCTACGTCGTCGGGGCCGACGCGTCCGTCCAGAAGGCCAGCGACGACGGCGAGCCCGGCGGCACCGCCGGGGTGCCCATGCTGCAGATGCTCATGCGCCGCGACATCCGCTACGCGGTCGCCGTCGTCACCCGCTACTACGGCGGCGTGAAGCTCGGCGCCGGCGGCCTGATCAGGGCCTACGGCGGGGTCGTCGGCGAGGCCCTCGACGAGCTCGGCACCGTCACCCGGCGCCGCTACCGGCTGGCCACCGTCACCGTCGACCACCAGCGGGCCGGCAAGACCCAGAACGATCTGCGCTCCACCGGCCGGACCGTGGTGGACCTGCGCTACGGGGCCGAGGTCGAGATCGAGGTGGCCCTCCCGGAGGCGGACCTGCCCGCCTTCGAGGCCTGGCTCGCCGACACCACCGCGGGCAGCGCCGGTCTCACCCTCGGCGGAGAGACGTACGCGCCCTGAGCGCCCCCGGGGACGGGTTAGCGTAGAGGGGTTCAGCGAGCGGGAGACGACCAGGGGGAGACGGCATGCGCGGCGGGGCCGGCGAGTGAAGTTCCTGCACACCTCCGACTGGCACCTCGGCCGGGCGTTCCACCGGGTCAACCTGCTGGGCGCCCAGGCGGTCTTCATCGACCACCTCGTCGAGACCGTGCGCGAGCGCGAGGTCGACGCCGTCCTCGTCGCCGGTGACATCTACGACCGGGCCGTGCCCCCGCTGCCCGCCGTCGAGCTGTACGACCGGGCCCTGCACCGCCTCGCCGCCCTCGGCGTACCCACCGTGATGATCTCCGGCAACCACGACTCCGCGCGCCGCCTCGGCGTCGGCGCGGGGCTGATCGACCGGGCCGGGATCCACCTGCGGACCGACCCGGCCGGCTGCGCCGACCCCGTCGTCCTGGCCGACGTACACGGTGACGTGGCGCTGTACGGCCTGCCGTACCTGGAGCCCGCCCTGGTCAAGGACCAGTTCAGCGCGGAGAAGGTGAGCCACGAGGCGGTCCTCGGCGTCGCCATGGACCGGATCCGGGCCGACCTGGCCACCCGCGCGCCCGGCACCCGTTCGATCGTCCTCGCGCACGCCTTCGTCACGGGCGGACAGGCCAGTGACAGCGAACGCGACATCACCGTCGGCGGCGTCGAGGCCGTACCCGCCTCCGTCTTCGACGGGGTGGACTACGCCGCCCTCGGCCACCTCCACGGCTGCCAGGCGATCAACGAACGGGTCCGCTACTCCGGTTCCCCGCTCGCCTACTCCTTCTCCGAGGCCGACCACCGCAAGACCATGTGGCTGATCGAACTCGGCGCGCAGGGGGAGATCGCCGCCGCCGAGCGCATCGACACCCCCGTCCCGCGCACCCTCGCCCGGCTGCGCGGACGGCTGGAGGACCTGCTGCGGGATCCGGCGCACCAGGTCCACGAGGACGCCTGGGTCGAGGCCACCCTCACCGATCCGGTCCGCCCCGACGACCCCATGGCCCGCCTCGCCGCACGCTTCCCGCACACCCTCACCCTCGCCTTCGACCCCGAGGGCCGCCAGGAGGAGACCGGCGCCTCCTACGCCCAGCGGCTCAAGGGTCGCAGCGACCAGGAGATCGCCGAGGACTTCGTCGCCCACGTGCGCGGCGGCGGCCACGCCGACGAGGCCGAACGGGCCGTCCTCCAGGGCGCCTTCGACGACGTACGCGCCGACGACAGCCACCGGGAGACCCACCGATGAGGCTGCACCGGCTGGCCGTGACCGCCTTCGGACCGTTCGCCGAGCCCCAGGAGATCGATTTCGACGCCCTGTCCGGCGCCGGCATCTTCCTGCTGCACGGACCCACCGGCGCCGGGAAGACCTCCGTGCTCGACGCCGTCTGCTACGCGCTCTACGGTTCCGTGCCCGGCCCCCGCCAGGCCCCCGGCACGAGCCTGCGCAGCGACCATGCCGCCGCCCACACCCCGACCGAGGTCACCCTCGAACTCACCGCGGGCGGCCGCCGCCTGGAGATCACCCGGCGGCCCGAACAGGAGCGCCCGAAGAAGCGCGGCACGGGCACCACCAAGGACAAGGCCCAGAGCCGGCTGCGCGAGCACACCGGCGAGGGCTGGGAGCCGCTCAGCCGCTCCCACCAGGAGATCGGCGAGGAGATCGAGCAGCTGCTCGGCATGAGCCGCGAGCAGTTCTGCCAGGTCGTACTGCTGCCGCAAGGGGAGTTCGCACGCTTCCTGCGCGCCGACGAGGCGGCCCGCGGCCGTCTGCTCGGCCGGCTCTTCGACACCCGCCGCTTCGCCGCCGTCGAGACCCTGCTCGGCGAGCGCCGCCGGGCCGCCGAGGCCAAGGTCCGGGCCGGAGACGAGAAGGTGCTCCACACGGCCCAGCGGCTCGCGCAGGCCGCCGGGGACAGTACCGACATGCGGGCCTGGCCCATGCCCGGACACCAGCCGGGCGACCCCGGGCTCGCCGAGGCCGTCCGGGCCTGGGCGGCCGTCGCCCGGTGCGCGGCGCGCGAGCGCCTCGACGTCGCCGAGTACGCACTGGCCGCCGTCGAGGGCCGGCACGCCGCCGCCCGGCACGCCGCCGAGGACGCACGGGAGCTCGACCGGCTCCAGCGCAGGCACGCGGAGACCCTCCGCCGGGCCGCCCTGCTCGCCGAGGCGGCGCCCGAGCGGGACCGGGTGCGCGGCCTGCTGGACCGGGCCCGGCGCGGCGCCCTGGTGGCCCCCGCGCTGGAACTGCGCGGCGCCGCCTCCGCCGCGCACCTCGCCGCCGCGCACGCCGAGGCCTCCGCCCGCGCGCAGCTCCCGCCCACGCTGAAGGAGGCGGGAGCCGGGCAGCTGGCCGACGTCGAGCAGCGGCTGCGCGAGGCCCTCGGCGCGCTCGGCGCGGCGCAGCGGACCGAACAGCGCAGCGCCGAGATCGGCCGTGAACGGGCCGACCTGGAACGGGAGTCCCGGGCCGCCGAGGAGCAGCACCAGGAGTCCGCCGAGTGGCTGGAGCGCTGGGAGGCGACCCGGACGGCGCTGCAGGAGCGCGCGGACGCCGCCCAGCAGGCCGCCACCCTGGCCGAGCAGCTCGCGGGCCGGCTGGAACCCGCCCGCATGCAGCTGACCGCCGCCCGCCGGCGGGACGAGCTCGACGCCGACGCGGCGCGCGCCTCGGCCGAACTGCTCACCCTGCGCGAGGAGTCGGCCGCCGCCCGGGAGCGCTGGCTGGAGCTCAAGGAGGCCCGCCTGCGCGGGATCGCCGCCGAGCTCGCCGAAGCACTGGTGGCCGGGGAGGCCTGCACCGTGTGCGGGTCCGCGGAACACCCCGCTCCGGCCCGCCCGGCCCCCGGCCACGTGGACCGCGCGGCCGAGGACGCGGCACACGCCCACTTCGAACGGGCCGAGCAGACCCGGGCCGCCGTCGAGCGCCGGCTCGCCGCCGCGCAGGAGGCCCGTGCCGAGGCCGCGGCCGCCGCCGGGGAGGCCACCACCGCCGAACTCCTGGACCTGACCGCCGACCTGAGCGCCCGCCATGCCGCCGCCCACGCCGCGGCCGCCGGCCTGCACGCCGCCCGTGAGCAGCTCGCCCGGGCCGAGCGGGAGCACGCCGCGCGCAGCGCCGACCGGCAGGGCGCCGAGACCCGGGCCGCCGCCAGGGCCTCCCGGCGCGAGGCCCTGGACCGCGAACAGGCCGGGCTGGAGGCCGAACTCGCCCTCGTACGGGACGGCGCGCCCAGCGTCGCGGCCCGCGCCCGCACCCTGGAGGACCGGGTCCGGATGGTTTCCGGCGCGGCCACCTCGCTGCGCCGGGCCGAGACCACCGCGGCCCGGCTGAAGGAGGCCGACGACCAGCTCGCCGACGCCGCGTTCAAGGCCGGCTTCGACACCGTCGAGGCCGCCGCCGACGCGGTGCTCCCCGAGTACGAACGCACCGCGCTCCAACACCGGCTGGACGCCTGGCAGACGGAGGAGGCCCTGCTGGCGGACCGCCGTCGCGAGACCGGCGCCGCCGAAGCGGCAGCCCTGCCTCCGGCCGCGCCGGATGCGGCCGAGGCGTACGAGGCCAGGGCCGCGGCGAAGCTTCGTACGGCAGGGTCGGCGGCCGACGCGGCCCGGGTGCGCTGCACGGAGCTCGACCGGCTCTCCCGGCAGGCCGAGCAGGAACTGCGCGCGCTCGGCCCGCTGCGCGAGGCCTACGACCGGGTCGCCCGGCTGGCCGGGCTCACCGCCGGCACCTCCGCCGACAACGAGCGCAAGATGCGCCTGGAGGCCTACGTACTGGCCGCCCGCCTGGAACAGGTGGCCGCCGCCGCGACGGTACGGCTGCTGCGCATGTCCGGCGGCCGCTACACCCTGGTCCACTCCGACGCGCGGGCAAGCGGACGGGGGCGCTCCGGCCTCGGACTTCACGTGGTCGACGCGTGGACCGGCAGCGAGCGGGACACCGCCACCCTGTCGGGCGGCGAGACCTTCTTCGCCTCGCTCGCCCTGGCGCTCGGCCTCGCGGACGTGGTCACCGACGAGGCGGGCGGGATGCGCCTGGACACCCTCTTCATCGACGAGGGCTTCGGCAGCCTCGACGACCAGGCGCTGGACGAGGTCCTCGACGTCCTGGACTCGCTCCGCGAGCGGGACCGAAGCGTCGGCATCGTCAGCCACGTCGCCGACCTGCGGACGCGGGTCCAGGCCCAGCTGGAGATCGTCAAGCAGCGCGGCGGCTCCGTGGTGCGCCACCGGACGGCGGCGCTCACGGACTGAGCGGCCTGCGGGGCAGCGGAGAGGAGTAGACGACGCTCGTCGTCACCGAACCGAGCCCTGCGATCCGGCCCGTGACCTCCTCCAGGTGCGACATCGAGCGGGTCGCGACCTTGAGGACGAAGCAGTCGTCGCCCGTGACGTGGTGGGCCTCCAGGATCTCCGGGGTGGCCTCCAGGAAGTCGTGGAAGGGCTTGTAGTTGCCGTGCGGGTAGCGCAGCCGCACCAGGGCGAGGATCGACTTGCCGAGCCTCTCCGGGTCCACCACGGCCGTGTAGCCGGTGATGATGCCGGTCTCCTCCAGCCGGCGGACCCGCTCGGTGACGGCGCTCGCGGACATGGACACGGAGCGGGCGAGCTCGGTGAAACTGGCGCGGCCGTCCCGCTGGAGGGCCTCGAGGATCCGCCAGTCGGTGGCGTCAGGGGAATAGTCGGTCATGGTGCAGGTCTAGCAGGGGATTCCCCGGTCGGACAAGGAAAAGGCCGGGGAAACCCACTTCCGATGATGATCAACAGATCGTAGATTTCTTGCCATGACGACGACCCAGACGCACACGAATCAGCCGGGCTCCGCCGCCCCCGCCACGACCAACCCCGTGCTCCGGGTGCCCCCGGCCTCCCCGGCCGCGGCCGCCGCGTACTTCGCCGCGAGCCTGGCCTTCCACGCGGACGTGTCGGACGTCGCCGCCGCCTTCAAGACCCACCGCGAGCAGGGCGCCGAGCTCGGTTTCCAGCTCGTCGACTCCCGCTCCACCCCGTCCTGGGACCAGGCCCACGTGCCCGGCGCCGTCCACCTGCCCACCGCCCTCATCCCCGAGCAGGCCGAGCGGCTCCTGGACAGGAACGTCCCCGTGGTGACCTACTGCTGGGGCCCCGGCTGCAACGGAGGCACCCGCTCCGCCCTCGCCCTGGCCGAACTCGGCTTCCAGGTCAAGGAGATGCTCGGCGGCATCGAGTACTGGATCCGCGAGGGCTTCGAGGTCGAGACCTGGCAGGGCAGCCGGCAGCGCGCCGAGGCCGACCCGCTGACCGCGCCGACCGACTCGGACGACTGCGGCTGCTGAGGTGAGCGCCTTACGGGGCCGAGTGCCGGTACTGGGCCGAGCGCCTGTGCCGGGCCGAGTGCCGGTACGGGCCGATTGCCTGTGCCGGGCCCACGCGGACGGGCCGCCCGTCCCCCTCGGGGATGAGCGGCCCGTCCGTCGTTCGCCGCCGCGCGGGCGCCGAGTCGAGCCGAGTTGTCAGAGCTTCGACAGCTCGTCCACCAGATCGTCCAGTCCCAGCGAACCCTGCGACAGCGCCGCCATGTGCCAGGCCTTCAGATCGAAGGAATCGCCGTGCGCGGCACGCGCGTTGTCCCGGCCCAGGAGCCAGGCGCGCTCACCCAGCTTGTAGCCGATCGCCTGTCCCGGCATCGACAGGTAGCGGGTCAGCTCGCTCTCGACGAAGTCCGCCGGCCGGCCGCTGTGCAGGCCGAAGAACTCCTGCGCCAGGTCCACCGTCCACTTCTCGCCCGGGTGGAACGGCGAGTCCGCCGGGATCTCCAGGCCCACGTGCATGCCGATGTCCACGATGACCCGCGCCGCACGCATCATCTGGCAGTCCAGGTAACCCAGGCGCTGCTCGGCGTCCTTGAGGTAGCCCAGCTCGTCCATCAGCCGCTCCGCGTACAGCGCCCAGCCCTCGGCGTTGGCGCTGACCATGCCGACTGTGGCCTGGTAGCGCGAGAGCTGGTCCGCCACGTGCGTCCACTGCGCGAGCTGCAGGTGGTGGCCCGGCACGCCCTCGTGGTACCAGGTGGACACCAGGTCGTACACGGGGAAGCGGGTCAGGCCCATGGTGGGCAGCCACGTGCGGCCCGGGCGGGAGAAGTCCTCGGAGGGGGATGTGTAGTACGGGGCCGCGGGGCCGCCCGGCGGGGCGATGCGGGACTCCACCTTGCGGACACGCTCGGCGAGTTCGAAGTGCGTGCCGTCGAGGTTCTCGATGGCCTCGTCCATCAGGCCCTGCAGCCAGGCCTGGACCTCGTCCACGCCCTCGATGTGGGTGCCGTGCTGGTCCAGGTGCTTCAGCGCCTCCCAGGGGCCGGCGCCCGGGAGGATCTTGGCGGCCTCGGACTGCATCTCGGCGAGCAGCCGGTGGTACTCCGACCAGCCGTAGGCGTACGCCTCTTCCAGGTCCAGGTCGGTGCCGTTGAAGAAACGGGCCCAGCGGGCGTAGCGCTCGCGGCCCACGGTGTCGGGCTTGCCCTCGACGGCCGGGGCGTACACCGAGCTCATCCAGTCGCGCAGTTCGACGACGGCGGCGGTCGCGCCGGCGGCCGCGGCGTCCAGTTCGGCGCGCAGGGAGTCCGGACCGGCGGAGACGAAGCCCTCGAAGAAGGGGGCCTCGGAGCCGTCCTGGCCGACCCAGGTCGTGAGCTGGCCGATCATGGTGGTGGTGGCGCGGGGGCCACCGTACAGGCCGCGCTCCAGGCCGAGTCCGAGGCTCTCGCGGTAGCCGTCGAAGGCGGCGGGCACGGCGCGCAGGCGCTCGGCGATCGCCGCCCAGTCCTCGTCGGTGTCGGCGGGAGTCAGGGAGAAGATCTCACGGACGGAGTGCGCGGGGCTGTGGATGTTGCTGACCGCGCACAGGTCCTCGTCGGCCTCGAGTACGGCGAGCTCGGCGTCGAGGCGCTCGCGCAGCAGCCGGGCGCAGCGGCGTTCGGCGTCGCTGTCGGCACCGGGCGCCGACTCGGCGGCGTCGAGGCGCGTGAGGGTCTCGCGGATGAGCTCGGCTACGGCCGCACGGCCCGCCGGGGAGAAGTCCGGGAGCTTGCTCGAACTCGCGGCGACACCGAGGTAGGTGCCCGTGATCGGGTCGAGGGCGATGAGGTCGTCGACGTACGCGTCGGCCACCTGGCGGGGCAGCCGGTGTGCACTGCCGTTGTGGAGGGTCTCTGACATGCGGACATCTTCGTATGCGGGACGGGTTCCCGTCATCACCGATTGCCGCCGGACTGCTGACGTGGGCCGGAGCAGGGTCGGCAACGCGTGCGAGAAATCTTCAACCACCTTGCCGGACAAGCGACTTCACGTCCCCGGGGCGTAGGCCGCCGGGGACGTGCCGCTCGTAGCTTGGCCGGATTCCGCCGGAGCCGGCACCCGGTCGGGGGCCGGGTCCGGGTTCGGGTCCGGGCGGATCGTCAAGGGCGGCGCCGCGGAGCCGCCTGCTCGTGCGGGAGCTCGTTCGGGAGCTCGCGGGGATGCTCGCAGGGAAGTTCGTAGGGCAGCCGGGAGCTGACCGGGGTCGCGTCCAGCCGGGCCGTGATCACCAGGGTGCCCTCCTCGATCTGGTAGTCGAGGGGGAGGCCGAGGCCGCGCATGGCGGCGACCATGCCGGTGTTGGAGGCCTGGGTGACGGCGTACACGCTGTCGCACCCGGCCTCGACGGCCATCGCGATGAGCCGGCGCAGCAGCTCGGAGCCGATGCCGCGGCGCTGCCAGTCGTCCTCGATGAGCAGGGCGACCTCGGTCTCGTCGCCGTCCCACAGCAGGTGGCCGAGGGCGACGAGCTTCCCGGAGGCGGTGGTCGCGGCGAGGGTGCGGCCGAAGCGGGGGCTCAGTAGGTGGCCGAGGTAGCGGTCGGCGTCGTGGACGGGGCCGTGGTAGCGCAGTGACAGGGTGCGCTCGGAGCAGCGGTCGTGCATGGCGCGGGCCGCCGGCCGGTCGGAGCCGTCGGCGCGGCGCACGGTGATCTCGTTGCCCTCGGGCAGCGTCAGTACGTCCTGGCTGCGCGGGACGCGGGGGCCGAGCCGGGCGTCGAGCTCGACGAGGGCGCGGGCCCGGGCGAACTCGGTCGGGGTGAAGGGGAGGTAGGGCCGCTCCACGGTGATCGCACCGCCGGAGGGGTCGCGCAGCCGCATGACCGTGGCCTCCAGGACCCCCTCGACCGGGGCGTCCGCGCCGGCGTTGGGGCGGCCGGAGAGGGTGGTCGCCGGGATCGAGTGGATCGTGCAGCGGCCGAGCAGCTGGCGCAGGGCGAGGGGCAGCTCGGCGGCGTCCAGAGCGGTGCGGGTGGCGAGGCCGAGGACCCGCGTCGGGGTGTCGACCAGGTCGTGGGCGTCGGCGCGCTCGATCCAGGTGCTGTGGCCGCCGGCCCGGGAGATCGCCCGGGCGAGGTCGGCGGCGGGCAGCTCCTGCGGGGCGCGCAGCAGGAACTCGTCGACCGTGCCGCCCTCGGGGAGCGGGTGCGTCTGGAGGGTCAGGATGTCGACGCCGTTGCGGGCGAGGGCGGTGCAGAGGGAGGCCAGGGAGCCCGGCTCGTCCCGTACGGTCGTGCGCATCCGCCAGAGGGCGGTGCTGCTGGCGGTCGCGGTCGCGGTTGCTGCCGCGGTCGCGCCGGAGCTCGTCGACGGGAGCGGCTCCGGATCGGTGGGGGCTGTGCTCCGCGGCGGGGGCGCATGGCTGTGGCGCCGTGCCCACCAGGTGTGGAAGGCCGCCGTCACCAGGAGTACGACGGCCGAGGCCACGAGCAGCACCGGGCCCCTCGGGCCGTGCACGACGAGATTGGCGATGGCGTCGGCCACCGCGACGGCGCAGAACATTGCGGCGAGTTCGACGACGTCGCGGCGCCAGTGGTGACGGTGGGAACGGTGGGCGGAGGCGGGGTTACGGTCAGTCATGCACACCACTGTGGCGCAGGGGTGTTGCGTGATCACGAACGATCTGTGACCGACTGGTTAAGTGTCCATCTGGCCGATTTCACCCACTTTTCGGGACCATTTCCGGATTGCAGATCGGAGGGGCCGATGCTTCCGAGCGTTACTGGCCCACGCGCCCGGGCTGCAGCGTCCGGGTGAAGAGTACGTCCCCTCCCTGACGGCGCAGGCGGACGGTGAGTTCCCCGCTGCCGCCGTCGATGTCGACCTCGCCGTAGTACGGAGGGTTCTCGGACGGTGACATGTTGGCGAAGGGGGCCGACTGCACGTAGGCCGTCTCCGGGCCGAAGGTGGCATCGAGCCGCCCGGCCGGGAAGCCGCCGGCGCCGATCGGGCCGGACACGAACTCCCAGAACGGCGCGAAGTCGGTGAAGGCCGCCCGCTCGGGCGCGTAGTGGTTCGCGGCGGTGTAGTGGACGTCGGCCGTGACCCAGAGGGCGCCCGTGATGCGCTGGTGCTTGATGTGCCGCAGGAGTTCGGCGATCTGGAGCTCGCGGCCCAGCGGAGCGCCCGGGTCGCCCTGGGCGACGGCTTCGAAGTTCGCGGCCCCGTCGGGGACGACGATGCCCAGGGGCATGTCGGCGGCGATGACCTTCCAGGTGGCGCGGGAGCGGGACAGCTCGCGCTTGACCCAGGCCAGCTGTTCGGGGCCGAGGATGCCGATGGGGTCCTCGGTCTGGGTGCCGGGGGAGTTGGCGTTCCGGTAGGTGCGCATGTCGAGCACGAACACGTCGAGCAGCGGGCCGTACCGCATCACCCGGTACATCCGGCCCTCGGTGCGGCCTCCGCGCAGGTCGGTGACGGGGAAGTACTCGCCGAAGGCCCGGCGGGCGCGGGCGGCGAGGGTGTCGGCCTCCTTGACGGTGTAGCGGGGGTCGTCGATGAGCTGGCCGGGGTACCAGTTGTTGCGCACCTCGTGGTCGTCCCACTGGGCGAGGACCGGGACCTGGGCGTTGAAGCCGAGCAGATTGCGATCGAGCAGGTTGTAGCGGAAGTTCCCGCGGAACTCGGCGAGCGTCTCGGCGACCTTCGCCTTTTCCTCGGTGGTGACGTTGCGCCAGAGGCTGCCGTCGCGCAGCGGGGCGGTGGCCTTGATCGGCCCGTCGGCGTAGATCGTGTCCCCGCTGAAGAGGAAGAAGTCGGGGTTGCGCAGCCGCATCTCCTCGAAGACGCGGTAGCCGCCGAGATCGGGGTTGATGCCCCAGCCCTGGCCCGCCAGGTCGCCGGACCACAGGAAGCGCACGTCGTGGCGGCGGGAGACGGGGGTGGTGCGGAAGGTGCCGTGGACCGGCGCGGAGCTGCGGCGGGGGTCGTCGGGGTCGGTCAGGACGACCCGGTAGTGGACCTGCCGGCCGGGCGGCAGGTCGCGCAGCACGGTGGTTCCGGTGAAATCGCTCGACGGGCCGAGCAGCGGGCCGCGGTGGCGGCGTACGGCGTAGCGGAACGCCTCGCTCGGGGAGGTTTCGACGTACATCCGCGCCAGGCGGTCGGAACGGGTCCACACGGTGGCCGAGTGGGCGGTGATCTCGCCGGACTGGACGCCCCAGAGCGCGCTGGGCCGGCCGGAGCGGGCGAAGGCGGGGACGGCGAGCGCCGGGGCGGCGATCAGCGCGGAGGACAGGGCGAGGGAACCGCCGATGAGGGACCGTCGGGTGTGCGGGATCGATGCCATCGGTACGTCTCCTGGGGCCGGCGAGGACGGGTCGGACCAGCGTGCCGTCGCACACCGGCCCGGCCGCGTCGCCCACGCGAACCGCGGATGAACAGCCGTCAGCAGCTCATTCGTTCATCTGTTCAGGTGTTTGGCCGATTCAATCGATTCAGCCGACTCGGCCGACTCGGTCGGTCCGGGATCCGTCGTGCCCGGTCCCCCGGCCCGCCCAGTCCGCCCGGCCTGCCCGGTCCGGTCCTGCTCGGTCCTGCCCGGTCCGGTCCTTCAGGCGGCCACGAGCCGCACGCTGCGAGCCGTGTCCAGCACCACCCGGGACACGAGCGCCGGATCGTCGTTCATCGGGACGTGGCCGCAGCCCGGGAGCCGGACCAGCCGGGCGCCGGGGACGGTGTGCTTGGCACGGATGCCCTGGCGGCGCAGCAGCAGCCGGTCGCGGGTGCCCCAGGCGATGGTGACCGGCAGGCCGGGCACGTCGTCGGTGAACCGTACGGAGCCGCCCGCGGCCAGGGTGTCCTCGAAGCCGGTGGCATCGCGCAGGGCGAGGGTCTCGGCGACGACCGCCTCGGCCGGGCGGCGGGACGGGCGGGCGTAGATGGTGCCGGTGAGCGCGGCGCGGCCGGCGGCGGTACGCGAGAGCCGCCGTACGGCGGACAGGGGCAGCGCCTTGGCGCCGGCGCGCATCGCGAGGAGGGTGGCGAAGGCGTAGCGGCGCTCGGCTTCGGTCCAGAACCCGGCGGGGGAGAGGGCGGTGACGGAGCGGACGAGGTTGCTCCGGCCCATTTCGAGGGCGAGCAGACCGCCGAGTGAATTCCCCGCGACGTGCGGTCGCTCGACGCCGAGGGCCGTGCAGAGGGCTCCGAGGGCCGGAGCCACGGTCCCCAGGGAGTACGGAACGCCCTTGGGCAGGGGCTCCGAGGCGCCGAAGCCGGGCAGGTCGACGGCGATCACGTCGTGCTCGGCGGCCAGGATGTCGATCACCGGGTGCCAGGCCTGGAGGTGATGGCCTATGCCGTGCAGCAGGAGGAGCGGTTCACCGGCGCCTTTGCGCTCGTAGGCGACGGTGGTGGGGCGGGGGCCGAGCGGCGAATCGATCGTGAAGGAGACCGTGGCGGTCATGCTGCTCCTCGTCGGTTGGACGCGTGCGAGACAGGATGTCAGTAGTGCCTACCGCCATGATTACCGTCCGGTAGCCCTTGACTACAAGCCTTTCGCGCCTACGAGAACATCCTATGAACGGCTTGATACGTATGCCCGTTCTGCCCGGCAAAGGTATGAGCATTGGTCTTGACCAAGGGGGTGTGCCGTCCTATCGTCGCAGGGATAGTGCAGGAACCTTTAATAAACAAAGGCGCGGAACTGCCGCTGAAACACACGGCGAGTGCAGCGATGGCAGGAGGAGTCAGGGTGGGGACCACGCAGCTCGAAACGGCACCGGAGCCGAAGTACTGGCACCTCAAGACCGTCCTCAGCGAGGCGCTCGACCAGGATTTCGCCGTCGGCGAGGTGCTGCCCAACGAGCGTGAGCTCGCGGCCCGTTTCGGTGTCGCCCGCGCGACGCTGCGTCAGGCGCTGGAGCAGCTGGAGCTCGAAGGCCGGCTGCAGCGCCGCCGTGGCGTGGGTACCACCGTCGCCCCGCCGCGCGTCGGTGTCGCCGTGGGCAGCGCACAGCACAGTTGGCCCGGCGAGAGCGTCGACGGCTGGGAGCCGCTCGACGCGGCCGAGACCCTGCCGACGGCCGCGGTGCTGAAACTCCTCGGTACCGGGGGCGCCTTCGCTGCCGACCAGCCGGTGCACACGGTGCGCCGGACCAGGGTCACCCACGGCCAGGCCGTCGCCGCCGAACTGCTCTACGTCCCCGCCGCGTCGGTGCCCGGACTCCCCGCCATCGAGGCACCGGCCGGACCGGCCCGCGCCCGCGCCGTCCTGCGCGAACTGCAGCGGCTGGTGCTCGACGGCCAGGACCGCTCGGTGGAGCTCGGCTCCGCCCGCGCCGACGACGCCAAGGAACTGGACCGCCTGCCCGGCGCCCCGGTGCTCGTGGTCACCACGCGCTACTTCACCACCGCGGGCACGGCGGCGGTCTCGGTGGCCACCTACCGTGCGGACACCTGCCGCCTCACCTTCGGTGACTCGGGCAACGTCGAGATCACCCACGAGCCGCGCGTCGCCTCCTGACGCCGCTGGCGACGACTCCGGTCCCCGATCCTTCTGAGTGCGCGGACGCGGTGACGGCCCGGCCCCAGCCACTGCTGGGGCCGGGCCGTAATTGCGTGTACGGGAGGGCGCGCGGCGGGGTCAGCGGCGGGCCGTGACCGTCTTCTCCACCGCGAACAGCTCCTCCTCGACGTGGTCCAGCGCGAGCCGGAGGGCGCCGGTCGCCACGGCGGCCTCGCCGAGCAAGGACTGGGCCACCCTCGGCGGGCGCAGGCAGTAGCGCTCCAGTTCCTGGCGGAGGGGCTCCAGGACCCCGTCCAGACCGGCTGCCCAGCCGCCGACGACCACCAGTTCCGGATCCATGGCCAGGACCAGCGCCGCCACGTCGTGCACCAGCCGCTGCAGGAACCGGTCCACGGCGGCCACCGCCCGCTCGTCGCCCCGCTTGGCCATCGCGAAGACCTCGGCGACGGCAGGCTCGTCCAGCGGATGCAGCGGCTCACCGGTGGTCGACAGCAACCGCTCGGGCGTGACCTCACGGCCCAGCAGGTGCAGGGCGCCGATCTCGCCGGCCGCCCCGCCGAAGCCGCGGTGCAGCCTGCCGCCGATCAGCGAGCCGGCGCCGGGGCTGAGCCCGGCCATCACGAACACCATGTCGCCGGTGTCCCGTGCGGCCCCCTTCCAGTGCTCGGCGACCGCTGCCGCGTTGGCGTCGTTCTCCACCTGGACCGGGCAGCGGAACGAGCGCCGCAGCCGTTCCCCGAGCGGCAGCCCGGTCCAGCCGGGCAGCGCGGTGCCGAGGCGGACCGTGCCGTCCGCCTCCACGATCCCGGGGCTGCCGACGCCCACCGCCCGCAGCGAGTCCCGTGGCACCCCGGCACGGCGCAGCAGATCGGCGACGGCCGCCCGTACCCGCTCCAGCCGCTCATCGGCGGACGCCGTCTCCGCGACGTCCTTGGTACCGGCACCGATGACGCGGCCGTCCAGCCCGGACAGCAGCACCGCGATCCGGTGCGAGCCGATCTCGATGCCCAGCAGGTGCCCCGCCTCGGTCCGGAAGCGGAACCGCCTGGCCGGGCGGCCCTGCCGCCGCGCGCCCTCCTCCGCGTCCGCCTCGACGACGAGCCCGGTCCCGATCAGCCCCTCCACGACACCCTCGACGGTCGGCCGGGAGAGCCCCGTCAGCCGGGTGAGGTCGGTGAGGGTCGGCGATCCGGCCGTCCGCAGTGCGCGCAGCACCACGGCGGAATTGATCCGCCGGAGCAGAGAGGGGTCCCCGCCGGTCAGCTGCCCCAACGTGTGTCCTCCCAGGTAGCGAGCTTGTCAGCCGGATCGTACTGCCCGCCCGGTGCGTCGGCGAGAATCAGCCCCCCATCGGCCGGAAGCAGACCTTCCCTCATGCGGGGGAGACGAACCCCGACTCGTACGCCGTGATCACCGCCTGCGTCCGGTCCCGCGCCCCCAGCTTCGCCAGGATCGCGCTGACGTGGGACTTGACCGTCTCCGTGCCGATGATCAGCTCGGCGGCGATCTCCACGTTGGTGAGCCCCCGCGCCATCAGCCGCAGAACGGCCTCCTCCCGCTCGGTCAGGGCCGCCCGCTCCAGCACCGCCCGGGCCTGCCGGTTCCCGTACGCCGCGGCCAGGGCCCGCACGGCCGCCGGGAAGAGCAGCGTCTCGCCCTCCGCCACCAGCCGTACCGCGTGCACGATCTCCGAAGGCCGGGCCCGCTTCAGCAGGAACCCGTCCGCTCCCGCCCGCAGCGCCTGGTAGACGTACTCGTCGTTCTCGAAGGTGGTCACCACGAGGATCTTCGGCGGGGAGTCCACGGTCCGCAGCACCGCCCGGGTCGCCTCGATCCCGTCGAGGAGCGGCATCCGCACATCCATGGCCACCACATCCGGCCGCAACTGCCGGACCAGCGGGATCACGGAGGCGCCGTCGGCCGCCTCACCCACCACTTCGATGTCGGGCTGGGCATCCAGGACGGCGCGCAGACCCGCGCGTACCAGGGGTTCGTCGTCGACGAGCAGTACGGTAACCGGCATCCGGTCAGCGTATTCGCTCCAGCGGCAGCCGGGCGCGCACCCTCCAACCCCCCTCGTACAGCCCGGTCTCGGCCTCCCCGCCGAGCAGCGAGGCCCGCTCCCGGATCCCGCGCAGGCCGCTGCCGCCGCCGACCGTGACACCGGGGCGTTCCGGCAGCGGGTTCGTCACCTCCAGGTCCAGCCGGCCCGCGGTCATCTCCACCCGAATGCGCACCGGCACCGGGCCGCAATGGCGCAGTACGTTGGTCAGTGCCTCCTGCAGGATCCGGTAACCCTCCCGGGTGACCGGCGCCGGCAACTTCTCCAGCGGCCCCCTCAGTTGCGCGTCCACCACGGAGCCGGAGGCCCGGGCCGACTCCAGGAGCCGGTCGGCCTCCGCCAGCGTCGGCCACTGCGACGGCCGCTGTCCCGACTCCCGCAGCACCCCCAGCACCCGCTCCAGATCCTCCAGCGCGGCCCGGCCCGTCTCCTCGATCGCGCACAGGGCCCGATCGGTGAAGGCGGGATCACCCGCGGCGCGCGCCGCTCCCGCCTGTACGACGGCCACGGTGAGCGCGTGCCCGATGGAGTCGTGCAGTTCCCGCGCGATGCGGGTGCGCTCCAGCAACTGCTCCGTGCGTGCCTCCAGCGCGGTCAGCCGTTCGGCGGCGGACGGGCTGAGCAAGCGGGTGGCGACCGCGGTGATCAACTCGCCGAGCAGGGACACGACGACGATGAGGAGCAGCAGCGGCACGGGCGCGAGCAGCGCGGCGAGCCATCGATCGGGCATGAACGGAAGGATTTCGGCGCCCAGGGGATGCCCGACCGCGATCGCGATGAGCTCCACGGCGATCGTGGGCAGCCAGACGGAGGCGCCGACCGCACCGACCGCGATGACCATCCGCGCCTCCAGCCACAGCACCGTGCGCCAGCGGTCCCCCCAATGGGCCGACGGTGCCAGGCTTATGGCGCTGTCGGAGGAGTCGCTGCCGTACGGCGTGAGCAGGAACTGCGCCTGAAGACCCTCCGCCAGCCGCACCCAGGGCACCAGCCCGAAGGGCAGGATGACCAGCAGAGGCCCCCACGGCCACTCGGGCATGATGAACATCCATATGGCCACCAGCAGCAGCGGCACGCAGAGATGCAACCAGCGTGAATAGGTCACCGGTTGGAACGGAGCGCGCAGCAGTCGGTTCATGACTCCATGGTGGCAGCGTCCTGTTCACGGCCGTCTCCCCCACGTGGGGGAGACGCCACCCTCGCATGGGGGAGGGAAGGGGGTGGGGCCGGCGGCGAGTCTTGAGCCATGAACAGCATCGAGATCCGAGAACTCACCAAGCGATACGGCACCCACCGTGCGGTGGACGGCCTCACCTTCGATGTCCTGCCCGGGCGGGTGACCGGATTCCTGGGCCCCAACGGCGCGGGGAAGTCCACGACGATGCGCCTGCTCCTGGGCCTGGACCGGCCCACCTCCGGCACGGCCACGATCGGCGGCCTGCACTACCTGGACCTGACGGACCCGCTGCACCGGGTCGGGGCCCTCCTCGACGCCCAGGCGGCCCACGGCGGCCGCACCGCCCACGACCACCTCCGCCTGCTCGCCGCGGCCGGCCGGATCCCGATGCGCCGGGTGGGCGAGGTCCTGGAGCAGACCGGCATAGCCTCCGTCGCGAAGCGGCGGATCAAGTCCTTCTCGCTCGGCATGCGCCAGCGCCTCGGTATCGCCGCCGCTCTCATCGGCGACCCCGGAGTACTGCTGCTGGACGAGCCCACGAACGGCCTCGACCCCGAGGGCATCATCTGGATCCGCGAGCTGATGCGCTCCCTCGCTGCCGAAGGACGCGCCGTCCTGGTCTCCAGCCATCTGATGTCGGAGACCTCGGCGCTGGCCGACCACCTGGTCGTGCTCGGCAAGGGCAAGCTCCTGGCCGACACCTCGATGGAGGCGTTCATCGACGCCCGCAGCACCCCGAGAGCGTGCCTGCGGACCTCCGACCCGGTCCGGCTGCGGGCCGCACTGGCCCGGGACGGCTTCGAGCTGGTGGCCGCGGACGACGGGCGATGGACCGTCGAAGGCATACGGGCCGGGCAGCTCGGCGGCCTGGCCGCCCGTGAGGGGGTTCCCCTGCTGGAACTGTCCGACGAGCGCGCCTCGCTGGAGCAGGCCTACCTCGACCTCACCGTCGATCACGCGCAGTTCAGCGCGGCCCACTGACCGTCCACCCGATCCCGTACCCCCAGGAGGCTTCGCCATGAGCGCCGCACTGCCCACAACCCCCGTACTGCACTCGGAATGGATCAAGATCAGGTCTCTCCGGGGCACCTTCTGGTCGCTGATATCCGTCCTCGTCCTCACCGTGGGCATCCAGGCGCTGGCCGCTGCGGCCCTGGGCCGGGCCGAGGAGGGCAGCATGGGGGACGACCCGCTCCTCGCCGCCTTCTACGGACTCAACTTCGGGCAGATAGCGGCCATAGCCTTCGGGGCCACCGCCTTCTCCGCCGAGTTCCACAACGGAGCCCTGCGCACCAGCCTCACCGCTGTGCCCGACCGCACGCGGTTCTACCTGTCGAAGATCTCGATGCTGGGCGGGCTCGCCCTCGTGGCCGGCCAGCTCGCGGGATTGCTGACCTTCGTGGCCGGACAATCGTTCATGGGCCATGACGCCCTTGAGCTGGGCGACCCCGGCACCGTGCGGGCCGTTGTCGGCTGCGGTCTCTACCTGACGCTCATGACGCTGTTCGCGGCCGGGCTCACGGCGGTGCTGCGCAGCGGGGTGGCCGTCCTGAGCATCCTCATACCCTTCGTCGTCATGGTGTCCTTCATCGTGGGGGCAGCGGCGACCGGGGTGGGGCAGTTCATGCCGGACCGAGCCGGGCAGGCGATGATGCGCAGTCAGCAGTACGGCGACCTCGGTCCGTGGGCCGGGCTGGGAGTGCTGGCGCTGTGGGCGCTGACCGCGGTGCTGGGGGGCTGGCTGGCGGTGCGCCGCCGCGACGCGTGACGCCGGGCCAGTTGTCAGTGGCCCTCGGGATACTGACGGTATGACCACGGCAGAGCACCTCGACACGATCGACCGGCTCCGGGTGAGGGAGTTCCCGCCCGAGCCGGTCCGGACCGGAGGAAACAGCAGCGGCCCGGGATTCCACCTGGTCCAGCTCGCCCGGACGCGGGGCTTCTGGGACGACGACGGTTCGGGCCGGATCGAGGCGGCCGACCAGATCGGTGCCGAGTACGGGGCGCTCGCCCAGGCCGCGACCGACCTGTGGGGGGAGCCGCAGGTCTTCAGCCTGGGGACGCTGAGGGACCGCGGATTCGCCGGGGAGGAAATACCGCAGCCGTGGGACGAGCTGGGCAGCAGCACCGACCACGTGCACCTGTGGCGGGTCGGCGCCCACTGGCTGGTGGTCTACGTGGCGCAGTGGGCCGGCGAGGACCCCTACCAGCTGATGGCAGGGGTCACGGTCACCGACCCGCCCTAAGGAGGCCTAGAGGGCGTCCGAGGCCTCGGCGGCGGTGCGGAGGCGGGCGTACTCCTGGGCCATGGACTCGGCGGTCCAGTGGGCGTTGAGACCGCTCGGGTTGGGGAGGGCCCAGACGCGGGTGGAGCCGATGGTCCGCTCCTGGGGGCCGATCTGCGCCTTCTTCTCGCCGAAGGCGGTGCGGTAGGCCGTGACGCCGACGACCGCCAGCCACTGGGGGCGCAGCAGTTCCACCTTGGCCGTCAGGATGCGGCCCCCCTCGCGGAACTCCTCGGCGCTCAGCTCGTCGGCGCGGGCCGTGGCGCGGGCCACGACGTTGGTGATGCCGAGCCGGTAGGTCAGAAGCTCTTCCTGCTCCGCGGGGGCGAGGCGGCGCGGGGTGAAGCCCGAGAGGTGCAGGACAGGCCAGAACCGGTTGCCGGGGCGGGCGAAGTGGTGGCCCGTCGCGGCGGAGAGGAGTCCGGGGTTGATTCCGCAGAAGAGCACACGCAGACCGCCCGCGACCACGTCCGGGAGGACGCGGTCGCGGGCGGCGTTCAGCTCGTCGGGGGTCAGAGGATCGACCCCGGCGCGTACCCGGCGGCCTCCGGGTGCTGCTTGGCGATCGTCTCGATACGGGAGACCACCACCGCGACCTGGTCGCCCGCGGCCCCCGTGAACGACAGCTTGTCGGCCATCAGGGCGTCGAGCTGGGCCCGGTCCAGCGGCATCCGCTCGTCGGCGGCCAGCTTGTCCAGCAGCTCGTTGCGCTCGGCGCCCTGCTCGCGCATGGCGAGCGCGGAGGCCACCGCGTGCTCCTTGATGACCTCGTGGGCGGCCTCGCGGCCCACGCCGGCCCGCACCGCGCCCATCAGGACCTTGGTGGTCGCGAGGAAGGGCAGGTAGCGGTCCAGCTCGCGGGCGACGACCGCCGGGAAGGCGCCGAACTCGTCGAGGACCGTCAGGAAGGTCTCCAGCAGGCCGTCGAAGGCGAAGAAGGCGTCCGGCAGGGCCACCCGGCGGACCACGGAGCAGGAGACGTCGCCCTCGTTCCACTGGTCGCCGGCCAGCTCGCCGGTCATCGAGGCGTAGCCGCGGAGGATGACCATCAGGCCGTTCACGCGCTCGCAGGAGCGGGTGTTCATCTTGTGCGGCATCGCCGAGGAACCGACCTGGCCGGGCTTGAAGCCCTCGGTCACCAGCTCGTGGCCGGCCATCAGGCGGATGGTCTTGGCGATCGACGACGGGGCGGCGGCCAGCTGCACCAGCGCGGTGACCACGTCGTAGTCGAGCGAGCGCGGGTAGACCTGGCCGACCGAGGTGAAGGCCTGGGCGAAGCCGAGGTGGGCGGCGATCCGCTGCTCCAGGTCGGCCAGCTTGGCGGTGTCGCCGCCCAGCAGGTCGAGCATGTCCTGGGCGGTGCCGACCGGGCCCTTGATCCCGCGCAGCGGGTAGCGGCCCAGCAGGTCCTCGAGGCGGTCGTAGGCCACCAGCAGCTCGTCGGCCGCGGTGGCGAAGCGCTTGCCCAGGGTGGTGGCCTGCGCGGCCACGTTGTGGGAGCGACCGGCCATGACCAGCTCGGCGTGCTCGCCGGCCAGCTTGCCGAGACGGGCGAGGACGGCGACCGTGCGGTCCCGGGCGAGCTCCAGCGAGAGCCGGATCTGCAGCTGCTCGACGTTCTCGGTCAGGTCGCGGGAGGTCATGCCCTTGTGGACGTGCTCGTGACCGGCGAGGGCGTTGAACTCCTCGATGCGGGCCTTCACGTCGTGCCGGGTGACCTTCTCGCGCTCGGCGATGGAGGCGAGGTCGACGGTCTCGAGGACGCGCTCGTAGTCGGCGAGGGCCTCGTCCGGGACCTCGATACCGAGGTCCTTCTGGGCGCGCAGCACGGCGAGCCACAGCCGCCGCTCCAGCGTCACCTTGTACTCGGGGGACCACAGGACGGCGAGCTCCGCGGAGGCGTAGCGGCCGGCCAGGACATTGGGGATGCGGGGCTTGGCAGTCACGTGGAGGGAGTTTACAGGCCGTCCATACAAGACCAGTACCGTCCATGCGACGTAGGAACGTACAGGTCAGAGCGACTTCCGGTCCGTCCCCTCAAGTCCGTCCGTGAGACGGGTGTGAGACGTCCCCGACGCAATCTGCGATGGGGATGAGCGTCGATGAATGAGTTGAATATAGGTTCGCTTGGACCTATAGTGAAGCCATCGCCTCGGAAACGAGGACGGCCCCGGCGGGCGCTACCAACGCCTACCGGGGCCTGGATCCGAACCCTGATGAGAGGGAGTCGAACCATGAGCTCTACCGTACCCGCCGACCTGCCCCGCATGTTCCGTCCCGAGCCGAAGCTGTCCGCGGTCCCCACCCAGCCGACGGCCAGCGAGCGGGAGGCCATCGAGCTGGCTGCCGCGCAGCGGTCCGTCGACGCGCAGTTCCCCCTGGCCGCCGAGTTCGTCGCCGAGCCGCCGGCCCGCACGTGGTCGTTCATCGACAGCGACACCAGCGAGCTGCTGCAGATCACTTGCCTGCCCGGCTGTACGGCCAGGCACGACCTCGACCGCGAGACGCCGACCCACCGCGAAGACATCTGGTGCTGCACCGACAGCATCAACGTCTCCCTGCCGCTGGCCGTCGCTGGCCGCGACGTCGAGCCGCTGCAGGTCCTCAGCGTCTTCATCCGACAGGAGCCGTTCTCCCGCAACATGCACGAGCGGGTCCCGCACGCCCAGGTCGAGATCACCGACAGCCACTTCATGGAGGGCCTCGACCCGGACGGGCTGGCCACGGTCATCCTCACCCTCGAGTCCCAGCTGGCGACGTTCCGTGAGGTGCATGCCCAGCTGACCGCGCTGCGCGAGCAGGGCCGGGTACAGCTGTGAGCGCCCCGCACACCGTGACCGTGCAGACCCTCGACCACGGACCGGTCCTCCTCGTCGAGCCGTCCTGGTGCGTCATCGAGCACCAGGACGGCAACCACCGCTCGGGCATCCGCCACGACGGCGTCGAGCACGCCGCCTCGGTGAACGTCCCCGGCTACGGCCGGATCGACTTTCTGAAGGCGAACCTGCAGCAGTTCCCGTTCGCCGAGCACAGCAGCCGCGACGTGACGGTCGTAGTCGAGATCGACGGCGAGCACCACGAGTTCGACTCCGACGGCCTCGGCGATCTGGCCGCCGCCATCGCCACGCACGTGCTGTGCGGACTCCTCCCGCTGCAGGCCCGCCTGCAGTCGCTGGGCGAGTGAGTTCGCACTGGCCGATCCGCCGGCCGACGGAGAACGCCGCGCTGCGTTCCGTCGGCCGGTCGGCCCGGCCCCTCCCCAGCGTTCCGGCCCTCATGGCCGCCCTGATCGTCGCGAACCGTGTCTCGGACCGGCACGGCGCCAACCTGGCCGCCCACCGCGTGGTGCGCGTAGCCGAAGGAGTCTCCGAATGAGCACTGTGCTCGACGTCCTCGCCACGGTCGTCCTGGCCTGCGCCCTGTGGCGCATCGTGCCCGACCTGTGGGCCCGCCGGCGGCCGGAGGAGCGGCTGGACTGCCAGGTCTGCAGCTGGTCGATCTGCTTCCGCAGCGTCACTCCCGAATCCGCCCGCTACTTCCGCACTCTCGCCGGCCAGCACGCGGCCACCCACAACCCCGACCCGGACGACGACCCGAAGTGGATGGGCGAGTCCTGGATCTGGGCGCCCGGCGACCGCGACGACAAGAACGGAGAGGCCCGATGAAGTTCCTGACCGAGACGCGGCACCGCCTCGTCGACCGGACCATCGACGGCACCACCAACCAGGTGTCGGAGCCGTACACGGTCCGCATGCCGAAGCTCCCCAAGGACAGGGACGCGATGGCGCTCGTCGGCGTCAGCGCCCTCGTCCTGGCCCTCACGCTCGTGGCGATCGTCTGGTCGACGTACAGCATCGGGCAGCTGCTCGGCGGTGGCGTCGGCTACGCGGCCGGCATGGTCTTCGACGCGGCGTGGCTGGCCGTCCTCCTGCTGGAGTGGCTGGCCCGGTTCGACCCGGCCAAGCGGGACTTCCCCCGCAAGGTGGGCTGGGCACTGGCTCTGGTGGCCGCGGGTGCCATCTTCCTGGAGGGCATGCTGGCCGGCGGCTGGCAGATGGCGGCCGTCGGTGCGGCCGTCTCGGTGGTCGCCAAGGTCCTCTGGTGGGCGGTGTTCAAGCACATCGACAAGGACCTCTCTCCGGCCGACTCGCAGTGGGTCGCCGCGGAGATGTCGAAGGCGAACGCGAAGCTCGCGATCGCCGGTGTCCGCCGCCAGGCTGCGAAAGCGGAAGTCGCCGCACGCCTCGAGCTGCTGGCCGCCGAGCGGGAGCTGAACGAGATCGCCGGGCTTGATCACTTTCCCGCTGCCGCGAAGATCACGGCCGAACAGGTCCGCGAACACGAGGACGGTTCGGGGCTTCCCGAACCGGTGTTGAACAGGGCGAACACGGTTCGCGAACAGGTCGAGCAGGGCCCGAACATCTCGCACCTGGCGCGCGTCGAACTGACCGCCGGAGCGTCCAAGAAGGACGCCGTAGAAGCCATCCTCGCCAAGGTCCCGGACGCCAAGCAGGCGTCCGTCGAGGCGACCGTGCGGCGTGAGCGGAACAAGCTCGACAGTGCGGGGTACCGGTAATGGCCGATCCCAAGTTCACCGTCGGTGAGGTCGCCAAGCTGACGTGGCTGACGGCCCGGATGGCCAAGCGGGGCATCGCCTCCCAGACCGTCTACCAGGGCGACCTCGAGCGGAAGGTCGAGAAGGTCATCGAAGGCGCCCGTAAGCGCGAGGAAGAGCAGCGCAAGCGCAAGTAGCTACGCCACGGGGCGGCCGTTATCCCGGCAAGGTCACCGGCCGCCCCGTGCACCCCGCCACTCCGGAGAGAGCAGGAGCTCCAGCATGACGGACACCATCGTCGGACCGGTCAACGGCCACACGATCACGAACCTTCTCAAGCCCGTACACGTCCCCGACCAGAAACCTTCTGCGATCCCAGAAGAAGCCCCGGTCGTCGAGGCGGTCGACCGGCCGGACAACCCGCTCGCGGACTGGCTGACCGTTCCCGACGCGCCCGTGCTGCCCGCGTGGGCCCGCACCCCGGCCGTGCTGAAGGCCAACACCCTGGCCCTAGGCCGGCTGTGCTGGTGGCACACCCGCTTCCACGGCATCCGGGTCCCCAAGTACGCGGCCAAGACGCTGTGGCTGGCCTCCCGCGGCTTCTACCGGGCCACCGTAGGCCTGTGGCCGACGCTGTCGGCGCAGGACCACACGGCCGCCGTGAAGGCGCTGAAGGCGCAGGCGAAGCTGAAGCCCGAGGACGTCGACCTGGCGGTCCGTCTGCAGATGGCTCACGCCGCACGCACCCAGACCCGCCGCTGGCGCTTCGGAGCGGCCGCCGCTGGTGTGGCGGCTGCCGCGCTCGGCTTCTACCTGGCGCCGCCGCTGCTGCTGACCGGCATGACCGGCGCCGTCGTCACCCCGCTCGCCTACCTCGGCCGCGGCGGCAAGACGCAGCTCCTCGACCACGGCGTCCCCCCGCTGCGCGTCGACATGAACGCCCAGCAGCTCAATGACGCGCTGCGCGCCGCCGGCCTCCTGAAAAGCGGCAAGGGCGACGAGGACGCACCCAAAGTCATCTGCGTCATGGGGCCGGTCCGTGACGGCCGTGGCTGGGCGGTGGTTTTCGACCTGCCGAAGGGTGGCGGGAAGACTGCTGCGGACGTCCTCGCCAAGCGGACCACCCTCGCCGCCGAGCTCGGCGTAGACGAAATCCAGGTGGTCATGTCCCGCGTCCGGGCCGCCCAGGGCGGCAACGCCTCCCGGGTGTCGATGTGGGTGGCCGACGATGACCCGTACCTGGCCGACCCGATCCCGTCGCCGCTGGAGAAGATGGAGCGCTTCTCCGTGTGGGACGCGGTCCCGTTCGGGCAGGATGCCCGCGGCAACCGGGTCGCCGTACCGGTGGTGTGGCAGTCGATGTTCTTCGGTGGCCTGCCCCGCCGCGGCAAGACGTTCACGCAACGCCTGCTGACCGCGGCCGGCCTCCTCGACCCGTGGGTGCGGCACTACGTCGCCGACTTCAAGGGCGGCCAGGACTGGATGCAGATGCGGCAGGTCGCCCACCGCCTGGTCCTCGGCGCCGAGGACGACGCGATCGAAGCCTTCAAGGCCATGCTGCAAGAGCTGCTCACCGAGATGGAGCGCCGCTTCGCGATCCTGCGGGAACTCCCCACGTCCGTCTGCCCGGAGGGCAAGTTGACGCCGTACATCGTCGAGAAGTACAAGATGCCGTTCATCTTCTTCACCGTCGATGAGCTGCAGGAATGCTTCATCGCGATCGGCGACGAGAAGGAACGCAAGGCCGTCATCGACGACATGGCGCGCATCGCCCGCCGCGGGCCGGCCGCCGGATTCATCTCCAACTACGCCAGCCAGCGCCCCGACGCCGAATCCGTCCCGACCAAGCTGAGGGAGATCATCACCATCCGCGCGTGCACCCAGGTCACTGACCAGACGTCCTCCGACATGGTGCTGGGCAAGGGCAAGGCGTCCATGGGCGCCGACGCGTCGGTGCTGTCGGAGGACCACAGGGGCGTCGTTGTCCTGGTGACCGGCCCGGCGTCGTTCGCCACCGTCAAGAACGACCTGCTGACCACGGCCGCGTTCAACGCCATGTGCGCCAAGGGCCGCGAAATGCGGAAGGCGATCGGGCAGCTCACCGGCGACGCCGCCGGAGACGTCGTCACCGGGGCCGAGGAGCAGGGCTTCCGGGTGCCGGCCATCATCTCCGACGTCCTCGAGGTCATGAAGCACTCACCGCGCATGTACACGCGGGATCTCCTCGACCGGCTGTCCAACATGGACGAGGACACCTATGGCGACTACGACGCCGAGCGCCTCGCCAAGGATCTCGACGCGGCTGGTGTGAAGCGCTCCAGCAAGCAGGTGAAGATCGACGGAGTGAACGGCGCCGGGTACCAGCGGCGCGACATCGAGGGCGCAGTGCCCTTCACCGGGTAGCGGGGCGAGCTCTACCAAGGCCCCGATCCGGGCCTGCGTTACGCAGGTCCAGCCCCCTTCCCGGAGGGCCCCAAAGTAGGGGGGCCTCTTTACCCCGGTAGCGGGGCCGGTAGAGGCCCCTGACCTGCAAGGTAACGACGGTAGAGGGGCCCTGTGGCAGTACGCCGCAGGGCCCCTCTTTGCGTTCTCAGCCGACGAACTGCATGCGGCGTTCCATGTCGGCCATGACTTCCGCCGCGGTCTTCTCCGAGGTTTCGACCGTCCAGTGGTAGCTGCGCTGGTCGGTCCCCCGCTTGGCGAGCGAGGAGACGGCCTGCCACTGGGGTGCGGTGAGGATGGCCTCCGGGCGGCCGGTCGCGTTGACTGCGGTGGTGACTCCTGGCTGGAGCCATCCGCCGCTGTCGTACTTCCGGAGCGCGGGCGCGAAGCCGTACCGGTCGTGGAAGAGGGGCGAGTTGTAGCCGCGGGCGCGTGCGCCCACGACGACGCCGTCCCCGCCCCGGGACTCGACGTTCATGCCAGCGAGGGTGCCCGCGGTGTGGCCGACGCCGTCGTTCGTGATGCCGATCATGAACGGGCTTCGCAGGTTGCGCTTCCAGCCGGCCGGGGCCGTGTCCCCCTGGAAGGAGAACGTCGACCACAGGCGGCCGCCAGGGCTGAGGCCTTGGATGACCTTCTGGATTCCAGACATGAAGCCGGAGCAGTCCCAGCTGGGATCACCCGCTCCGCCCCACTGATACGGCTTGCCGGCCTGTGACCGGGCGAAGCCCATGGCTGCGGCGACGGACCCGGACGCGGATCCGCCGATCAGGTTCTCGGCGGCCGAGACGACCTTCTCTTTCAGGCTCTGCAGCATCTTGATCGGGAATTGGGACAGGGCCTGCGCCCACTGGGAGCCGGAGAGGCTGGAGCCGATCTGGTCGCGGATGAACTTGGTCGCGACATCCCAGGCCTTGCTCGGGCTGGTCATGAACTCGATGCCGTCCATGAGGGCGCTGCCGATCTGGCGGGCCTTGCCGGACAGCCAGTCCACGACACCGCCGTCGGCGAACCGGGGCAGGCCGACTGCGCCACCCTTGGCGAAGGCGGATCCGCTGCTGGCAGCCCGTGCCCGGAGTGCCTCGACCGCGCCGTGTCCGCCGGCGCCCCGTACCTCGCGCGCCGTCCAAACGTGCTCGCCGTTGGAAAGCAGTGCGGGGATGGAATCGGAGGTGGCGGTGCCGGCCCCGAACACGGAGCCGCCCGAGGCGAACGTGAGGACGCCGAGCTGCTTGGAACCGGTGAACTCAGCTACCTGATTCCAGACTTTCCGGATGCCGTTGTTGTAGACGGTGTCGATGATGAACTGGACGGGCTTGCGGGTGATGTCCTTCAGACCCTCCCAGATTCGGCCGATGGCGCTGACACCGGTCGAGAAGGCGTCGCGGACGTACCCGACTCCCTTGGATACGTTGTCGAAGGCGGGCTTGATCGCGTTCTGCCACACCCACTGGATCGCGGTGCCGATACCGTCCCACGCGGGCTTGATCGTGTTCTGCCACAGCCACATGGCCGCGCTGCCGAGCAGCCGGATCTGCAACATGATGCTGTCGAACGCCGGCTTGATGCCGTTCTGCCACAGCCACTTCGCCCCTGCAGCGATCCCGTCCCATGCGGGCTTGATGGCCCTCTCCCACAGCCAGGTGACGACCGGGCTGAGGAGCTTGATCGCGGCGATCGTCGGCGTGATGAAGACGGTGATGAACAGCGTTGCCAGGTTCACGACCGCCTCGCCGATCGCTGTGAGGATCGGCTTCAGGATCGACCAGGCGTAGGCGGCCGCCGTCTGGATTCCCGCCCATGCTCCCTGCACGATCGCCCGGAACGTCTCCGACTTCTGATACGCCACGACCAGACCGGCCGCCAGGGCGACGAGCGCAATCACGATCAGCGTGATCGGGTTGAGAGCCATCACCGCATTCAGCAGGGCCTGCGCCGCGGCGAAGCCCTTGGTGACGGCCCCCGCTGTACGCATGACGGCGGTAACGATGCCGATCGCGACAGCATCCGCGCCGGCCGCAACAGCCGAGGCGATCATCGACGCTGTCAGGGCGCCCACGAGGACCACGAGGGGGCTGAGGAGAATGCCCCACTCCTTGAACCAGGAGACCGTGCTGCCGATCGCGTCGTTGATGACGCGCAGGGACCCGGTCAGGCCGTCCTTCAGCCAGTGAGCCAGGTCGACGACGGCCGGGATGACCGTGCCGCCGAGAACCTCGACGAACCCCTGCTGCAGGTTCCTTGTGAACACCTCGACCTCATGTGCCGGGCCCGACCGGATGGTGTCGCCCACGGTTTTCGCAGCCCCGTCGAGCTGTCCCAGGCCAGCCACGGCAGTCGACGGATCCATCGCCAGCAGCGCCGAGCCCAGGTCTTCGGCCTGGGTGCCGAAGAGGGCGACCGCGGTCTGCGCCTGCAGGACCGGGTCCTTGATGTCCCGCAGGCGGTCGAGTGTCAGATCCAGCACCCCGTTCGCGGTGGCGCCTCCCGCAGCGAACTTGGCGGCCATGTCGTCGGCGGACAGGCCGAGCGCCTTGAAGCCGTCCTGACTGGTCTTCGATCCATCCACTGCGCGGATGCTGAATTCCTTTATGGCATCGGCGGCCACGTCGGAGTCGCGGGCGCCCGCCTGGATCGCCTGGTTGATGAGCCCCACCGCTGCGGAGCCGTCCAGGCCGGCCTTCTTGAACTGGACGCCGTACTCGTTGATCGTGTCGAGGAGGTCGCCACCCTTGTCCGCACCCGACTGGAAGCCGCGCGTGATGAGGTCGAAGGCCTGCTCGGCGGACGGGGCCAGTCCTGTACGCAGCAGCTGCGACACGGCGTTCGTGACGCCGCCCAGGTCCTGCCCGAATACCGTCGCCACGTCCGACGCTTTCGTGGCGATGGCCTGCAGCTGCTTTTCGGTCGCCCCGGGCGGGGCCAGCCCGGCCTGCATAACGCTCTTGATGGCGTCCGCGGCGCCCTGGAAGGAGTCGGTGACCCCGGACGCGAACAGCTTCCCTGCGACCTTGCCCTGCTGGGCTGCCACCTTGTCCGTGGTGCCGAGCTGCGCCTGCAGCATGCTCTTGGCGTTCATCTGGCCGACCGCGTCGGTGATGCCCTTCACCAGGAGAGCACCGGCCAGCACACCGGCCGCCGCAGCGCCGGCCTTCAGCGAATCTTTCAGCCGCCCACCCGCCGCGTCACCCGCCGCACTGCCCGCCTGGCCGGCGGGGCCTTCCAGCTGCTGCCGGATGGCCCCGCCTATCCCACGGACTGAGGGGATGATCTGGATGGTGGCATAGCCCACGTTGGGCATAGCCAGCCCCTTACGCGGTCAGGTCGATTTCGACGATCGCGGACGGCCGGAGGATCTCCAGACCGAACCGGCCCTCGAACCGGAACGTGACCAGGTTCCGTTCGAAGTCCGAGGCGCCGACACCCTCGCTGATGCCGTCCGGGCGGTAGACGTTCTCCGACCAGTCGAGGACGCCTTCCTGGCGCACCTGCAGCCGCATCTGGGAGAAGTCCGCCAGGTGCGCCGTACCGGCCGTCGCCGCGTCGGACACGACCACGGGCACGCCCCACAGGCGGCGGGTGGCCGCGTTCACCGCCGGGCCCGCCGGGCCGTTGTAGTAGAAGCGGCCCTCGTTGTCCTGCAGGAGCTCGAACGCCTCCCAGTCCTCCGGCGTCATGACGAACCCTGCGCGCGCCAGGTAGCCGTACCGCTCGAGCTTCGTCACCGCCTTACGCGCCGTCGTCAGGATGTCCGTGGCGAAGGCCTGCGACTGGGAGCCCGACACGTTGGCCATGCCGGTCATGTGCTCGCCCGACCCGGAGCCTTCCAGGATCTCCTCCTCGAGGGCGATGTCGAGGCCCAGGCGCATCTCCTGGTCGATGAACTGCCGCAGCATGCCGATGTCGTCGAGATCCTGCTTGGCGATCGGCTCCGACAGGTGCGCGATCGTCCGCACGCGGTCGTCGACCCGGGCCAGCGTGTACACCGACGTCGGCTTCAGGGCGCCCGCGGCGACGACGGCCGCGTTGTTCGTCCGGACGGTCTGCCGCAGGTACGCGAAGCGGCCGCTGGAGTTCTGGACGGTCGGGATGAGCTGCCGCAGGGACAGCACAGGCACGTCGATCCGGACCGGGTCCGGGTTGAGCGGGACGTTCACGGCGATCGTGCCGCCGGCGAGGATGCCCTTGTAGCCCTGGGCGCCGCCCAGCTGCTTCAGCATCGTGTCGGCCCAGTCTGTACCGCCGGACGCCTTCACCCGCGGGTGCATCGTGGCGTCCTTCTGGCCGGCGCCCGGCTCGAGGCCTTCGCCGAGCGCGTTCAGGGCGCCCCGCATCGTCTCCGTCGCCTTGGCGCGCTCGTACTCGCACTTCAGGCGCTTGGCGTCGTCGATGGCCTGCTGCACCTCGGCGGATTCCGCCGCGGAAAAGTCGCGCCCTTCCGACTCGGCCTTGGCAGCGATGTCCTGGGCAGCCTTGAGGGTCGCAGTCCACTCGTCGCGGATCTGCTCAGCGTTCTTCTGCATGGTGATGTTCCTTCGGGAAGTCGTGGGTGTCTTCCCGGCTGGCTGGAACGGGCGGCTCGACGGTGGCCTTATGGAGAGGCGGCCGGAGCATCGCTGGCTCGACAGGGGAAGCCGGGGGCGTGGACGCGCGGACTCTGGCGGGCGAGCCACCCGGCGGCGGCTGGCGAGAGGCGGACAGTCGGGCGGACGGGATAAGCCGGCCGAACTGCTGGCCTCTCGCGAGCGTCACGCTCACGGAGTGGGAATCTCGCGGACCATAGCGGCCATCGATCAACCTGCGATCATTCTAGCTGGTAGATGCCACGGAGCGGCAGATCTCCAACCCGTTCTTGTACGTCGTCACTTCGGCGTGCTCGCAGGTGCACGCCATGAGAACCACGCGGGACACCTGGCCGTCCTCGACGAACCACACCGCGCCGGCGCCATCCAGCACCGCGGCCATGCCCAGCTGCACCGTCCACGGGCCCGCCGGAACGCTCTCCGCGTGCTCCAGCACATCCAGGGCCAGGAGCGCGCCCGAACCCTCCGGGCCGTCCACCGTTCTCACATTCATGCCTGCCTCCAAAGGCGTTCGTCCCAGTGCTGAATGCCGGGCGACGTGGGATCCATCTCCACGAACTCGTAGTGCCTGCCGGTCAGCCAGTGCGGCTTGTCCACGGGCACTTTCAGGGGCTTTCGCTTCTTCGCGGGCTTCTCCTGCTCGCCCTCGTCGACTGTCTGTTCTGCCATGGTTCCTCCTTAGGCCCCCCTACCTCACGATCTGAGCAGCGGTGTTTTTCTCTGACCGCGGCGGGCCCCCAGGGAACACAACTCGCGATCTGAACTCCCCTACCCGTCAGGCTGCGGGGTCGGGTCCGCTGGCTTCCATGCGGGCGAGCGCGTCGCGTGCCTTGACGACGTTGCCGGGCCGGCCGGACAGTCCGAGCTCGGCGAGCGCGCCGAGGGCTATCGCGGCGGCCTGGCGGCTGGTGGCCGGGTCGAGGGCCTCCAGGAGGACGGCGACGCCCATGCTGTCGCGTCGTAGTGCTGCGAGTGCAAGTCGTGCACCGTGCTGCTCGACGGTGTTGATGCGGGCGAGCTTGGCCCGGTGCCGTGCGGTGAGTCCGTGCTGCCGTGCTGTGTCGAGTGCTGCTCGTCTCTGTTGCTGCGCTTGCCGTCTGCGCTTGGCTGCGTCGATCTGCTGCTCGACGAGGTCGTTGACGTCGGTCATGTCTCCTCCGGTAGAACGTGCTGCTGCTGGTGGGTCAGGTTGAGCCCCGGGGTGGGGTGGCACCCCGGGGAGGGGGCTATTCGGCGAGGGGGTGGGGGGTGTGGTTGGGGCAGACGGGGGCGTGTGCGTCGAGGCAGGGGCTGCGCCGGTCGGTGTGGATCCGGGCCCCGCAGCCGGCCAGGCAGAGCCGGTACTTGCCTCGGCGGACGGGGTGCCCGCAGGCAGTACAGAAGAGAGGCACCCGGCGGGTCATGACGGCTCGGGTTCGATCAGCTGCACGAAGTTGACGGAGTCGCGGGGGTCGTCGCAGAAGCCCTGCGTGTCCGCGCTGGTGGGCCTGCAGAAGCCGTCGTCGGTGATGAGCCATGCGACGACCGGCATGGTGAAGATGTCGTCGCCGTCCTTGAACTGGGCCCGCCAGCCGCCGCCGGGGATGGCTGCCACGACGGGTCCGTTCTCGGGGCAGACGTCCTCGTAGTTGCTCCAGCAGTCGGCCCGGCACAGCGTGTTGTTGCGTCCGACGACGAGCGGGTGGCCGTCGTCGTCCCAGGCGACGACTTGCTTCGTCGTGAAGTAGGTGGCCTCGGTTCCGTCCGGACGATTGGCACCCTGTCGGTAGCGCGCCTGGAACGGCTGAGTGGCGGGGATCATGCGTCTACTCCTCGTCTGTGGTGGCTGTCGAAAGGCGGCAGCAAGAAAGAGGGGGACGGGGGACGTCTGAGAGCTCTTCTTCTGGAGGCTTGGTGTCCCCCGTCCACGTGTCCCCCCTATAGGGGGACGGGGGACACGGGGACACCGGTGGGACCGTGTCCCCCGGGGACACCGGGGGGACACTCGGGGGACACGGGGACACCTGCTACTCCTCCGGCTCGAAGGGCTTGATGAGGGTGTGGAGCTTGGACCGGTTCGGCCCCTGCTCGACCGCGACGAACCCCTCGTCTACGAGGGCAGCCAGAGCTGTCGCCAGCACGGCCTTCTGGCCGCCGACGCGGGCTTCGAGCCCTCGGACGTTCAGCTGCTCGCCTGCGTTCGCGATGGCGTCGGAGATCTTCTTCATAACGTCCGCGTGCCGGATGGGTCCGTCGTTCTCGATGGGCGGGTAGAGGATCCCTTCGGTGAAGGTGGGGTCGTGGGACTTCAGGACGAAGTCGGCGAACCAGTGGAGGCCGCTCTGATGAGGCAGGGCGTGGCGCCTGAGCTGGCCGGGCCGGTCCTTGGCGATCCGCACCGTGGACTTGCCCGTGACTCCGACCCCGAACGGCGACCGGTTCTCAAGGACGTACATGGCGCCGTTGAGCCCGTTGAGCTTGTGGACGCCTCCGATGGCGTACCGGCCGCGGCCTTCCTTGTCCTTGACGACGTGGTCGAGGGTGGTGACCGCGGCGCCCATCTCAGCGATGGGCCGCAGCAGCATGCGGCCGAACTTGGCGACGTCGGTGTTGTCCTTCAGCTCAAGGCCGTGCATGGCCATGCCTTCGGTGACGCCGTCGATGGGGACGAACGTGGGCCGGAGGTCGTTGAGGGCCTGGCCGATCTCCAGCCGGTTCAGGCCGATGGTCAGCGGCTCCTCGGGCCGGATGTACGCGAACCGGTCGCTGATGTCCTTGATGCTGGCGCCGAGGGCGAGCAGCCGGCCGACGACCCCGGGCGCGTCGTCCTCAAAGTCGATGAAGACGACCGCGTTCCCGACTGCCAGCTCGTAGGCCACGGACATGAGGGCGAACCAGGTCTTGCCGCCCTCCGACTCGCCGACGACGGAGTGCATGCGGCCCGCGTAGAAGAGCGGTACGCCGTCATTGCGGCGACCGATGGTGGGCTGCGGCGCCTTGTACGTGCCGTCGAGGACGTCTTGCAGGTCCCGGGGGCGCCACGTGGGCACTGGGACGGCGGGGGCTTCGGCGACGGCGAGTCGCGGCTCGGGCACCCCGGGGCGGGGAACGTCGGGCGGCCCTGCCCCCCAGTCCTCCGGCCACATTTCGGGGTTGGTCACGCGGCCATCCCCCTCTCGTCTGCGTAGGTGAGGTAGCGGCCGTCGCCGCCGGGGACGCGGATGGGCGGCCATCCGGGGGTGGCCTGCAGCTGGTGCGGCTCGCGCTTCACCTGGCGGGCTTCCCGGATCTCCTGGAAGCCGCGGATGCGGTTGGTGGCGGCGAGGATCTGTGCGGCGAGCCGTCGTGCGTCGCCGAAGACGTGGACGTACCAGTCGACGTCGTCGAGCTGCTCGAGGGCCTGGCCCTGCAGCCGCCACTGTTCGGCGGCGACGAACACGCTGAACCGCTTCTCCCGGCTGAGCGGGTCAGCGGCGTAGAACTCGGGAGTGCCGTACACCGGCCAGCTGGTAATCGGCGGAAGGGTCGGCCACGCGCCGGGTACCCGGGCGGGCTGCTGCTGTGGCAAGCTGGCCTCAGTCGACCCGCCAGGCGCGGAGACTTCCTGAGAAGGGCCGGGGTCCAGCCGGCCCTTCTTTGCGTTTCCGTTCATGCTGCTTCCCGCGCCTCCCCGGACAGCAGCCGCACAAGGTCGGCCGTGATGACGACATGGCGGGTGCCCACGGGGATGGTCTTGACGGGGCTCTCGCCGCACTTCACCCGCTCGTACAGGTGGCTGCGGCTGCAACCGATAGCGCGCGCGGCCTCGGCCACGCTGACGGTGGCGGGCCACTTGCGGACGTCGGCCAGGGTGGGTTGTGAGGACTTCTTCACGCGGCACCTCCGGTCTGGACGGTCTGGGCCAGCAGCCACGCCTCGATGGCGCTGCGCCGGTACTTGATGCGCCCGCCCCTGCCGGGTGTCTGCTTGATGTACTCGGGCCCCAGGCCCATCCACCGCCACTGGGCGAGCGTCTGAACGCGGAAGCCGTACTCCCCTTCGACCTGCCTGGGAGTCAGGAACTCCTCGGCCATTATGCCTCCAAGCGAGTTGAATCTAGGTTCGTGTGACCCTAGACTGGGTCCATGAAGCCAAAAGTAGCAGACACCCCGACGCGGAGAAAGATTCAATTGACTCCTAGTCTTCTGTTCATGACTGACGAGCAGAAGAAGCGCCGCGGCGCCGTGGAGATGGGAGCGACCGCCGCAACGGTGGCCGCGAACGTGCGTCGCCTGCGGGATGACGTGCGCGGATGGTCGACCTATGAGCTTGCAGGAAGGCTCGCCAAGGCTGGCCGGCCGATCGCCCCGTCGGCGGTGGCCAAGATCGAGCGGGGCGAAAGGCAGGTGTCTGTCGACGATCTGATGGCGCTTGCCGTGGTTCTAGGGGTATCTCCGGTGACGCTCCTGCTTCCCGTCGATGCGCGGCAGTCCACGGAGGTCACAGGGGCGGGCCAGGTCGACGCCAAGGCGGCTTGGCACTGGGCGTGGTGCAACGACCCCTTGCGCTTCCCGGACGGAGTCGACGATGAGGAGGCCCACCGGTACCTGACCGAGTTCCTGCTCTACTCGCGACCCATCGGACTCTTCGCGCCGCAGGGCGACGACCGCATCCCCGGAGCCATGAGGGAACGGAGGGGCGGCGATGGCTGAGCCCAAGCGGATCGTCCTGCGAGACGGGGCGGTTCGGTATCGCACGGTCGTCGACGCCGGCCGCGACGAGACCGGCAAACGGATCCAGCTCACCATCACCCGGGACACCCAAAAGGAAGTCCGGGCCGAGCGTGCGCGGATCGAGGCAGGGCGGGCCGCGGGCACGCTGATCGTCCCGAATAAGATCACGCTGGGCGAGTGGCTCGATCAGTGGCTGGAGTACAAGCGGCGCGACGTCGAGGAGACGACGATCCGCACGTACCGCCTGGCCCTGGTGCACGTCTACGACCAGCTCGGGCACATCCGTCTCCAGGAGCTGACCGAGGACGACGTCCGCGACTTCGTTGATGAGCTGGTGGCTGGCGGCCGCCGCAGGGGCGGGGAGAAGGGCACGCGCCTGATGGTGTCCACGGTCGAGGGGGTCCTGACCCGACTCCGGGGGGCGCTGTCCCGGGCTGTCGTCCGGAAGTTGGTTGCCGTCAACGTGGCCGCCGAGGTGCGGCCTTCGCTCGCCGACAAGAAGACGGATAAGCGGGAGCGGGACAGGGTCAAGCCGTGGACCGTGGCGGAAGTCCAGACGTTCATCCGTGGCATCAATCAGGACCGTCTATTCGCGCCGCTGCTGCTGTCGCTGATGGGGCTTCGGCCGGCTGAGGTGTGCGGCGTGCGATGGGTCGACGTCGACCTCGAGGACGGCCTGCTGTCCATCACCCAAACCCGCACGATGATCGGCAATCACCGGGTGCTGGAGAAGGACACCAAGACCGCATCCGGTGAGCGCGTCCTCCCGCTGCCCCGCGGCCCGTGGGAGGCGTTGCGGGCCCTGCGCCTACAGCAGGGCCGCGAGAAGGAGACTGCAGGCGAGGCGTACACGGACGCCGGGTACGTCGCCGTGAACGAGCTGGGCATCCCGCTGAACACGCGGCAGCTACGGGAGTACGCGTACCAGATGATGGCGGACCTGAAGCTCCGCCGTGTGCGGCTGTACGACGCCCGCCACTCCGTCCTCAAGGCCCTGGCGCTCAGCGGCGTGCCCGACGTCATTCTTGCCGCGTGGGCCGGCCACACGAACGCGGCCTTCACCAAGCGCAAGTACGTGTCCATCGAAGCCGAGGACATGAGGGGCGCCGCGGCCGCCCTGGACGTCTTCCACGGCGGAGATCAAAAAGAGCTCGTGTGAGAGATTGTGAGAAATGATCTCTCACACATCCATTCACAACCCTCTGACCTGCGTAGATGACTCCAGGAGTAGAACAGTGGAGGGATTCTACTTGGGCCACCGCTGTGTGTTTACGCAGGTAGGGCCACCGCTCGGGATTGTGCCTTGCTACGAGAGCGGCGCGTCCCCGTACGGCAGCAGCTCGGGGCGCTTGGCAGGGCGGCCGTCCCCGGAGGAGCGGCCCGTCAGGCGGCGGCCGATCCACGGGAGCAGGTGCTGCCGGGCGAAGCTCAGGTCCTGGGCCCGGCGTACGGTCCAGCCCGGGGGAGCGGAGACGGGCAGTTCGGTGCGCCAGTCCAGTTCGGCGGGCAGGCCCAGGGCCTGCCAGACGGCCTCCGCCACCCGGCGGTGGCCCTCGGCGGTCAGGTGCAGCCGGTCGACGTCCCACATCCGGGGGTCCGCGAGCACGGAGGCCCCGTACAGGTCCACCACCGCGGCACCGTGCCGGGCGGCGAGCTCCTCGATGATGGCGAAGAGCTCCTCCATGCGCGGCCGGAAGCGTTCCATCACCGGCCCGTTGCGCCCGGGGGAGCGCATCAGGACGAGGCGCTTGCAGGAGGGGGCGAGGAGTTCCACCGCCGACTCCAGGTGGTCGCGGACCCGGCCCATGTCCACCTTGGGGCGCAAGGCGTCGTTGAGTCC
This sequence comes from Streptomyces sp. NPDC001549, assembly GCF_042894025.1. Classification (NCBI taxonomy): domain Bacteria; kingdom Bacillati; phylum Actinomycetota; class Actinomycetes; order Kitasatosporales; family Streptomycetaceae; genus Streptomyces; species Streptomyces sp. NPDC001549. Next base: position 94,886 of record NZ_JBIAVJ010000022.1, read on the forward strand.
GCCCACCAGGGTCACCACGTCGGCGCCCATCGCCGCCGCCACCGGGACCTGGTCCTCGGAGATCTGGCCGATCAGCTTGCCGCGGACCGCGAGGTTCGCGTAGCGGAAGCCCGGCTCCCGGGCGGCGAGGCGGGCGGCCAGCAGATCGGCCCAGCCGCGGTAGGAGCCGTCCGGAAGCAGGTCGGACATGCCCTCGGTGAAGGAGTCACCGATCGCGACAAAACTGGTGTACGAGGCATTCATCTCCATGGCGGAGTGATGTTACCGCGCGGTACCCCGGCCTCGCGGGGCCGGGGACCGCACGCCTCGAAGGATCACGTGGAGGCGGGCCTGCCGAACAGCTCCCGCAGGACGTCCTCCATCGTCACCAGGCCCGTCATGGCGCCGTCCGTCCCGAGCACCGCCGCCAGGTGCGTACGGCTGCGCCGCATGGCGGTGAGCACGTCGTCCAGCGGGGTCTCCGCCCGCACCTGGGCGATCGGCCGCAGCGCCGTCACCGGGAAGGGCGCCTCCCGCTCCTCGTCGTCCGCGTCCAGGGCGTCCTTCACGTGCAGGTAGCCCAGGATCTTGTGCTGCGCGTCGATCACCGGGAACCGGGAGTACCCGGAATCGGCCGACAGCAGCTCCAGCCCGGCCGGAGTGATGCCCTCCCGGGCCGGGACCACCTGGTCCGCGGGCAGCACCACATCGGTCACGGGCCGCCGGCCCAGTTCCAGCGCGTCGTGCAGGCGCTCGCTCGCCCGGTCGTCGAGCAGCCCCGCGTCACTGGAGTCCTTGACCATCCGCGCCAGCTCGTCGTCCGAGAAGGTCGCCGCGACCTCGTCCTTGACCTCCACCCGCAGCAGCCGCAGCAGGGCGTTGGCGAAGGCGTTGATCGCGAAGATCACCGGCCGCAGCACCTGCGTGAGGGTCACCAGCGGCGGCCCGAGCAGCAGGGCGGTGCGCACGGGCTCGGACAGCGCCACGTTCTTCGGCAGCATCTCGCCGAAGAGCATGTGCAGGTACGTCGCCAGCGTCAGCGCCACCACGAAGGAGATCGCGTGGGTCACGCCCGCCGGTACCCCGACGAGGTCGAACAGCGGGGTCAGCAGATGGGCGATGGCCGGCTCGGCCACCACACCCAGCACCAGGGTGCACAGCGTGATGCCCAGCTGGGCCGCAGCCATCATCGCCGACACGTGCTCCAGTCCCCACAGGACGGCGCGGGCCCGCCGGTCGCCCTGCTCGGCGTACGGTTCGATCTGGCTGCGCCGGACCGAGATCAGCGCGAACTCCGCACCGACGAAGAAGGCGTTGACGACCAGGGTCAACAGGCCGATCAACAGCTGGATGACGGTCATCGGGCCTCCTCCGTTCCCGCGGTGGGCCCGGCCGGGGCGTGCAGCAGCACGCGCGCGGCCCGTCGCCCGCCGGCGTCCACCACGTTCAGCTGCCAGCCGTTCAGTTCCATGTGGTCGCCGACCGCCGGGATCCGGCCGAGTTCGGTCGCTATCAGGCCTGCCAGGGTCTCGTACGGACCGTCGGGTACGTGCAGTCCGATCCGCCGGAGCTGGTCGGTGCGCGCCGCGCCGTCGGCGGAGTAGAGCAGGCGCCCGGAGTCGTCCGTACCGGCCGGGGCCAGGTCCGGGGTCTCGTGCGGGTCGTGCTCGTCGCGGACCTCGCCGACGACCTCCTCGACGATGTCCTCCAGCGTGGCCACCCCGGCCGTGCCGCCGTACTCGTCGATGACCACGGCCATCGTCTGCTTGCCGGACAGCCGGTCCAGCAGCCGGTCCACGGTCAGCGACTCCGGTACGAGGAGGGGCTCGCGCAGCAGCTGCGACACGGGACGGCGGCGGCGCTCCGCCGCCGGCAGGGCCAGGACGTCCTTGATGTGGACGATGCCGACGACCGTGTCGAGGCTGCCCCGGTACACCGGGAAGCGGGACAGGCCGGTGGCCAGCGTCGCGTTCGCCACGTCCTCGGCGGTGGTCTGCACGTCGAGGGCGGTGACCTGCACGCGCGGGGTCATCACGTTCTCCGCGGTCAGGTCGGCGAGGTTCAGGGTCCGGACGAAGAGCTCGGCCGTGTCCTTCTCCAGCGCGCCCGCCTTCGCGGAGTGACGCGCGAGGGCGACCAGCTCCTGCGGGGTGCGCGCGGAGGCCAGCTCCTCGGCCGGCTCCATGCCGAAGCGGCGCACCAGGTGGTTCGCGGTGGTGTTGAGGTGGCTGATCAGGGGCTTGAAGGCCCGGCTGAAGACCCGCTGCGTGGTCGCCACGCGCTTGGCGACCGCCAGCGGGGAGGAGATCGCCCAGTTCTTGGGCACCAGCTCGCCGACGACCATCAGGACGACGGTGGAGATCGCGGTGCCGAGGATCAGGGCGGCGGAGGAGGCCGTGCCGGCCGACAGGCCCATGGCCTCGAAGGGGCCCTGGAGCAGGGCGGAGATCGACGGCTTGGAGATCATGCCGATGACCAGGCCGGTGACGGTGATGCCGAGCTGGGCGCCGGAGAGCTGGAACGTCAGGGTGCGGACGGCGGCCAGGGCGCTGTCGGCCCCGCGCTCGCCGCGTTCAACGGCCTGTTCGAGTTCGCTGCGCTCGACGGTCGTGAGCGAGAACTCGGCCGAGACGAAGACTCCGCAGGCAAGGCAGAGCAGCAGTGCCACGACGAGCAGGAGCACCTCGGTCATCGGTCGATCACCTCCGTCCCAGGATCGGCCAGGAGGTGGGGTACCGCGCGATGTCGCGAACGCGTATGTCGTGGACTGGGAGGCTCGCCCATGGGCGGACGCTCACACCTTTCGCTCAAGAGGGACCTTTCACCACATGGTAAAGGACGGGCAAAGGGAACGGATCATTCTTTTGGCGGAGCGCGGCCGGATGATGGGATTCGGCCATGACTGATCTTCATATCGGCTCCGCGGCGGCGGCAGACCTGGGCGCGGTCCTGGCCTTCTGGAAGACCGCCGCGGAGGGAACGAGTATCAGCGACGATCTCGCCGGGGTCGAGCGGCTGCACGATCGCGACCCCGAGGCGCTGCTGCTCGCCCGGCGTGACGGGGAACTCGTCGGCACGGTGATCGCCGGGTTCGACGGGTGGCGCTGTCACCTCTACCGGCTCGCCGTGCACCCCGCGTACCGGAGGCAGGGCATCGGGGCCGCCTTGCTCGCCGCCGCCGAGGAGCGGTTCGTGGCGCTGGGCGGGCGGCGCGGGGACGCGAGGGTGCTCGATCGCAACGAGCGGGCGCACCGGGTGTGGGAGGCGGTGGGCTACCGGCCGCAGGAGCTGTGGACGCGCTGGGTCAAGCCGCTCGGCTAGCCTCCGGTGCCGGTGCCGGTGCCGGTGCCCGTGCCTGGGCCTGGGCCGGTGGGTGCGGCTGACCGTGGTCGGGCGGCCGCACCTCAAGGATTCGGGGCTCCGCCCCGGACCCCGCGCCTCAAATGCCGGCGGGGCTGGGCTTGACGTCGGCTGGGCTCCGCCCCGGACCCCGCGCCTCAAATGCCGGCGGGGCTGGGCTTGACGTCGGCTGGGCTCCGCCCCGGACCCCGCGCCTCAAACGCCGGCGGGGCTGGGTTTGACGTCGGCTGGGCTCCGCCCCGGACCCCGCGCCTCAAACGCCGGCGGGGCTGGGGTTTGTGGCGGCGGGGGTGAAGGACGGTGGGGGCCAGGTGGACAGGAAGGACTCCGCCGACCAGGTGCCCGACAGGGACGGGGCGAGCCAGGACGGGGCCGACGCGCGGAAACGGTCCGGCGCGAGGGTTCCCGAGCCCTCCGGGACGGCGCCCAGCAGCGGCAGGCCCGAGGACTTCGTGAGGTCCGCCAGGTTGCAGCGCGCCGCGAGATCCGGGTTCTGCGGCCAGCTGCCGACCACCACACCCAGCGGGGTCAGTTCCCGGGCCCGCAGGGCCTCCGCCGTGAGGGTGGTGGAGCTGAGCGTGCCGAGACCCGCCTGGGCGACGATCAGCGTCGGCGCGCCGAGCAGGCGGGCCGCGTCTGCCAGCGTGTTGCCCGACTCGTCGAAGCGGACGAGCAGCCCGCCCGCACCCTCCACCAGGACCAGGTCGTGGTCCAGCGACAGCCGTTCCGCGGCCTCCGCGATCTGTGCCGGGGACAGCGTCGGCAACCCCGAGCGGCGGGCCGCCGTGTCCGGGGCCAAGGGCTCCGGATAGCGGGCCAGTTCCACCGCCGTGACGGAGGGACCGGCCAGCCGGACCGCCTCCGCGGCGTCCCCCGGCTCCTGCGGGCCGACACCCGTCTGCGCGGGCTTGAGCACCGCCACCGAACGGCCGGCGGCCACCGCGGCGGCCGCGATCGCCGACGTGACCACCGTCTTGCCGATCTCGGTACCCGTCCCGGACACCATCAGTACGGACATCTCAGCCTTCCTGCGCCGCCGCGCACACCGCACGGCAGATACGGTCCACGTCCTCGTCACCGGTCACGAACGGCGGCATCACGTAGATCAGGTCCCGGAACGGGCGCACCCACACGCCCTCCCGAACCGCCGCCCGGGTGGCGGCCACCACGTCGATCTCGTGGTCGAGCTGCACCACGCCGATGGCGCCCAGGACGCGTACGTCCTTCACCCCGGGGATGCCGGCCGCGGCCGACAGGCCCTCGCGCAGCCCCGCCTCGATCCGCTTGACGTCGGTCGCCCAGTCCTGGCCGAGCAGCAGCTCGACCGAGGCCAGGGCCACGGCCGTGGCCAGCGGGTTGCCCATGAAGGTCGGCCCGTGCGCCAGCACCGGGACCTCGCCCTGGGAGATGCCGCTCGCCACCCGCTCCGTGCACAGGGTCGCCGCCAGCGTGAGGTAACCACCGGTCAGCGACTTGCCCAGGCACATCACATCCGGGGTGATCCCCGCGTGGTCGGCCGCGAAGAGCGCGCCCGTACGGCCGAAGCCCGTGGCGATCTCGTCCAGGATCAGCAGGACCCCGTACTCGTCGCACAGCTCGCGCAGCACCCGCAGGTAGCCGGGGTGGTGGAAGCGCATACCGCCCGCGCCCTGCACCACCGGCTCCACGATGACCGCGGCCAGCTCGTCCGCGTGTGCGGAGACAGTCGCGCGCAGATGGTCGGCGTACGCCGGGTCCACGGGCGTGTCGAAACCGGCGGGCGGCGCGTCCGCGAAGACCTGCCGCGGCAGGTGACCCTGCCACAGCTCGTGCATCCCGCCGTCGGGGTCGCAGACCGCCATCGGCTGCCAGGTGTCCCCGTGGTAGCCGCCGCGCCAGGTCAGCAGCCGGGTCTTGCCCGTCCGTCCCAGCGAACGCCAGTACTGCAGGCACATCTTGACCGCGACCTCGACGGACACCGAGCCCGAGTCGGAGAGGAAGACGTGCTCCAGCCCCGGCGGGGTGATCTCGACGAGCTTCGCGGCGAGCCGGACGGCGGGCTCATGGGTGAGCCCGCCGAACATCACGTGCGACATCAGGCCCAGCTGCGCGGTGGCGGCCTCGTTGAGCACCGGGTGGTTGTAGCCGTGGATCGCCGACCACCAGGAGGACATGCCGTCGACCAGCTCTTCGTGACCGTGTCCCTGGGACGGGTCGGCGAGCCGCAGCCGCACCCCCGAGGCGGAGGCGATGATCAGCGGCTCCTGCCGCCCGGGCATCGGGCCGTACGGGTGCCAGACGTGCTGCCGGTCCAGTGCGAGCAGTTCCGCGCCGGCGGCCAGCGGTGCACGCTGATCAGGCATTGGGGGCGACGTCCGTCCCCGCACCGCGTCGGCGGACCGCCACCAGCTCCGGGCGGACCTCGCCGGCCTCGGCCTGGACCGGTACGGGCGTCCGGTCCGCCGGCGCGTGGCCGGAGCAGCCGCCGCACGCAGAGCCGCAGCCCGCGGCTTCACCCTCGGCGGGCGCGCCCGAACCGCAGAGCGAGGCGCCGCCGTTCGAACCGCAGCCCCCGCCGGTGGCGGCGGCCGCGACGTCGGAGCGGTGCGCGGGAAGGGTCGACGTACCGGCGCCCTCCACCTCGAAACCGGCGTCCGCGATCATGTCGAGGTCGGCCTGACCGGCCTGGCCCTCACTGGTCAGGTAGTCGCCGAGGAAGATCGAGTTGACGATGTGCAGGGCCAGCGGCTGCATCGAGCGCAGGTGCACCTCGCGGCCGCCGGCGAGGCGGACCTCGACGTCGGGGCAGACGAACCGCGCCATCGCCAGGATGCGCAGGCAGCGCTGCGGGGTGAGGTTCCACTCCTTGGCCAGCGGCGTGCCCTCGAACGGGATCAGGAAGTTGACCGGCACCGAGTCCGCGTCCAGCTCGCGCAGCGAGAAGACGACGTCGACCAGGTCCTCGTCGCTCTCGCCCATACCGGCGATCAGACCCGAGCACGCGGACAGACCGGCGCCGTGCGCCTTCTGCACGGTGTCGACGCGGTCGGCGTAGGTGTGGGTCTTGGTGATCTGCCCGTACGTCGCCTCGGACGTGTTCAGGTTGTGGTTGTAGGCGTCCGCGCCCGCGTCCCGCAGCCGCTCCGCCTGGCCGTCCGAGAGCAGGCCCAGGCACGCGCAGACCTCGACGCCCTCGTTCTGCTCCTTGATCGCCGCGATCGTCTTGCCGACGCGGTCCACGTCCCGGTCCGTCGGCCCGCGGCCGCTCGCGACCAGGCAGACCCGCTTCGCGCCGCCCGCGACACCGGCGGCGGCGGCCTGGGAGGCCTCTTCGGGCTTCAGCCACGTGTACTTGAGGATGCCGGCCGTCGACCCCAGGCGCTGGGAACAGTAGGAGCAGTCCTCCGGGCACAGGCCCGACTTCAGGTTGACCAGGTAGTTCAGCTTGACCCGACGGCCGAACCACTGGCGGCGCACCTTGCCGGCCGCGGCCACCACGTCGAGCAGTTCGTCGTCAGAAGTCGCCAGTACGGCGAGCGCTTCTTCGCGGGTCGGCAGCTCTCGCCGCAGCCCCTTGTCCACCAGGGTGTTCAGCAGGTCCATGAACCCGATCCTGGACCACACCCCCGCTCCCGGCCAAGGAGAGATCGCACAACATGGCCGGATGGGTGTGTGTGTATCACCACACCTGGCGCAGCGGTCACGCGAGCTAGGGTCGGGGCAGGTCTGTGGACTGCCGACAAAACACGAGGACGTGCCGATGCCCGAGCTCACTCCCGACCCGGTGGACGTCTTCGCGTGGATCGATGACGCGGAGCGCGCGCGGGAGGAGGCCGGCCTCGTCCGCACGCTGCGCCCCCGGCCGCCGGTCTCGCCGCTGCTGGACCTCGCGAGCAACGACTACCTCGGCCTGACCCGGCACCCCGAGACCGTCCGGGGAGCGCAGGAGGCGGCCGGGCGCTGGGGTGCCGGAGCCACCGGTTCGCGGCTGGTGACGGGTACGACCGAGCTCCACACCGAGCTGGAGCGGGAGCTCGCCGCCTTCTGCGGTTTCGAGGCCGCGCTCGTCCTGTCCTCCGGCTACGCGGCCAATCTCGCCGCCGTCACCGCGCTCAGCGGCCGGGGCACGCTGGTCGTGTCCGACGCCGGGAACCATGCCTCGATCGTCGACGGCTGCCGGCTCTCGCGCGCCGAGACGGCCGTGGTCCCGCACGCCGACCCGGACACCGCGCGCAAGACGCTCGCCGCGCACGAGGGCCGTGCGCTGCTGGTCAGCGACTCGGTGTTCTCCGTGGACGGGGACGCCGCCCCGCTGGCCGAGTACGCCGCCGCCTGCCGGGACGAGGGCGCCGCCCTGCTCGTCGACGACGCCCACGGGCTGGGCGTGCTGGGCGAGGGCGGCCGCGGCGCGCTGCACGCGGCCGGGCTCGCGGGCGCGCCGTACGTGGTCGCCACCCTGACGCTCTCGAAGTCCCTGGGCAGCCAGGGCGGAGCCGTGCTCGGCCCGGCCCGGGTGATCAGGCACCTGGTCAACACCGCGCGCACCTTCATCTTCGACACCGGACTGGCCCCGGCCGCCGCCGGGGCCGCGCTGGCGAGCCTGCGCCTGCTCCGGCGGGAACCGGAGCGCGCGGACCGCGCCCGCGAGGTGGCCGCCCAGCTGTACGGGCGACTCACCACGTCCGGCCTGACCGCGGCCCGGCCGGACGCGGCCGTGGTGTCGGTACGGGCCCCGTCGGCGTCGGCGGCACTGCGCTGGGCCGCCGACTGCCGCGAGGCGGGTCTGTCCGTGGGGTGCTTCCGTCCGCCGTCGGTGCCGGACGGCATCTCCCGGCTGCGGCTGACCGCCCGGGCCGATCTCACGGGGGACGAGATCGATCGGGCGGTCGCGACGATCCTGGCGACCGCACCCGCGGGAGCCGCGGACGGCCAGGGCCGGTAGGCCGTATCCGGCCGGGGTCCTGGGCGTTCCCGGGTGGTCCCGGACGGGCTACGCGTGCGCGTCGGCCCGTACCGAGGCGAGGAAGCCGGTCCAGGCGGGCCCGGTGAAGAGCACGGCCGGGCCGTCCGTCCGCTTGGAGTCACGGACGGCCAGCAGGCCGCCGTCCAGGACGGCCGCTTCCACGCAGTTGTTCATTCCGGTGCTACGGCTGCTCCGCCGCCACCGCGCGCTGATCAGAAGTCCGCTGTTGGATAAGGGGGTTGCGGACACGGGGGTGCCTCCTTACGCGTCGTCAGCGAGTGAGCTGATGAGATCCGACGAGTCCTGGGGCGGGAGGGCGTGCGCCTGGATGGTGCGGAACGCGGCGCCGTACGCCTCAAGGTCTTCCTTCCGCTCCAGATAGAGGCTACTCGTCAAATGGTCGAGTACCACCACATCCAGATCAGCGATGTCCGGAAATGAAAAAATAACGAACGGTCCGGTCAGGCCGAGATGCCCTCCGACGCTGAACGGAAGGACCTGCAGGCGCACTTGAGGCAGCTTCGACACCTCCGCCAGGTGCCTCAATTGCTCGGCCATCACCCCGGGCCCGCCGATCTGCCGGCGCAGCACCGCCTCGTCCAGCACGGCGCTCAGCTCCAGCGGGGGATCGGCCCGCAGCACCGACTGCCGGGCCAGCCGTACGTCGACCAGCGCGTCCACCTTCGGCTCCGGCAGCCCGCCCAGCGCGGCCCGGGTCACGGCCCGCGCGTACCCGGGGGTCTGCAGCAGCCCCGGCACCACGGACAGTTCCACGGTGCGGGCCGACCTGGCCCCCGCCTCCAGGCTGATGAAGTCCCGGTACTCCTGGGGCAGCAGCCCCCGGTAGTCGTGCCACCACTGGCGGCCGCGCCCGGTGTCGCCCACCGGGCCGGGGCCGGCGGCCGAGGCCGACAGCGCCTCCAGCAGCGCGCGCTGCTCGGGGCTGACGATCTCCCCGTAGGCATCGAGGAGGAGCCGGATGTCCTGCGGCTTCACACCGCTGCGACCTGTCTCGATGCGGCTGATTTTCGACTGGTGCCACCCCATGATCCGGGCCGCCTCACCACTGGTGAGTCCGGACCGGTCGCGCAGGGCACGCAGTTCCTCGCCGAGCTTGCGTCGGCGCACCGCGGGACCGTGCTGCACACCCGCCTCCTTCCACCGGCACAGCTCGCACCAGTCTGCCGTCCAAATACGCTCTTCCGTAGCAGAGTTCACCGCATCGAGCGACAGATATATGCATATCTTGGGGGAAAGGCAGATGTGGCGGCACGATGGGTGGCACTCTGGCGTCCAGCACAGATCCGGGGCTTTTCGCCCCGGTGGGAAAGGGACCGTCGCCATGGCAGATCACCAGGAAGCATCCGTCACTCTGCCGAGCGATCCCGCCTCGGTCGCCGCTGCCCGACGCTATGTCGCGGAGGTGCTGAGCGAGTGGGGACTCCCCGATGACGCCGACACCGCCGACAGCGTCCGGCTGATCGTCTCGGAGCTCGCCACCAACGCCGTACAGCACACTTTCGGCCAGTCGCCGACCTTCACCGTCGACGTCCGGCTGGAGCGCCAGGAGTGGCTGCGCGTCGGGGTGACCGACAGCCACCCGCGCTGGCCCAAGCGGCTCCCGGCCGCCGTCCAGCAGGACAACGGCCGGGGCATGGTCATCATCCGCTGGCTGACGGCGGAGGCGGGCGGCCGGCTCTCGGTCACGCCGACCGAGGACGGCGGCAAGACGGTGTGGATCGCGCTGCCCTGGAGCGTCGGGGCCCCGGCGCGGAGCGTCACCGGCTACTGACCTGCCGGACTCGGACCCGGAACCGGACCCGGAACCGGACCCGGACCCGGACCCGGAACGGGGACCCCGCGGACCCCGGCCTGGAACGGGACCCGCTCAGGCGAGGCCGCGTTCGACCGCGCTGCGCTCGATGCACAGCTCATTGCCCTCGGGGTCGGCGAGCACGACCCAGCCCGCGACGCCGTCCGCGTCGCGGCGGTCGTCCACGAGCTTCGCGCCGAGCCCGATCAGACGCTCGACGGTCTCGTCCCGGGTGCCGGTGGGCGGCTGGATGTCCAAGTGGACCCGGTTCTTGACGGACTTGGCGTCCGGGACCCGGATGAACAGCAGGCCCGGCACTCCGGGCCGGCCGGGCTCCAGCATGATCTCGTCGTCACCCTCCACGTCGTCGGGATGCATCGTGAACCCGGTCACCGCGGACCAGAACTCGGCGACCCGGTAGGGGTCGAGGGCGTCGAAGGTGATGTGCCGGACGGGGTTGACGAACATCTGTCTCCTCGATGGGGGATCCGTGCGCGGAGCCGTATACGGAATCGGGTCCGTGGGGTATCGGAGTTGAACCGGGTACCTGCCCGAAACGTGGGTTAACTCAACGGAAAAGCGCAGCGCTTAGCGTGGCGGCCACGTTCGACCGCCAACGATCACCCATGATCCGGTAAAGCGGCGGTGGTCGGGGCGGAAAGCCTTTCCCTGTGTTGGGCAAGAGGCGCTTGGTTCGGATATGCGCAGGTCAACGGAGTGTTGAAGGCCGGTAGGGTCGCCCCGCCCCTTGTTGATCTTGTCCCGGAAGCTTGGTGATACGAGTGCAACTGACACCGCACGAGCAGGAGAGACTGCTCATCCACGTGGCCGCCGACGTGGCCGAGAAGCGAAGGGCGCGCGGGGTCCGCCTCAACCATCCGGAGGCGATCGCGCTGATCACGTCGCACCTCCTGGAGGGGGCCCGCGACGGCCGGACCGTGGCCGAGCTGATGGCTTCGGGCCGCACCGTACTGACCCGCGAGGAGGTCATGGAGGGGATCCCCGAGATGATCCACGACGTCCAGGTCGAAGCGACCTTCCCGGACGGCACCAAACTCGTCACGGTCCACGACCCGATCGTCTGAAACGGAGTACCCCCGCATGATCCCCGGCGAAATCGCCTACGGGGACGGCCCGGTACCCCTCAACGAGGGCCGCCCCGTCACCCGTCTCACCGTGCTGAACGCGGCCGACCGGCCGGTCCAGGTCGGATCCCACTACCACTTCGCCGAGGCCAACCCCGGCCTCGAATTCGACCGCTCCGCAGCCCGCGGGCTCCGGCTCAACGTCGCCGCCGGTACGGCCGTCCGATTCGAGCCGGGCATCCCGGTCGCGGTGGAACTCGTACCGCTGGGGGGCCTGCGCACCGTACCCGGGCTGCGCGGCGAGACCGGGGGGCCGCTCGATGGCTGAGCTCTCCCGCCAGGTGTACGCCGACCTCTTCGGGCCGACCGCCGGTGACCGGATCCGGCTCGCCGACACCGACCTCTTCGTGGAGATCGAGCAGGACCTCGGCGGCGGCCCCGGGCGGGCCGGCGACGAGGCCGTCTTCGGCGGCGGCAAGGTGATCCGCGAATCCATGGGGCAGGCCCGCACCACCCGGGCCGAGGGCGCCCCCGACACCGTGATCACCGGGGTCGTCGTCCTCGACCACTGGGGCATCGTCAAGGCCGACCTCGGCATCCGCGACGGCCGGATCTGCGGCATCGGCAAGGCCGGCAACCCCGACACCATGGACGGGGTCGACCCCGCCCTGGTCATCGGCCCCGAGACCGAGATCATCGCCGGCAACGGGAAGATCGTCACCGCCGGCGCCATCGACGCCCACGTGCACTTCATCTCCCCGACGATCATCGAGGAGGCGCTCGCCTCCGGGATCACCACCCTCGTCGGCGGCGGGACCGGACCGGCCGAAGGGAGCAAGGCCACCACCGTCACCCCCGGGCCCTGGCACCTGGCCCGGATGTTCGCGGCCCTGGAGGCCTACCCGGTCAACATCGGCCTGCTCGGCAAGGGCAACACCATGTCCCGCGAGGGGATGCACTCCCAACTGCGCGGCGGCGCCCTCGGATTCAAGATCCACGAGGACTGGGGGGCCACCCCCGCCGTCATCGACGCCTGCCTCTCGGTGTGCGAGGAGACCGGCGCCCAGGTCGCCATCCACACCGACACGCTCAACGAGGCCGGATTCGTCGCCGACACCCTCGCCGCCATCGCCGGGCGGACCATCCACTCGTACCACACCGAGGGCGCGGGCGGCGGGCACGCGCCCGACATCATCACCGTGGTCTCCGAGCCGAACATCCTGCCCAGCTCCACGAACCCCACCCGGCCGCACACCGTCAACACCGTCGAGGAACACCTCGACATGCTGATGGTCTGCCACCACCTCAACCCGGCCGTCCCCGAGGACCTCGCCTTCGCCGAATCGCGGATCCGGCCCTCGACCATAGCGGCCGAGGACGTCCTGCACGACCTCGGAGCCATCTCCATCATCTCCTCCGACTCCCAGGCCATGGGCCGGGTCGGCGAGGTCGTGCTGCGCACCTGGCAGACCGCCCACGTGATGAAGAAGCGGCGCGGCTTCCTGCCCGGCGACGGACCCGCCGACAACCACCGGGCCCGCCGCTATGTCGCCAAGTACACGATCAACCCCGCAGTGGCCCAGGGACTCGCCCGCGAGATCGGCTCGGTCGAGACCGGCAAACTCGCGGACCTGGTGCTGTGGAACCCGGCCTTCTTCGGGGTCAAGCCCGAACTCGTCATCAAGGGCGGTCAGATCGCCTACGCGCAGATGGGCGACGCCAACGCCTCCATCCCCACCCCGCAGCCCGTCCTGCCCCGGCCCATGTTCGGCAGCCACGGCCGCGCCCCCGGCCTCAACTCCCTGAACTTCACCGCCCAGGCCGCGCTCGACGACGGACTGCCCGAACGGCTCCAGCTGGGCAAGCAGTTCGTGGCCATCGAGGGCACCCGCAAGCTGAGCAAGGCCGACATGCGCAACAACGACGCCATGCCGAGGGTCGAGGTCGACGCCGACACCTTCACGGTCACCATCGACGGGGAGGCCGTGGAACCGGCGCCCGCGGTGGAACTGCCCATGGCCCAGCGCTACTTCCTGTTCTGAGACGAGGTCCTTGCCGATGAGCCGCGCCGCGCTGCTCGTCCTCGCGGACGGCCGCTTCCCCGCCGGGGGCCACGCCCACTCCGGCGGGGCGGAGGCCGCCTGCAAGGCGGGCCGGATCCATGACGCCGCCACCCTGGAGGACTTCTGCCGGGGCCGGCTGCACACCACCGGCCTCACCGCCGCCGCGCTCGCCGCGGCCGCCGCCCTCGGGCTCGACCCGGCCGTGCTCGACGCCGCCGCCGACGCCCGGACCCCCTCGCCGGCGCTGCGCACCGCCGCCCGGCGGCTCGGGCGGCAGCTGCTGCGCGCCGCCCGGGCCACCTGGCCCGCCGCCGAACTGGAATCCCTGGCCGCGGCGTTCCCGCGCGGGGCCCACCAGCCCGTGGTGCTCGGCGTCACCGCCCGGGCGGCCGGGCTCGGGCCCGGGGACGCCGCGCACGTGGCGGCGTACGAGAGCGTCGGCGGACCCGCCACCGCGACCGTGCGGCTGCTCGGCCTGGACCCCTTCGAGGCGAGCGGGGTACTGGCCCGGCTCGCCCCCGAGCTCGACGCCGTCGCGGCCCGGGCGGAGCGGGCCGCGCTGCGGGCCCGCTCACAGGGCCCGGACGCGCTGCCCGCGGCCTCCTCGCCGCTGCTGGACATCTCGGCGGAGGTCCATGCCGACTGGCCGGTACGCCTCTTCGCTTCCTGAATCCCCTGAAGGAGACCCCCCATGCACCTCGACCATGCCGTGACCTACCCCCACCGGCACACCCACAGCGCCGATCCCCTGCGGTCCGACGGCACCCGGCGGGCCCTGCGCATCGGACTCGGCGGACCCGTCGGCTCCGGCAAGACCGCCACCGTCGCCGCCCTGTGCCGCGCGCTGCGCACCGAACTGTCCATGGCCGTCGTCACCAACGACATCTACACCCGCGAGGACGCCGAGTTCCTGCTCCGCGAGGCCGTCCTGCCGCCCGAACGGATCACCGCCGTCGAGACCGGGGCCTGCCCGCACACCGCCATCCGCGACGACATCTCCGCCAACCTGGAGGCCGTGGAGGAACTGGAGGACGCCTTCCGGGAGAACGGCCGGCTGGACCTGATCCTCGTCGAGTCCGGCGGGGACAACCTCACCGCCACCTTCTCCCGCGGACTCGTCGACGCCCAGATCTTCGTCATCGACGTGGCCGGCGGGGACGACATCCCCCGCAAGGGCGGACCCGGCGTCACCACCGCCGACCTCCTCGTCGTGAACAAGACCGACCTCGCCCCCCACGTCGGCTCCGACCTCGACCGGATGGCCCGCGACGCCGCCGCACAGCGCGGCGAACTCCCCGTCGCCTTCCAGTCGCTGCGCGGCCCCGAGGGGGTCGGCCCGGTGGCCGCCTGGGTGCGCGAGCGGATCGCCGCCTGGTCCTCGCGGTGAACGCCGCGACCACCACCGACCCGGCGCCGACACCCCCGACACCCCCGACGCCCCCGGCGGGCCTGCGGGCCACCGCCCGCATCCACGCCGTCGCCGACGGGCGGGGCGGCACCGCCCTGCCGCTGCTCGCCGGGGAGGGACCCCTCGCGCTGCGCCGCACCCGCTCGGCGTCGGCCGCCGAGGCCGGGGTCATGCTGGTCGGCGCGATGAGCGCCCCGCTCGGCGGGGACCACCTCACCGTCGAGGCCACCGCCGGGCCCGGGGCTCAGCTCGCCCTCGCCTCGGCGGCGGCCACCCTGGCGCTGCCCGGCCGGTCCGGCGCGCCCGCGCGCTACGACGTACACCTCGCCTTGGGGGACGGGGCGTCGGTGCGGTGGCTGCCCGAGCCGCTGGTCTCGGTGCGCGGCAGCGACCTGAGGGTGCGCACCCGGGTCCGACTCGCCCCCACGGCACGGCTGGTGCTGCGCGAGGAGCAGGTGCTGGGCCGCACCGGGGAGGTTCCTGGCCTGTTGAGCAGCCGTCTCACCGTCGACCGCGGGGGCCGTCCGCTGCTGGACCAGGAGCTCGCCTGCGGCCCCGGCGCACCCGGCGGCTGGGACGGCCCGGCGGGCCTGGCCGGGTACCGGGCTCTCGGTCAACTCCTCGTCGTGGACCCCGCCTTCGCCGAGGATCCGCCCGCCGCGGCGGTCCTGGGGGAGTTCGCCGCGGTGACGCCGCTGGCCGGTCCGGCCGTCCTGGTGACGGCCCTGGCCGCGGACGCCCTGCTGGTGCGCGAGCTGCTCGACGCGGCCTGCCGTACCTACGGGTGGTGAAAGCGGGACGCAACAGGCACCGCTCAGCGGTACACGCCTTTCCGGTTATCGGGTTGGCAAAGAAGTCGATCCGGCCCTGTCGCCGGGTCCCGGTCAGACGACAGGATCCCCCTGCACGCCGACGACCGAACCCGACCAACCCGGCCGCCCACGGCGGCACCTGACGCAGGGGGAACAACCACGTGATACGCAACGCGGCGCTGGGGAGCGCCGCCACACTGATCACCGGCACACTCGCGGCGAGCCTGCTGCTGGCCCCGCCGGCCGCGGCGGCCTCCGCCGGCAGCGACGGAAGGCTGCCGGAGGCGCTGGGCGTTCAGATCGCCGCCGCCCGCGCCGCCCGCACCGGGATCGACTGGAAGGACTGCCCGGCGGACTGGGGCTTCGAGAAGCCCATCCAGTGCGGCTGGGTGAAGGTCCCGCTCGACTACGCGAAGCCGTACGGCAAGACCATCGACATCGCCGTCGACCGGATCGGCAGCACGGGGACCAAGGAGGAGCGCCAGGGCGCGCTCGTCTACAACCCCGGCGGTCCCGGTGGTTCCGGCATGCGCTTCCCGCGCCGCGTCACCACGAAGAGCCCGCTGTGGGTCAACACCTCCAAGGCCTACGACTTCGTGGGCTTCGACCCCCGCGGCGTCGGCCACTCGGCGCCGATCTCCTGCATCGACCCGCAGGAGTTCGTCAAGGCCCCCAAGGCGGACCCGGTCCCGGACTCCGAGGCCGACAAGCGCGCCCAGCGCAAGCTCGCCGCCGAGTACGCGGACGGCTGCAAGGAGCGCAGCGGCGAGATGCTGCCGCACATGACCACGCCGAACACCGCGCGCGACCTCGACGTGATCCGGGCCGGCCTCGGCGAGAAGAAGCTGAACTACCTCGGCGTCTCCTACGGCACCTACCTGGGCGGGGTCTACGCGACGCTCTTCCCGACCCACGTGCGCCGCATGATCGTCGACAGCGTGGTGGACCCGTCGCAGGACAACATCTGGTACGAGGCCAACCTCGGCCAGGACGTCGCCTTCCAGATGCGCTGGAACGACTGGCAGGACTGGGTCGCCAAGAACGACGCCGTCTTCCACCTCGGCGACACCCGCGCCAAGGTCGAGGCCAAGTGGCAGGAGCTGCGCGCCAAGGCCAAGGCCAAGCCGCTCGGCGGGATCGTCGGCCCGGCCGAGCTCATCGGCTTCTTCCAGGGCGCCCCGTACTACGACTCCTCCTGGGTGCCCGTCGCCCAGACCTTCGCGGCCTGGGCGGCCGGCGACGAGCAGGCGCTCGTCGACGCCATCGCCCCGGACATGACGGACATCAAGGGCAACGCGGCGTCGGAGAACGGCAACGCCGTCTACACCGCCGTCGAGTGCGCCGATGCGAAGTGGCCCACCAGCTGGTCCAAGTGGGACCGGGACAACAGCAAGCTGCACCAGAAGTACCCGTTCCTGACCTGGTCCAACGCGTGGATGAACCTCCCCTGCGCGACCTGGAAGGCCAAGCAGAGCACCCCGATCGCGGTCGGCGCCAAGCACGGTCTGCCGCCCGTACTGATCGTCCAGTCCGAGCGCGACGCGGCCACGCCGTACAAGGGCGCGGTCGAGCTGCACCGCCGCCTCGCCGGCTCACGGCTGATCACCGAGAAGAGCGCGGGCTCGCACGGCGTCACCAGCCTGCTGAACCCCTGCATCAACACCCGGGTGGACAGCTACCTCCTCACCGGCAAGGTCGACGCCAAGGACGTGACGTGCGCCCCGCACGCCACCCCCGTGGCCCCGGCCCCGGCCGCGGCGAAGTCCCTGTCGTCCGACGCGCCGGCCGAGTCCTCGGTCCTCCCGGCGCCGGAGGAGCTCCCCGCCGTCCGTTAAGGACGGGCGGGACCGGCCAGGACGAGCGGGAGAAGGCTCAGCGCGCGGTGCGCCGGGCCTTCTTCCGCTGTTCCTCCTCCTCGGCCTTGACCTCGGCCGCGTACCGGTCGACGTACTCCTGGCCGGACAGTCCGAGGATCGCGTACATGATCTCGTCGGTGACCGCCCGCAGGACCGCCCGCTCGCCCTCCATCCCGGCGTACCGGGAGAATTCCAGCGGCTCGCCGAAGCGGATCGTCACCCGCCGGATCCTCGGGAGCTTCTTCCCGGGCGGCTGGATCTCGAAGGTGCCGACCATCGCGCAGGGCACCACGGGCACCCCGGCGCCCAGGGCCATCGCCGCCACACCCACCTTGCCCTTGTAGAGCCGGCCGTCGTGCGAGCGCGTCCCCTCCGGGTAGATGCCCAGCAGCTCGTCCTTGGCCAGGACCGCCAGCCCCTCGCGCAGGGCGGCCTGCCCGGCGTCCTTGCCCGACCGGTCCACGGGGATCTGCCCGGCGCTGCGGAAGAAGGCGGCGGTGAGCCGGCCCTTGACCCCGGGACCGGTGAAGTACTCGGCCTTCGCCAGGAAGGTGATCCGCCGCTTGAGGATGGCGGGCATCAGGAAGTGGTCGGAGAAGGACAGGTGATTGCCCGCGACGATCGCGGCACCCTCGGCGGGGATGTTCTCCAGACCCTCGATCCGAGGTCTGAACAGCAGCCGCAGCAGGGGGCCGAGCAACACGTGCTTGAGCAAGTGGTAGAACACCAGGCCGCTCCTGTCGATATCCCGTTGTCACAGCCATTTTACGGACGGTGAGCCATGGGATGCAGGGGGCGGAGGGGACCTTACTCAGACATTGCGTGTGGCGGCCATCCCCGCGGTCAGCAGCCCCAGCACCACCCAGCCGAACCACAGCCAGCCGTTGCTGCCGAGGGCCACGGAATACGTGGCGACGGCCACCAGAGCGGCGAAGGTCATGACAGCCATCGCCTTAACGGATCCGGTCATGCCCCATGGTGGCGCGCGAAGGCGGTGTCGCGCTACTGGCCACGCGCTTGGAGCGAGGCGAGATACGCGTTGTACGCCGCCAGCTCCTTGTCACCACTGCGGTCCTCGGCCCGGTCGGACCGCCGCGCGGCCCTCTGCTCGGAGTGGTACCACTGGTAGACGAGGGCGATCAGGACCAGCACCGAGGGGATCTCGCTGAAGGCCCAGGCGATGCCGCCGCCCCACTGCTGGTCGAGCAGCGGGTCGATGCCGAGGGACGCCGGCGGGTTCGCGTACGTCTTGATCATCGGCTGGCTCGCCATCATCAGGGCGATGCCGAAGAAGGCGTGGAAGGGCATGCCCGCGAACAGTTCCAGCATCCGCATGACGTAGCCCGGCCGGTGCGGACCCGGGTCGATGCCCATGATCGGCCAGAAGAAGATCAGGCCGACCGCGAGGAAGTGGACCATCATCGCGATGTGCCCGGTCCGGCTCTCCATCAGGAAGTCGAAGAGCGGGGTGAAGTACAGGGCGTACAGGCTCGCGATGAACATCGGGATCGTGAAGGCCGGGTGGGTGATCACCTTCATGTACCGGCTGTGCAGGAGCATCAGCAGCAGCTCGCGCGGCCCCTTGTGACCGCGCGCGGCGGGCGGCAGCGCACGCAGTGCCAGCGTCACCGGGGCGCCCAGCAGCACCAGGATCGGGGTGACCATGCTGATCACCATGTGCTGGACCATGTGCACGCTGAACATGACCATGCCGTAGTCGTTCAGCTTGGTGCACATCACGAGGATCACGGTCAGCACGCCCACGGTGAAGGCGATGGTCCGGCCCAGCGGCCAGGAGTCCCCGCGCCGACGCAGCCGCAGCACGCCCCACCCGTACAGGGCGAGCCCGACCAGCGAGCCGATCAGGAAGAAGGCGTCGAAGGAGAACTCCAGTCCGCGCCCGAGAGTGAACGGCGGCAGGTCCATGTCCATGTGCATGTCCATGCCGTGCCCGCTGTGATCCATCTGTTCACTCCCTTGACCGTGGTGCCCCACCACAGTAGTGCCGCCCCCGCACGCTCTTGCGCGCGGGGGCGGCCCAGGATAGAGGGGGCGTACAAAAGGGACGTCAGAGAACGGTCTGCGCCTCGTCGTACCGGTCGGCCGGAACCGTCTTGAGGGTCGAGGTCGCCTCGGAGAGCGGCACCATCACGATGTCCGTCCCGCGCAGCGCGGTCAGCATGCCGAACTCGCCCCGGTGCGCCGCCTCCACCGCGTGCCAGCCGAAGCGGGTGGCGAGGACGCGGTCGTACGCGGTGGGCGTGCCACCGCGCTGGACGTGGCCCAGGATCACCGGCCGGGCCTCCTTGCCCAGGCGGTGCTCCAGCTCCACGGCGAGCCGGTTGCCGATGCCGGCGAACCGCTCGTGCCCGTACATGTCGGTGCCGCCCTCCTCGAAGTCCATCGAGCCCGGCTTCGGCTTGGCGCCCTCGGCGACCACGACGATCGCGAACCGCTTGCCCGCGGAGAAGCGCTCGCCGACGATCTCCGTCAGCTGCTCGATGTCGAAGGGGCGCTCCGGCACGACGATCGCGTGCGCGCCGGCGGCCATGCCCGAGTGCAGGGCGATCCAGCCCGTGTGGCGGCCCATGACCTCGACGACCATCACGCGCTGGTGGGACTCGGCGGTGGTCTTCAGCCGGTCCAGCGCCTCCGTGGCCACTCCGACGGCGGTGTCGAAGCCGAAGGTGACGTCCGTGGAGGCGATGTCGTTGTCGATGGTCTTCGGGACACCGACGATGGGCAGACCGGCCTGCGCGAGCAGGTTCGCGGCCTTCAGCGTGCCCTCGCCGCCGATCGGGATGATCGCGTCGAGGCCGAGGTCCGTGATGTGGCCGCGGGCGCGCTCCACGCCGTCGCGCAGGTGCGCGGGCTGGACCCGGGAGGAGCCGAGGATGGTGCCGCCGCGGGCGAGGATGCCGCCGACGGCGTCGAGGTCGAGCTTGCGGTAGTCCGCCTCCAGCAGGCCCTTCCAGCCGTCGAGGAAGCCGATCACCTCGTCGCCGTGGTCGACCACGGCGCGGTGCACGACGGAGCGGATGACGGCGTTGAGACCGGGGCAGTCGCCACCGGAAGTGAGCACACCTATGCGCATGGCAGGAACGGACCTTTGCAACGTGGGCCGACGACCGGACCACGTCGTCCGGTTGGAACTGAGGCCACCCTACAAGCGGTGGAGAGGTGGACTGAACCATCCTCCACATGCTGGTCGTACTCGTCGTACGAAATGACGTCGGCCCGGTTCCCCCTAGGGAAAACCGGGCCGAACACATGATGCGGGGGCCGCCCCGATGAGCGGTCCGCGGGGCGCTACGCGGGCTGCGTCGCGGCGGCGATGCGCTCCGCGCGCAGCGCCTCGTACCACCGGTCGTCTATGGCCGGCAGCGCGTTCACGTCGAGGGCCAGCTTCAGCAGCAGGTCCGCGATCTGCGGGTTGCGGGCCATCACGGGACCGTGCATGTACGTGCCGAACACCGTGTCGTTGTACGCGCCTTCGGTGCCGTCACCGGTGCCGTTGCCACGGCCCATGGTCACCCGGGCGAACGCCTTGGCCGTCGGGCCGAGGTGGGTCACGCCCTGGTGGTTCTCGAAGCCCGTCAGCTGCGGCAGGCCCAGGCGCGGGTCGATGTCCCCGAGGACGTCGCCGACGCACCGCTCACCCTCACCGCGCACGGTGACGACGTCCAGCAGGCCGAGGCCCTCCTGACGCTGGCCCTGGTCGTTGACGAACTCCTGGCCGAGGATCTGGTACCCGGCGCAGACGGAGAAGACGATCGCCCCGTTCGAGACGGCCCGCTCCAGGCCGCCGTCGCGCAGCAGGCGCTCCGCGGCCAGGCGCTGCGGCCGGTCCTCGCCACCGCCGATCAGGTAGATGTCGCCCGAGGTGGGGATCGGCTGGTCGCTGCGCACGTCCACGCGCTGTACGTCCAGGCCGCGCTGGCGCGCCCGGCGCTCCACCACGAGGGCGTTGCCCTGGTCTCCGTACGTGCTCAGCAGGTCGGGGTAGACCCACACCAGACGCAGGCTGTTGTCGCTCATGCTCTTGTCCTTTATGGGTACTAGTTGCCGACGCGGCGGCGCACGTCCTGGAAGGCGGTGTAGTTGGCGATCAGCTCGATCTGTCCGGGCGGCGCGAGCTGCACGGCCTCGTCGAGGGTGTCGCACACCCGGAAGTCCAGGCCCGCGACCTCCAGGCGGACCGCGAGGTCCAGCTTGCGGTCACCGATCACGAAGATCGGGTGACCGGCCAGCCGCGGGTAGTCCACGTCCCACAGCCAGGAGGTGTCGGTGCCGTCGGCACCGCGCGCGTTCACCGAGAGGATCACCGGGGTCGGCGGGGGATCGATCAGCGAAAACGTTTCGAGCCAGCCCGCCGGGTTCTTCGCGAGCAGCAGCCGCAGCTCACGGCCCTGGAAGCTCACCACGTCGTAGCGGCCGGCGACGGCCTGCACCTGGTACATCCGCTCCAGCGCGACCTGCGGCGGGACGCCGAAGACGGCGGCCACGGCCGCCGAGGTGGCGGCGTTGGCCTTGTTGGCGCGGCCGGGCAGCTGGAGGTGGATCGGCCAGGCCGAGCCGTGCGGGTCCAGGACGTGGTCGCCGGAGAGCACCCAGGTCGGGATCGGGCGCCGGAATCCGCACTCACCGCAGAACCAGTCGTCGCCCGGGCGCTGCATGACACCGCCGCAGGAGGGGCACGACCAGGCGTCGTCCTTCCACTCCTGGCCGGCCGCGACCCACACCACGTTCTGGGAGGAGGAGGCGGACCACACGATCAGCGGGTCGTCGCAGTTGGCGACGATGACCGCCTTGGAGCCCTGGAGGCCCTCGCGCCACTTCTCCGCGAGCATGCGGGTCTCGGCGGCGCGGTCCAGCTGGTCGCGGGAGAGGTTGAGCAGGGCGATCACCTTGGGGGTGACGTCCCGGGCCACTCCGGCCAGGTACTTCTCGTCGACCTCGATGACGCCGTACTTGGCGTCCGAGCCGCCCGCCAGCGCGGAGGTGATGCCCGCCGGCATGTTGGCCCCGAGGGCGTTGGAGACGACCGGACCGCTGGCCCGCAGGGCCTCCGCGATCAGTCGGGTCGTCGTGGTCTTGCCGTTCGTCGCGGAGACGAGGACGACATCGAGATGTTGCGCCAGCGCGCCGAGAAGATCGGGGTCGAGCCTGAGTGCGACCTTGCCACCGATCACCGATCCGCTTCCGCGTCCCGCGGCCCGCGACACCGCCGCCGCGGCCTTGCCCGCCGTCACGGCCAGCTTGGCCCGCGGCGAAAGCGGCTCCGTGTTGCCTGCCATCGTCCCTTGTCCTCCTTGCGTCGGTCGGCCCCAGCCTATCCAGTACCGGCCGGAGCCTTGACCGCGGCGCCCCCCGCCCCGCCGCGGATCTCCTCATATAGTCGCCCGTCGTAGGCTTAAGGCCATGCGACAGCGCCCCATCCCCGGTACCACCGGCCTCGTCCGCACCATGAGCCTGCTGGGTGATCCGGTGCTCCACTCCGCGTGCGCGGAAGTCACCGCATTCGGCCCGGAACTCGACCGGCTCATCGAGGACATGTTCGCCACGATGTACGCCGCCGAGGGCGTCGGGCTCGCGGCGAACCAGATCGGCGTCGGACAGCGGGTGTTCGTCTACGACTGCCCCGACGACGAGGACGTCCGCCACGTCGGGCACATCGTCAACCCGCGGCTGGTGACGGCCGACGGGGACGAGTTCCTGGGGCCGGAGGGGTGCCTGTCCCTGCCGGGGCTGGAGGCGGGGACGGCCCGCTTCGACCACGCGGTGGTGGAAGGCGTCACGTCGGACGGGGCGGCTGTCCGGATCTCCGGGACGGGGTTCTTCGCGCGGTGCCTGCAGCATGAGTGCGACCACCTCGACGGGACGGTGTACGCGGACCGCGTGACGGGCCTGCGCGCCCGTCGCCTGCGGCGAGCCATCCGCAAGACCCCCTGGGGAGCCGAGGCGCTGCGCAGCTAGCCCGATCCACCCTCGCCGGGAGCACGTTCCGCCTCGTCGGCGCCGATCCGGTTTCGCCGGGCACGTCCAGCCCCTCCGGCGTTTGAGCAGGGGCACCTCCCAGCGGTGGCCGGGGGAAGGTCCGGGCGGATCCCGGTGCCCGGCGGAGCCGGGTTTCCTGGGGCTCCGCCCCAGACCCCGCGCCTCAAACGCCGGCGAGGCTGGGATGTGCCCCCGGCGAAGCTGGATGCGTCCCGGTAGGGCTGGAGTGGCCAGCGAGGCGGGAGGGGCGGGGCTAGAAGCCCGGGCCGTCTTTGCGGTTGCCGGCGGTGGCCAGGCGGCCCCAGAGGAGGTCGGTGAGGCCCGCGACCAGGTCCGCGCGCTCGCAGGGCCGTTCGCCCAGCCACCAGTCGCCGGCCGCGTGCATCATGCCGACGATGCCGTGGCCCCAGATCCGGGCGAGGCGTTCGCCCCCCGGGCCGAGGTCCACGCGTTCGCCGATCACCTCGGCCAGCTCCTCGCCGAGCCGGCGCAGCAGCGGGGCCGAGTGCAGGCCGACGTCGAAGCCGCGTTCGGCGCTGTGGGAGTCCTCGGCCGGGTGCATGAGGAAACGGTAGACCTGCGGACGGGCCTCGATGGCGGCAAGATAGGTGTCGAGGGTCGCCTCCACCCGGCGGCGCCGCTCGGCGGGGGCGTCGAGCGCGGCCCGCAGCGAGTCGAGCAGGGCGTCGGTGTGCCGGACGGCGAGGGCCTGGTAGAGACCGGCCTTGTCCCCGAAGTGCCGGTAGAGGATGGGTTTGGTGATGCCGGCCTCCGCCGCGATCGCGTTCATGGAGGCTTTGGGGCCGTCCCTGAGCACGACCCGGTCGGCGGCTTCGAGCAGCTCCCGCCGGCGGCGTTCGGCCGCTCCCGGCTCGCCGGCCTGCTGAGTGGTCTCCATGACGTGTTTCTCTCCCCGCCCTTGCGATGTGCGTGACGCCCACGCAACGTAACACCCCGCGCACCCCGTCGATCGAATCGGAGGTCACCCCGTCCGCCGTCGTGGCCGGTGCGGACGGTGCTTGACAGTGCTTACTCGCCGGTAACAGACTGTGCTCTTCGCGTAGGTTACCGCTAGTAACTTCCGCAGGGCCGAGTACAGACAGGTGGAGGGGACATGGCGGAGTTCACCATGGAGCTGAACGACGACCAGAAGCAGGTGCGGGACTGGATCCACGGCTTCGCCGCCGATGTGATGCGCCCCGCCGCCGCGGAATGGGACGAGCGCGAAGAGACTCCCTGGCCCGTCATCCAGGAGGCCGCCAAGGTCGGCATCTACTCCCTGGACTTCTACGCCCAGCAGTTCTTCGACCCGACCGGCCTCGGCATTCCGATGGCGATGGAGGAGCTCTTCTGGGGCGACGCGGGCATCGCGCTGTCCATCGTCGGCACGGGGCTCGCGGCCATCGGCGTCGTCGCCAACGGCACCGAGGAGCAGATCGGCACCTGGATCCCGCAGATGTACGGGACCCCCGACGACGTGAAGGTCGCCGCCTTCTGCTCCTCCGAGCCGGACGCCGGCTCCGACGTCGGCTCGATGCGCACCCGGGCGGTCTACGACCAGGCCAAGGACGAGTGGGTGCTCAACGGCACCAAGACCTGGGCGACGAACGGCGGCATCGCCAACGTCCACATCGTGGTCGCGGTCGTCGATCCCGCGCTGGGGACCAAGGGGCACGCCTCCTTCATCGTCCCGCCGAACACCCCCGGCCTGTCCCAGGGCCAGAAGTTCAAGAAGCACGGCATCCGCGCCTCGCACACCGCCGAGGTGGTGCTGGAAGACGCACGGATCCCCGGCTCCTGCCTGCTCGGCGGCAAGGAGAAGCTGGACGAGCGCCTCGCGCGGGCCCACGAGCGCGCCCGCAGCGGCGGCGGCGAGCGGGTGAAGAACGCGGCCATGGCCACCTTCGAGGCCTCCCGGCCGGCGGTCGGCGCGATGGCCGTCGGCACCGCGCGCGCGGCGTACGAGGTGGCCCTCGACTACGCGAAGACCCGTACCCAGTTCGGCCGCCCGATCATCGACAACCAGGGCGTGGCCTTCCAGCTCGCCGACATGCGGACGCAGATCGACGCGGCCCGGCTGCTGGTGTGGCGCGCGTCCTGGATGGCGGTGGCGGGCCGGCCGTTCGAGTCGGCGGAGGGCTCGATGTCGAAGCTCTTCGCGAGCGAGGTCGCCAAGAAGGTCACCGCCCAGGCGGTTCAGATCCTCGGCGGCAACGGCTTCACCCGTGAGTACCCGGTGGAGCGCATGCACCGGGACAGCGCCATCTACACGATCTTCGAGGGCACCAGCGAGATCCAGCGCCTGGTGATCGCCCGCACGATCTCCGGCATGCCGATCCGCTAGCCGACGGGCCCGGCCGGGACGGGCGGGGTGAGGGGTGCGGGCGCAATGCCCCGTACCCCGCACCCCGCTCCTCAGCCCAGCGGGGTGAGGCAGAAGGTGGTGAAATCGGTCCGGCTGTACTTCGGGTCGGAGACGTAGTCGCCCGCGGCGCAGCGCGCACCGGGCGTGCCCGGGCGCTCGGTGACCCGGAACTCGGCGCGGGACGAGGAGCAGGACTCGATCTCCAGCTCCTGCTCGATCCAGTTGCCCTCGTTGCGTACGCACTGCCCCGCGGACAGCCTGGGCTCGCCGAACACCGCGGCGGCCACGAAGAGGGCCGGGACGGCCAGCACGACGAGCAGGACCGGCAACAGGAAGAGCAGGACCGGGCCCCGGCGCCACATCGGCCGGCCCGGGTCGAGCGCGGGCCGGTAGCCGCCCGCCGGGGGCGCGAGCTTGCGGAAGGCCGCCCGCGGGCCGAGGTTCATCAGCAGGGTCACGGGCGTGATGAAGGCGGACAGCGGCCCCCACCAGCCCTGCCACAGGGTGTCCGAGGACATGCGGCGGTAGGTGGCCAGCCCGCAGTCGCGGCAGAACGGTCCGCGCAGGCTCAGGAACCGCATCAGCACGATCAGGCCCTGATGGCCGCGTACGGTCGCGTGCGCGGCGGGCCAGGCCCCGCACAGCCGGCAGCCGTACCGGCCGGGCTCCGGGTACGTGCCGTACGCGCCGTACGCGCCGTGGGGCTGCGGTCCCGCGTACCCGGGGCCGGCCGGGCCGCCCTGCTGCGGGACGGGCGCGGTGTAGGGGTTGTACGGGCCGGCGCCCTGCTGCTGCGGCTGTGGCGGAGTGGCCACGGAGATCTCCTCGGTCGCTTCGTGATCACCGGCACGGTGATCAGGAAACCCTAAGGCCGCAGCAGCCGTGCGAGGGCCCGGCCGAAGAGAAGACGGCCCGCCGCCGCGACCACGGGATCCAGGGCGCGCGGGAGGCCGCGCAGGCGCAGCTCCTCCCGCCAGTGGATCTCCGCGCCGCCCGTGACGAGAGGGCGGATCTCGATCTCCGCCCAGCCCGTCACCGACCGGCCGCGCTTCTCCAGCCGGACCAATCCCGGCGAATCCTCCGCAGGGGGTCGCCACACGACGACCTCCATGCGATCGTCGAATGTGATCCTGCTCACGCCGGTCCGGGCCGTGAAGATCGTTCCGACGTGGGTCGGGGGAGCCGTCTCGATGATCGTCCGGGTGAGCGGGACCTGCTCGCCGTGGCGCTCCCAGTCCGTGAGCATCGGCCACGCCTCGACCGGCGGCAAAGACGTGCGGTGAACGATCCGGATAGCGGGCATGAGCGCATGGTAATCGGGCATACACACCGTGAACTGGACGGCGGATATGGGTTCCGTCCGGGGGTGGCGATCAGTAATACTCACCGCCACCGTGGATCGCGGATTCGACCGGGTGACCACCGGCGCTGCCGCCCCACTTCGCGAGGAGGTGCGCCATGTGCTCCCACCAGCCACCCTGCCCTACTGCCGACAGCGCCGATCACGACGCCGCCCGCATTGTGGCCTCCCATCCTGAACAGGGCTGGAGCCTGCTGTGCAACGGAGTCGTGGTGTTCGACGACACCGGTGAACTGCTCCCCGACAGCCGCACGGTGGAACCCCGCCGCCCGGCCCTGGTCTGAGCGAGGAGGCAGCATGCGCCAGCAGCTGATCCGTAAGCCCGTCCCGAAGCCCGCCCCCCGAGACCTGGACCTGCGCACACCGTCGGGCAGACCCCTCCCGTACTGACGGGAGCCCAGGATTTAGGCCGTACTCAAGACCCACCGGCCGGGACTCAGCCGGTGGGCGCAGCCGCGCCGCCCAGGAACGCCGCCTCGTAGGCGGCGTCCCCGATCGCCGCGCGGGCCTGCCGCTCGCCCTGGTCCCGCAGGGCCGTCAGCGAGGGTGAGCCCATCTGCGGCCGGCCCACCGTGCGCCACCAGGCGTGCCCGGTGCCGAGCAGCCGCGCCGCGAGTTCCCCGTCGCCCAGCCCGGCCACCGCCGCGGCCAGCAGGTCCAGGCCGAGCGCGATGCCGAAGCGGTCGCCGAGCAGCCGTTTCCCCGAGAGCATCGCCCGTACGTGCCGCGCTGCTTCCCCGTGGTCGCCGAGGCCCAGCGCCGCCACGGCCAGGACGTAGTCCGCGTACGCCCGCAGCCAGCGCTCGCCGAGCTCCGCGCAGGCCTCCCGCAGGGCCTGTGCCTCGGCGGTCGCCTCGTCGAAGCGCCGCAGGTCGCACAGGGCATAGCTGTTGACCAGCCGGCACATGAGCCAGCCCGTACCGCTGGTCCGCCCGCCGTGGCCCGCCCGGGCCCGGGGGCCGGCCAGGCGCAGGGCCCGTACGGGGTCGCCGGGCATGAGGACGGACGCCCCCGCCAGATAGGCGGCGCGCAGCTCCCGCTCGGGGTCCGCGAGCCGGGCCGCGTCGCGCGTGCACTCGTCGCCGAGCTGTTGCGCCGCGTCCATGTCGCCCTGGAGCAGCGCGGTGAGCCCGAGGGCCCACACGGCCTGGTTGTACGCGACCCCCGTGCGCGGAGCGGCGCGCAGGGCCCGTTCCAGGAAGCCGCGGCCCTCGTGCACGTGCCCGCATGCGAACCAGTAGAACCACAGGGCCCCGGCCATCTCCAGCGCCGCCGTCGGGTCGGCGGCGATCAAGTGCTCCAGGGCGGTACGCAACTGCGCGTGCTCGGCGGTGATCCTGCGGTACCAGTCCACCTGCCCCGGGCCCATCCACCCCCGGTCGGCGGCCTGGGAGAGCGCCGCGTACCAGTGGGCGTGCCGGTCGGTGACGATCTCCACCTCGCCGAGCTCGCCCAGCCAGTCCTGCCCGTACTCGCGGATCGTGTCCAGCATCCGGTAGCGGGCACCGGTCCCGCGCTCCTCGATGCGCAGGACCACGGACTTGGCGGCGAGGCCTGCCAGTACACGCTCCACCCGGGCGGCGGCCAGCGGCCCGCCCGAGCAGACGGCGCGCGCCGCGGCGATGTCGAAGTCACCGGTGAAGACCGAGAGCCGGGCCCACAGCAGCCGTTCCAGCGGCTCGCACAGTTCGTGGCTCCAGCCGATCGTGGTCCGCATGGTCTGGTGGCGGCGCGGCAGCGCGGCCCGGGCGTCGGACAGCACCTCGAAGCGTTCGCCGATCCGCTCGGCCATGTGCTCCAGCGTCCACAACCGCAGCCGGGCGCCCGCGAGTTCCAGCGCGAGCGGGATGCCGTCCAGGCGCCGGCACACCTCGGCGGCCACCGCGGTCCGCGCGGGGTCGGTGAAGACGGCCGCCGCCCGCGGGGTCGCGGCCAGGGCGCGCGCCCGGAAGAGCGTGAGGGCGTCGTTGTCGGGCCCCTCGCAGGGCAGCGGCCGGACCTCGACGACCTCCTCGGTCGGCATGCCGAGCGGCTCGCGGGAGGTGACCAGGATCGTCAGACCGGGCGCGGACTGCAGGAGTTCGCCGACCAGATGGCGGCAGTCGGCCACCAGGTGCTCGCAGGTGTCCAGCACCAGGAGCAGTTCCTTGTCGGCCATCCACGCGCACAGCTCCTCGTCGGGCGGGCGCGGGGAGTGGTCGGCGAGGCCGACGGTGTGGGCGACGGTGGCGGTGAGCAGGCTCGGATCGCGCAGGGGCGACAGCTCCGCCCACCAGACCCCGTCGGGGCGCGCCTGGCGGGCGGCGGCGACGGCGCGCAGGGCGAGCCGTGACTTGCCGACACCGCCCACCCCGGTGAGGGTGATCAGTCTTCGCTCGTTCAACAGGCCGTCGAGCAGCCGGAGTTCATCCTCCCGGCCGACGAAGCTCGCAGGTTCCGGGGGCAGGTTGCCGGGCACCGGGCAGGGGCCCGGTCCGGGATCGCCGTCCGTCGAGTCTGCCTGATTGTCATTGAACGAGTACTCACCGAACACGGATGTATTGTGCGCGATCTTCCGGTGCGGCCGTGCCGTTCAGGCCGGATCGGTGTCTTCTTTCATGCGACGAGTGTGATCCGCCGCTCCGCGGAGAAGGATCCCCAGTTGCCGTCGGGGAGTCTGGCGCGCAGTTTCACGGCCCAGACCGTGCCGGCCGGCTCGGCCACCGTGAGCCGGTGCTCCGCCCGGCCGCTGGGCACCGCACCCGCTCCGAACTGGATGACGGTCGTGGGCAGTCCGTTGACGTACAGCTCGTACTCGGTGGTCTCGCCGCCGGTGTCCGGGGCGGTCCAGGTGAGTGTGACGGCGCCCGGGGAGGCGGTCGCGGCGAATTCGGCGGGGGCCGTGCCGGGACCGTCGCCGGAAGCGGGCGGGGTCGTCACGTCCACCGCCGGGCCGTCGGGGGAGGAGTTGTCCGCCCCGTCGCGGGCCCGGACGGTGAAGGTGTAGACGGTGTCCGGCCGCAGGTTGTTCAGGGCCGTGGCGCTCTCGCCGGGGCCGGCGGTGTGGATCCGGACGCCGCCCTGGTACACGTCGTAGGCCGTGACGCCCGAGTCGTCGGTCGCCGCCGTCCAGGACACCTGGGCGGACCGGGGCCCGGTCGCCCGGGCGGTGGTGGTGGCCGGGGCGGTGAGGGCCGTGCGGTCCTCGGCCTTGGCGGCCGGGGTGGTCACCCGGGCGGCCGGGCCGGGTCCGGAGAGGTTCCCGGCGGCGTCCCCGGCCCGGACCGTGAAGGCGTAACCGGTCTGCGGGGCGAGGCCGGTGATGTCCACCATCGTCTTCTCGGCGGGGAGTTCGCGGACCAGGCGGTCGGCTTCGAAGACCTGGTAGCCGGTCACCCCGTCCCGGTCGGCCGCCGCGTCCCACATGACGTGGACGCTGGTGGCGCTGCCGGCCTGGGCAGTCAGTCCGGCGGGGGCGGGCGGGGGTTCGGTGTCGGGCGCGGTGTAGGCCGTGATGCCGGTGATGCCGGTGATGCCTGCGACGGCCAGGCAGAGGGCGAGCGTGGGGGCGCTGCGTCGCACGGGGTGCCTTCCTCGGCTTCCTTAATGGTCTAGACATATATGGCACGGCGGGCGGGAGCCCGACAAGACCCCTGCGCCAGGCGGCCCGCGGCGTGCCCGGGTTCGTCTTCTTCTGTTCCCGTCCGGCGCCGACGCGAGCCTCTGCCCGGCCCCCGTCGGGGAGAGCGGCTGCGGCCTGCTCCCGGGCAGCCGTCGGGCCGCGGCAGCGAGCTGCTCGCCCGCGGGCCCGCGCGGCCGGCGACGGGCGGCCGGTCCGCGACGAGTTCGTCAAGGACCGACCGGCCGTCACGGACGGTCAACACCCGTACGGCGGACACGTCTTTCGCCCGAAGGCACCCCCTCCTGCGCCACCATGGCGGCGAGTAAGGAGGTTTCGATGGTGATTTCCCTCTCGGCGGTCGTCCTGCTCCTCATCCTGGCCTGGATCTTCCTGCGCAGCGGCGGCCTCAAGTTCTCGCACGCCCTCGTCTGTGCGCTCCTCGGCTTCTACCTCGCGAGCAGCAGCCTGGCCGCGACCATCCACAACGGCCTGACGGCCACCGCGAACGTCGTGTCCAGCCTCCACCCTTGATCGACTGTTGCGCCTTCGTGAATCATCCGGCCCATCCATGGACTCCTCGAGCGGTGCGATCTAGCGTCTGGCGGCGGCGCGACATCAGACGCAATGTCAACAACGCTGAGAGACATGGAGGAAGCCCGGATGTTCCGAAGATCGCTGAACTGCGCCGTGCTGCCCGTCGTCGCCGCACTCACGGTGATGTACGGCGGCTCGCCGGCCCAGGCCGAGGAGATACCCAAGGCCCCCGGCCACCGACTCGTCACCCACTACGACGGCGCCCCCGCGGCCGCCGCCCCCCTGCCCGGCGAGGCGCCGCCGCAGCACCCCTTCCTCGCGCCCAACGGCCGCAGCGGCATGCACTCCGACGCGGCGGGCAGCGCCACCTCCCCCTGGGCGGGGCCGCTCGGCAAGAACCCGAAGGTGACCAGCGAGAAGATCGCCGCGCTCGGCGGCGAGTGCGCGACCGCGACCTTCGACTCGGCCGGCCGGCTCGTCACGGTGTGCGGCACCTTCTCCGGCTTCAAGGTCAAGCTCCTGGAGCCCCGTACGCTCGCCACGCTCGCGGAACACCAGCTCCCGCAGCGCTCCTCGACGGTCGAGGCGATCACCTCGCTCGACTTCGCGAAGATCTTCAAGGACACCTCGGGCGGCGCCTACTTCTACCTGGACAACCTGGACCGCGCCGTGCTGGCCGACTCCCGCCAGCACATCCTGCGCCTGGCCCATTCCCAGAACCCCGACGGAAGCTGGAAGTTCACGGTCGACGACGACTGGGACCTCACCGGGCAGGTCCCGCACGACTGTGTGACCTGGACCAACCTGTGGCCCAGCGGTACCTGTGACCCCGTCACCTCCGTGATGCCCGACTGGAACGGCCGCATCTGGTGGGTCACCCGACAGGGCCGGGTCGGCACGGTGGATCCGGCGACCTCGCAGATCCGCTCCGTCCAGCTGCGGGGCGAGGAGATCCAGAACTCCTTCTCGGTCGCCGAGGACGGTGTCTCCATCGTCTCCGACCACGCGCTCTACAGCTTCCGTGCCGGTACCGACGGCACCCCCGAGATCCAGTGGCGCCAAGCGTACGACCGGGGCACGGCGTCCAAGCCCGGCTCGGTCAACCAGGGTTCGGGCACCACCCCGGACCTCTTCGGCCAGGGCTACGTCGCCATCACCGACAACGCCGACGACCGGATGAACGTCCTGGTCTACCAGCGGGGCGTGGACGTCCCCGCCGACCGGCGGCTGGTCTGCAAGGTGCCGGTGTTCGGCTCCGGCGCCTCGACCACCGACAACTCCCTCATCACCTGGGGCAACAGCATCGTCGTCGAGAACAACTACGGCTACGAGAACCCCACCACCCTGCTGCTGGGCAAGTCCGTCGTGGGCGGCGTGGCCCGCATCGACGTCCGCGCCGACGGCAGCGGCTGCGACACGGTCTGGGAGAGCGCGATCCGCGCTCCCTCCGTGGTCCCGAAGCTCTCCACCGCCAACGGGCTGCTCTACTTCTACGAGAAGGAGCCGAACGCCTGGGGCATCGACGCCTGGTACCTCACGGCCGTCGACTTCCGCACGGGTGAGCGCCGCTGGCGGCAGCTGACCGGCACCGGTCCGCTCTACGACAACAACTGGGCCCCGATCACCCTCGGCCCCGACGGCACCGCGTACGTCGGTGTCTTCAACGGCATCGTCGCGGTCCGCGACAACTGACGGACGAGCCGCCCGCCGCCGGACGCCTCCGGCAGTGGGCGGCTCGCGGCGCGTTCAGGGAGTACACCTTGCGCGGTGGCCCCTCGCTGACTACCGGTACTTGGCAACACTGAATAGCCCGGTCCTGATCCAGGCGGCCGTACCCGTGATCAGGCACCGTCCGCGCCGTTCCACTCGGGCTCGACGATCTCCGTCGGGTCCGAGGAGGCCTGCCCGGTGGATCATGTGACTACTAGGCTGCGTCGATGGACCGAGTAACCGATACACCCGAGGCCCGCGCCCTGTCTGCCGAACCGGCCCGGGTGAACGACTACGACCGTTTCGCCGAGGCGTACTCGGCGGAGAACGAGAACAACCTCGTGAACGCGTACTACGAGCGGCCCGCGATGTTAGCCCTCGCCGGCGACGTGGCCGGTCGCCGGATCCTGGACGCCGGCTGCGGGTCGGGCCCTCTGACCGCCGCACTGCGCGACCGCGGCGCGGTCGTCACCGGAATCGACGCCAGCGCCGGGATGCTCGCATTGGCAAGGCGACGGCTCGGTGAGGGCGTGGCCCTGCACGTGGCCGACCTGCGCGACCGCCTGCCGTTCGCCGACGGCGCGTTCGACGACGTGATCGCGTCGCTGGTGCTGCATTACCTGGAGGACTGGGGGCCGGCGCTGGCCGAGTTACGGCGGGTGCTCAGGCCCGGCGGGCGGCTGATCGCGTCGGTGGACCACCCGTTCGTGGCCTACACGATCCAGGATCCCCGGCCCGACTACTTTGCGACCACCAGCTATACCTTCGACTGGACGTTCGACGGGCAGGCCGTCCCGATGAGGTTCTGGCGCAGGCCCTTGCACGCGATGACCGATGCCTTCACCAGCGCCGGCTTCCGCCTCACCGTCATCAGCGAGCCGCAACCCGACACGGCCGCCCGCGAGCTGTTCCCCGACGGCTTCCGTGACCTTTCGACCCACACCACCTTCCTCTTCTTCGTCGTCGAGGTACCGCGGCCGGCCACCGGACCGGAGGCGTGATGCCCCACAAGGTGATTCTGGCGCTTCTCGCCATCGGCTCCTTCGCCGTCGGCACCGACGGCTTCGTCATCAGCGGGATTCTTCCCCTCATCGCCGGTGAGCTGGACGTGTCCGAACCGATGGCCGGACAGCTCGTCACGGCCTTCGCGCTGAGCTACGCGATCAGCGCCCCGGTCCTGATGACCGTGACCGCCGGCCTGTCCCGGCGCGTCATGCTGCGCGGCTCGATGCTCGCCTTCCTGCTCGCCAACCTGCTGGGCGCCTTCGCCCCGACGTACGGGGTACTGATGGCGGCCCGGATCCTGGCCGGGATCAGCGCCGCGCTCTACATGAACACGGCCGCGGCCACCGCGACCGCGCTCGCGGGGGAGCGGTACCGGGGCCGCGCGGTCTCCCTGATCATCGGCGGACTCACCGTGGCCACCGCGCTCGGGGTGCCCGGAGGCACCCTGGTCGGGCAACTCGGCAGCTGGAGACTCACGTTGGCGCTGGTCGTGGTACTGGCCGTGCCCGTGTTCATCGGGTTGTTCCTGGTGCTGCCCCCCGTGCCCCAGCCGCCCGTGATCAGCATGCGCGACCGGGTGCGGACCGGCGCGCAGCGGCCCGTGATGCTGGCCGTCCTCGCCAACCTGTTCGCGGTGGCGGGCTGTTTCACTGTCTTCACCTACCTGGCCGCCTTCACCCGCGCCACCACGGGCATGGACGACGCCCGGGTGAGCCTCGTCCTGCTGGTGTTCGGTGTCGCGGGCGCCTTCGGCAATGTGATCGGCGGCCGGCTCAGCGACCGCATCGGGGCGGAACGCACCTTCGCCGGATCGGTGTCGGGCGTCGTGGTCAGCATGGCGCTGCTGGCCGTGCTCGCGAGCTGTTTCGCCTCCGGCTCGGGGCTCGTGGTGGTGGTCTTCCTCGCCGTCACGGTCGCCTGGGGCACGGTCTACTGGGCCGAACCGCCCACCGCCATCCACCGCGTGCTCGACCTGGCGCCGACGGCCCCGAGCGTGGCCATCTCCGTCAACAGCTCGGCCTCGTACCTCGGGGTGGCCCTGGGCGGCGCGGTCGGCGGCGCGGTGCTCGACCGGCTCTCACCGGCCGCCCTGGCGTGGGCGGGCGTATGCCTGGAGCTGATCGCCCTCGCCCTGGTCGTCCTGCCGAGGGTGCTCGCCGCTCGCACCGGCCGGGCCCCGGCGTCCTCCGACGCGCCGCCGGAGCCAGTGCGCCACGGCGTGTGACCCCGTCAGTGCGCTGCCCGGCGGTGCCACTCCTCGGCGAGCAGCCGGTAGGAGTTCACCCGGTCCGCGTGCCCGTGGGTGATCGTGGTGATCAGCAGCTCGTCCGCGCCGGTCGCCTCCTGGAGCCGTTCCAGGTGATCGGCGACGGTCCGCGCGGAGCCGACGAACCGGGTCTCCACCCGGTCGGCCACCAGCCGCCGGTCCGCGTCGGTCCACGGCAGGGCCCGCGCCTCGGCCGGGGTGGGGTAGGGGATGGCCCCCTCGGCCGTCCGGATGCTGCGTACCCAGGCCCCGTACCCGGTGGCCAGTTCGCGCGCCGCCTCATCGTCCTCGGCCACCACCACATCGGCGGACACCGTCAGATAGGGCCGCTCCAGCTCGGCCGAGGGCTTGAAAGCGGCCCGGTACCCCGCGGCCGCCTCCAGCACCGCCGCCGGACTGACGTGGTAATTGGCCGCGAACCGGAGCCCGTTGCGACCCGCCGTCTCCGCACTCACCCCGCCGCTGCTGCCCAGGATCCACACCTCTACGTCGGCCCCCTCGCCGGGGACGGCATGCGCCTCCACCCCCTCCGGCGAGCGGTACTCGCCCCGCAGCAGCGCGAGCACGTCGTCGACCTGCTCGCCGTACTCCTGCGGCTGGGCCCCCGGCAGGTTCAGCAGCTTCTGCTGGAGGGCCACCCGCGGATGGCCCAGCAGATGGGCGAAGGAGAACGGGTCGGGGATCCGCAGCCCGTTCGGGGTGTACCCGTCCACGACCGGGGTGACCGGCGGCCGCGGGCCCGGACCGTCGGACGGCCGAGGGGGCCGGCCCGCCGAGCGGCCCAGCCCCAGGTCGATGCGCCCGGGGTGCAGCGCGTCGATCAGGCCGAACTCCTCGACGGTCGACAGCGCGGTGCGGTGCCCGAGCTGCACCGCGCCGGAGCCGAGCCGGATGGCCGAGGTCGCGGACGCGGTCAGCGCGAGCACGACCGCCGGGGAGGTTCCGGCCACCCCGGGATTGAGGTGGTGCTCGGCGAACCAGTAGCGGGCGTAGCCGAACTCCTCGGCCCGCCGGGCGAGATCGATGCTGTGCCGCAGGGCCTCGGCGGCGGTGGAACCGGACGGGACGGGGACGAGGTCGAGGACCCCGAGGGGGATGCCGGGCATGTCCGGGCTCCTTAAAGGTCGGGGAAGCAGGGGTCGGGTATCGCACGGCGCAGGACCGGCGCGATGTCCGACTGGAAGAGTTCGAGCGAGGCGCGGTGGTCCGCCTCGGCGAGCCCGCCCGCCTCTGCCCGCAGGTGCAGGGCCGTGTGGCCGAAGGCCTCGTGGTAGCGGTGCACCTTCTCGATCACCTGCTGGGGGCTGCCGATCAGTGCCGAGCTCCGCTCGACGAAGTCCTCCAGGGTCGGGAAGACGGGGGCCGTGCCCAGCTGCTGGTGGAAGGCGAGGTAGCGCGCGAACGCCGGCCGGTACGCCGCGACCGCCTGCTGCGAGGTGCGGGCCGCGTGGTACCCGGCCGTGCCCGCGCCGACCACCGCCCGGGCCGGATCGTGCCCGTAGTGCTCCCAGCGCTCCCGGTAGTGGCGGATCAGTTCCGCGTACGGGCCGATCGGGTGGGTGACGTTCGCAGAGAACAGCGGGTCGCCGTAACGCGCCGCGAGATCGACCGACTCCCGGCTCGTGGCACTGCCGTGCCAGACCCGCAGGGCCCGCTGGAACGGCCTCGGCAGCACCTCCGCACCGCTCAGCGCGGGCCGGAAGCGCGGTTCGGCGCTCACCTTGTCCTCCCGCCAGATCCGGCGGAACAGCTCGTAGCCCTCGGCGTTGCGTTCCCACTGGTCCTCGGGGGAGACCTGGAACAGCTCGCGCTGCGCCGTGCCGTTGCCCTTGCCGATCATCAGCTCCAGGCGGCCGTCGCTGAGGTGGTCGAGCGTCGCGTAGTCCTCGTACGCCCGCACCGGGTCGAGCAGGCTCAGGGTGGTGACGGCGGTGAACAGCCGGATCCGGCGGGTCAGCGCGGCGATGTGGCTGAGCACCACGGGCGGCGAGGAGGACAGGAACGGCCGCTCGTGGCGCTCGCCCACGCCGAAGCCGTCGAAGCCGAGCTCCTCCGCCAGCAGCGCGGCGGCGACCACCTCACGGAACCGCTCCCGGGTGGGCCTCAGGCCACCCGTCGCCGGGTCGGGGGAGTCCGTGATCAGGGTGATCGCGAGGAATTTCACGAGGCCGGGGCCGGGGCCGGAGCGGGAGCTGGAGCCGGGGCCGAAGCCGGGGGCGGCGCCGGAACCGCGAGGCCGAGGTGGTCGCGCAGGGTGGTGCCCTCGTACTCGGTGCGGAAGACCCCCCGCTCCTGGAGCAGCGGTACGACGGAGTCCGCGAAGCCGTCCAGACCGCCCGGGGTGATGTGGGGGACCAGGATGAAACCGTCGGCGGCGTCCGCCTGCACCAGCGTATTGATCGACTCGGCGATCGTGGCGGCCGAGCCGACGAAGGTCTGGTCGGCGGTGGTCGCGATGACCAGCTCGCGGATCGACAGGTTCTTGGCCCGGGCCAGCTCGCGCCACTGCCGGGCGGTGGCGAGCGGATCACGGAACTGCCGTACGCTCGCCCGCCCGAGGGCGATGGTGTTCTCCCCGACCCGGGGGTCGACCTCGGGCAGCGGACCGTCCGGGTCGTAGGCGGACAGGTCCCGGTTCCAGACGTGTTCCAGGTACTTGATCGCGGTCTGCCCGCTGACCTGGAGGCGGCGCACCTCGTGCGCGATCTCCCGTGCCTGCGCGTCGGTGTCCCCGAGGACGAAGGTGGCCGCGGGCAGGATCTTCAACTGGTCGTGCGTACGGCCGTGCCTGGCGATCCGGCCCTTGACGTCCGCGTAGAACTCCCTTCCCGCGTCGAGGGTTCCGTAGCGGCCGAAGATCGCGTCGGCGCCGGCGGCGGCGAACTCCCGGCCCTCGTCGGAGTCGCCCGCCTGGAAGATCACCGGACGGCCCTGCGGGCTGCGCGGCACGTTGAAGTGGCCCTCGATGTCGAAGTGCCGGCCCCGGTGGGCGAAGGCCCCGGCCCGCGCGTCCCGCAGGAAGGTGCCGGATCCCGCGTCGGCGGCGATCTCCGAGCCGTCCCAGGAGTCGAACAGCTCGGTGGCGGTGGCCAGGAACTCCTGGGCACGGGTGTAGCGGTCCTCGCGCGGCAGGAATCCGCCGCGCCGGAAGTTCTCGCCGGTGAAGGCGTCCCAGGAGGTGACCACGTTCCACGCGGCCCGGCCCTCCGAGAGGTGGTCGAGCGTGGCGAACTGGCGGGCCACCTCATAGGGCTCGTTGAAGGTGGAGCTGATGGTGCCGGTCAGGCCCAGGCGCTCGGTCACCGCGGCCAGACCGGCGAGCACCGTGAAGGTGTCGGGCCGGCCGACCACGTCCAAGTCGTATATCTCACCGCCCTGTTCGCGTAGCCGCAGCCCCTCCGCGAGGAAGAGGAAGTCGAACTTGGCGCGCTCTGCCGTCTGCGCGAAGTGGATGAACGAGTCGAAGTCGATATGGCTGCCGGCGGCCGGGTCGCTCCACACGGTGGTGTTGTTGACGCCCGGGAAGTGGGCCGCGAGATGGATCTGCTTGAGCGGCTTGCTGCTCATGGTTCGTCCTTCCGGAGGGTCCGGGTCGGGCGGCGGGCCGGGCCGTGATCAGGCTGCGGGCCGCGCGTAACGGTTGGCAGGGCGGTCCAGCCCGAGCAGGCCGCGCAGGGTGTCCGCCTCGTACTCCTGGCGGAAGGCCCCGCGCCGCTGCAGCTCCGGCACCAGCCCCCGGGTGAGGGCGGGCAGGTCGTGGGCGATCACGCCCGGCCGCAGCAGGAAGCCCGACAGGCCTGCCGCACGCCGATCCAGGAGCAGGTCCGCCAACTGCCCGGGGCTCCCGGTGAAGACCGCGCCGTCACCGGCGTACGCGACACCCGCGAGCGCGTCGAGGCGCTCCAGGCGTGCGGCGGCCGCCGGAGCGTCCGCGTCGAGGAACACCGTGAGGTCCCCGAAGAGGTGCAGCGGGTCCGCCGCGAGCCCGGTCGCCTCCCGGGCGCGCCGGATCGCCGACACGGCGGCGCGCGTACCGTCGCCGTCGTGCGCGGCCACGTACCCGACCTCGGCGGACCGGGCGACGAGCGCGTACGAGGCCTCGCCGTCGCCGGACGCGCTGACGACGGGCTGTCCCTGTGGCGGGCGCGGGGTGATCGACGGACCCCTCACACTGAAGTGGCGGCCCTCGAAGTCGATGTGGTGCAGTTTCTCGCGGTCGACGAACCGGCCCGTGGCCACGTCGCGGATCTCGGCGTCGTCCTCCCAGCTGTCCCACAGCCGCCGGATCACCTCGACGTGGTCGGCGGCCTCCGCGTACAGCTCCCCGTCCGCGAACGGAGCGGTCCGCCGCCCGAAGTGCCGTGCCTCGTGGGCGAGCCCCGACACCTGGATCCGCAGACCGGCCCGGCCGCGGCTCACGTGGTCGAGCGTCGCGATCGCCTTGGAGATGTGGAAGGGCTCGGTGTGGGTGGCCGTCACGGCCGGGACGAGCCCGATGTGCCGCGTCAGGGGTGCGACACGGGCGGCGGTGAGCACCGCGTCCAGCCGCCCGCGGACCCGGTCCGTGCGCGCGTCGGGTCCGGTGGGCGAGGAGGACTGAAGGGCGAGGCCGTCCTCGAAGGTGATGAAGTCGAGCAGTCCGGTCTCGGCCTCGGCGGCGAGACCGGCCCAGTAGCGGGCGGTGAAGAGCTCGGCGGGCCGGGCACCCGGCTCGCGCCAGGCGGCCGGGTGACGGCCCGCGCCGTCGAGGGCGACGGCGAGGTGCAGGGGCGCCGGGGACGATGAGGAAACGGACACGGAGAATTGCGCCTTCCTGCTCGGCGTACGGAAAGGGGAAGCCGATGCGGGAACACTTGATTCGGCCCGTCATCAATTTCTTCGAAAACGCTACGCCCGATAGCGGTGCCATACAATGACGGGAATATTAAGAGAAGTTGGCAGCGGTGTTGCCCGGGGCCCGGACGGCCAGGAAGAAGGGCCGGCGGCGCAGGGTGAAGCCGATCGACTCGTAGAGCCGGATCGCACGCGTGTTGCTCGCCGCGGTGTGCAGGAACGGGACCTCGCCCCGCTCCCGGATGCCCGCGGCGACGGCCCGCACCAGCCTCGTCGCCAGGCCCTGGCCCCGGTGGTCGGGATGGGTGCACACCGCGCTGATCTCGGTCCAGCCGGGCGGACGCAGCCGCTCCCCGGCCATCGCGGCCAGCCGGCCCTGCCGGCGGATGCCGAGGTAGCCGCCCAGCTCGACGGTACGGGGCAGGAAGGGCCCGGGCTCGGTCAGCCGGATCAGCCCGAGGACTTCCGGCACGTCGGCGGCGCCCAGCCGGACCGCCTCCGGGGCCGGCTCGGCGCGCAGCGAGGTGTCGACGAGCTGGACGCCCTGGATCCGCCCGACGGTCTCCCAGTCGTCGGGCGGGGTCAGCACCCCGGCGAGCGAGGCGACCTCGCCGTCGCCGACCAGCGCGCGCAGGTCGGCCCAGGAACGCGGGTCGTCCGGGTCGGCGAGGGCGGCGAAGGGCGAGACGTGCGGGGAGTACCGGGCGGCGCGGGTGCCGCCGCCCGCCGGGTGCTCGGCGAAGGCGGTGTGCGCGCCGGACAGGGAGGCCCAGGCCGGGTGGTCCAGGAGCACCGGGTTCGCGGAGAGCCTGGCGGGGGCGAACAGAACACCGCCGGCCAGGCCCAGCACCGCGCTGTACGCGGCCACCTGGAGGGTGATGAGCAGCCCGTCGAGGATGACGGGCCGCAGGAACCAGTAGGCGAAGCGGTCCCATGGGTAGAACGGGTTGGTGAGCAGCCCGTGCACGGCCTGGGAGGCGAGCACCAGCACGACGCCGGTGGCGAGCCACCGCCCGGGCCGGCGGAGCGGGCGGACCCGCTCGGCCGGCGCGGGCGGGCCGGAAGGGCCGGTGGGCGCGGCGAGGACAAGGGATTCGGTCACGGACACTCCGGCAGCTTCGACAAATCGAAGAATCGAAAGGCAGCCGTCATGCCGGAAAGAAGAGGCCGCCGATGTCGTTATCTGCGGCGTAAACTGGGCAGCCGGGAGAAGGGCTGTCAACGCTCCTGACCGGTATCCGGATAAGCGTGCGGCAATTTAATCAGCCGTACATGAAACGCCTTCCGGTGAAATAATTCGGGGTGCGTGGAGTGTGTGGGGTGTGGGGGGACTGACGGGGTGTGAGGGGTGTGAGGGTGTGCCTCACAGCCAGGGGATCTGCTCCGCGGCGTACCGGTGGGCGCGGAAGACCGAGTTCTGGGCGCCGGCCGAGGACTCCAGGCCCACGCCTTCCCCGAAGGACCGGAACTGCGGGACCACGAACTCCCACACGACCTCCCCGCCGGGGGTCACCTCGAAGAGCCGTCCGAAGGAGCCTTCGGCGATGAAGGTGTTGCCGTTCGGCAGGCGCTGGGCGCTGGACATGTACGGGCTGAAGAAGTTCTGCGGCGGGTTGTCCTCGTACGCCCACACCTCCTTGCCGGTGGACGGGTCGAGCTCCAGCACCCGCGAGTACGGCACCGAAGTGGTGTCGCGGTAGGTGCCGTTGTCGAAGACCAGCAGGGTGCCGCCGGGCAGTTCGTGCGGATGGTGCTGCTGGGCCAGCACGTCCGGGCCGATGCGCCACCGCACGGACCCGTCGGCGCGGTCCACCGACACGGTGGTGGACGCGCTGCGGAAGCCCACCACGATCGAGCCGTCCGCGCTCTCGTTGACGGTGTTGGCCATCGGCCAGTGGTTGCGGGCGAAGTGCGGGTTCAGCGGCACCTCCTCCGGGTCCAGGTGCTCGATGGCGGCCCAGCGCCACACGATCTCCCCGTCCCAGGTCAGTTCGTACACCACGTCCCCGTAGATCACGCCGCCGGGCGCCTCCGATCCGGGGATGCCGCCCCGGATCCGGGCCGCGTCGGCCGGGCCCAGCGGCTCGACGGCCCCGATGATCAGGTTGCCGTTGCGCAGGAGGGAGGCGTCGTGGTGGTGGAAGGGGTGCCGGACCTCGCGGATCACGGTCGAGTCCGGGGCCAGCTCCTGGAAGATGCCGCCGTGGTAGACGTCCCAGATGGGGAAGAGGGTCGGGCCGCTCGTGTCCTTGGCCGCGTAGAAGAGGTTTCCGTTCGGCAGGATCTGCGCCTGGCGGCCGGGCGGGTGCGGGGAGTTCCAGGTGTGGACCGGCCGGCCCTCGATGTCGACGAGGTGGATCTCGCCGGCGCTGGTGATCGGTGTGTAGAGGGTGAGTCCGCCGTAGCTGCGCTCGGCGTCGTGGGCGATCAGGCCGACGCCGCGGCGGCGCAGGGTGTTCTGGTCGACGGTCATGGGATCTCTCCTGGGTGTGTGTGCGTGTGTGCTTGCGCTTGCGTGAGCGTGTGCGTGGTCAGCGGACGGTGACGGCGGCCGGGTCGACGGCCGTCAGGGGGCCGGCGTTCAGGTACCGCAGCAGTGCGGCGCGGTCGGCGGCGCCGGGCAGGTTCTGGGCGGCCTTGGCCCAGGCGGCCTCCTCCTCCAGCTGCGCCAGAAGTTCGGGGGAGAGGGTGGCGCCGTACGTGTAGCGCGGCTGGTAGGTGTCGACGTAGGCGGCCTGGAGGACGCCCCTGGACTGGGCGAGTAGGGCCTTGCGCGCCCCGGCCGGGTCGGCGCCGAGCTCCCGCTGGGCGCGCAGCAGCGTGCGCAGGACCGCGGTGGTGCTCTCCTCGTTCGCCGAGGGTCCGGCGACGAGGAGGGTCCTGGCCGTGTACCCGGTGAAGGGGAGCTCGGCGTAGGAGCCGCCCAGGGCGGTGCGCGCGGCGTCGTAGAAGCTGGGGAAGGTGACCCCGGCGTCGATGTCCCCGCGGGCCAGGGCCGAAGTGACCTGGTTCGGGGCGAGGTTGACCACGGTGATGTCCGCCGCGGTCAGCTGTGCCGAGGCGAGCATCCGCGACAGCGCGTACTCGACGTTCGTGCCCTGCGGGACTCCGACCTTGCGGCCCTTCAGTGCGGCGAAGCCGGTGATCTGCCGGTCGGTCCGGGTGAGCAGGCGCCAGTCGGAGAACCGGGACAGGTCGGCGACGACCCGCAGCTCGCGCCCGCTCAGCGCGGCCGTCACGGCGGGCAGATCGCCGACGACGCCGAGCTGGGCCTGGCCGCCGAGTACGGCGTTCAGCGCGTCCCGGCCGGTGGGCTGGGTGGTGACGGTGGCCTCGATGCCCTCGGCCGACCAGAGGTCGCGCTCCTCGGCCACGTGGACGGGGGCGCCGCCGAGATGGTCGCTCGCGGCGAGGGTGACGGCCGGACGGCCGCCGTCCGCCGGGCCCGACGGGGCACCGGCGCAGGCCGTGGCGAGCGGGGAGAGCAGGGCGGCCAGCAGTACGGCGGCCACCGCGCGGGGTCTGAGCATGGTGAACGGTCCTTCCGTGGACATGAGCGGGATCATTCGGAGCCGAGGTGGCGGGCGATCAGGGAGCGCAGGTCGGGATCGGGCGGCCCGGCCGGCACGGCGTGGTCGGCGAGCACCCGCCCGGGACTCCCGCCGAGGACGATCACGCGCCCGGCGAGCGCCAGCGCCTCGTCGATGTCGTGCGTGACGAACAGGACGGTGGTGCCTCGGCGTTGCCACAGCTCCCGCAGCAGGGTCTGCATCCGGGTCCGGGTCAGCGCGTCCAGCGCTCCGAACGGCTCGTCCATCAACAGCACTTCGGGTTCCGCGGCCAGTGCCCGGGCCAGCGCCACCCGCTGCTGCATGCCGCCCGACAGCTGGGCCGGGTACTTCTCCGCGCCGTCCGCGAGCCCCACCTCGGCCAGCGCCGCGAGGGCGCGCCGGCGGCGCTCCGCGCGGGGCAGTCCGAGGCGCTTGAGGGCGAACTCGACGTTGCCGCGGGCCGTGCGCCACGGGAACAGCGCGTAATGCTGGAACACCGCGCCCCGCTCCGGGCCGGGCCCGCGCACCGGCACCGCGCCCGCGGTCACCTGCCCGGCGGTGGGCCGTACGAAGCCGGCCACCGTGTTGAGGACCGTGGACTTGCCGCATCCGCTGGGCCCGAGCAGCGCCGTGAACGAGCCCGCCGCGAACTCCAGGTCGGTGTGCTCCAGTACCGGCGCACCGGCCCCGTAGCCCGCCGAGAGCCCCTCCAGCCGTACCTCCAGGCTCATGACGCGCTCCAGTGCACGAACCGGCGGCCCACGGCGGCCAGTACGAGGTCGACGGCCACCCCGAGCAGCCCGAGCACGAGCAGCCCCGCGAACATCCGGTCCACCCGCAGGAACTGGCCGTCCACCTGGAGCCGGTACGCCAGTCCGCTGTCCGCGCCGCCCAGTTCGGCCGCCACCAGCGCGAGCAGGGCCACCGAGGCCCCGTAGCGCAGTGCCGCGAGCAGGGCGGGAGCGGCGGCGGGCAGCAGCACCTCGGTGAACCGCCGGTGCAGCGGGGCCCCCAGCGACCGGGCCGCCCGCAGATGGGAGACCGGCACCCGGGACACCCCGTC
This sequence comes from Streptomyces sp. NPDC001549, assembly GCF_042894025.1. NCBI lineage: Bacteria > Bacillati > Actinomycetota > Actinomycetes > Kitasatosporales > Streptomycetaceae > Streptomyces > Streptomyces sp. NPDC001549. Next base: position 139,490 of record NZ_JBIAVJ010000022.1, read on the forward strand.
GTGGACGTACAGCCAGACGGCGAGCAGGACGGCGTACGCGATGAGCAGGCGCTTGGCACTCTCGCCGATGCCGAACCAGGCGGTCGCGAGCGGGACCAGCGCGATGGCCGGGATCGGCCGCAGGAAGGAGATCACCGGGGTGACGGCCGCGGACACCTTCGGCAGGTAGCCGGTGGTGAAGCCGAGCGCGCTGCCGATGACGGCGCCCAGGGCGAAGCCCTGTCCGGCCCGGGCCAGGCTGGCGCCGAGGTCGGCGACCAGGGTGCCGCTGCGGGCGCTGTCCGCCAGGGCGGCCGCGGTCTGCCCGGGTGTGGGCAGCAGTCCCGGGGCGACGCCGCCGGAGTGGGCGAGGAGGTACCAGAGCGCGAGTACGACACCGGCCGCGCCCAGGGCCGGGCCGAGTCCGGCGAGGCCCCGGCCGGGGGGTGAGGGGGTGGCGTGCACGGGGCGGCTCCTCGTTTGTTCCGGCGCGTCCGTTCCGACGCGTTGATAAGTGAGGTCAATAATTGACCACGCTTATGACGAGAGTGTTGCGGCCGTGCGAAACCTCCCGCGGCCCCCGGCACGCCGGACCCGATGAGGTACGTTCACCTGCGTGTCTCGCCCAGAACCCACCCCCGAAGCGATCGAGGTCGGACGGGTGATCCGCGGCTGCCGCAAGCAGCGCGGCGTCTCCATGGCCGCACTCGCCGCCCGCTCAGGCCTCTCCCAGCCCTTCCTCAGCCAGCTGGAACGCGGACTCGCCACGCCCAGCCTCAGCTCGATCTACCGGATCGCCGAGGCCCTGGACGTCACCCCGGGCACCTTCCTGCGGCCGCCCGACCGGCCCGGCGCCGTCAGCCACGAGAGCGACCCCCAGGTGATCCGCGTGAACGAGGCCGCGGGACAGATCGCCCAGGTGCTCATCCCCGGCGGGCGCAGCACCGTGATGGAGGCCTACGAGCACCACTTCGAGCCCGGCCGGGGCGAGCGCGGCTGGTTCGAACACCCCGGAGAGGACTTCCTCTACGTCCTGGAGGGCGAGATCGTCCTGGAGGTCGAGGGCGAGGACCCGCTGACCCTGCGCGCGGGCCAGAGCGCCCACCACCGGGGCGAACTCCCGCACCGCTGCCGCCTGTCGGGCCCGGCCGCGGCACGCACCCTGCTCGTCGTCGCGAACGCCTGAGCCCGACCGGCAAGGCCCCCCTCAGGCTGGCCCCCCGTCCCGCCCCCCGTCCCGCCCCCCGGGCCCGGACGTTCGCAGCCTGTCGACCGCCGCCAGCCGCGCCCCGACGTCCAGGTCCCACAGCCGTACGGTGCCGTCCGTACTGCTGCTGGCCACCGTCCGCCCGTCGGGGGCGAAGACGACGCCCCACACCGCGTTCGCGTGGCCGGACAGCGTGGCCAGCGTCCGGCGCCCGGCCACGTCCCACAACCGGACCGTGCGGTCGTTGCCGCTGCTCGCGAGCGTGCGGCCGTCGGGGGAGAAGGCGAGGCCCCGCGCCGAGCCGGTGTGCCCGGCCAGCGCCGCCTGGAAGCGGTGGCGCCGCGCGTCCCACAGCCGGACGGTCCCGTCGTTGCCGCTGCTCGCCAGCGTCCGCCCGTCCGGGCTGAAGGCCACACCGCGCACCGCGCCCCGGTGGCCGGTGAGGACGGTGAGCGGGCGGCGCCCCGCCACGTCCCACAGACGGACCGTCAGATCGTCCCCGGCGCTCGCCAGAGTGCGCCCGTCGGGGCTGAACACCACATCGTTGGCGAAGTCCGTGTGACCGGTGAGGACGGCGAGCGGGCGGCGCCCCGCCACGTCCCACAGCCGGACGGCGCCGTCGGAACCGGCCGAGGCCAGGGTCCGCCCGTCCGGGGAGAAGGCCACCGCGAACACGGTCCCGCCCGGTCCGTCGAGCACGGTGGACCGGCCGCGGGCCGCGGTGTCCCAGAGCCGGATCGTGCCGTCGGAGCCGGCCGAGGCCAGGGTCCGCCCGTCGGGCGCGAAGGCCACCGAGAACACCGTCTCGCTGTGCCCCGCGAACGTGGCCAGCACCCGGCGCCCCGCGACGTCCCACAGCCGTACCGCGTGATCGGACTCCGCGGTGGCCAGCCACTTCCCGTCCGGGCTGTACGCGGCGTGCCAGACCTCCGTGAACGGCCGCGAGGTCAGTACCGCGCCCCGCAGGTCCCACAGCACCACCGACTGGTCGAAACCGGCGGTGGCCAGCACCGCGCCACCGCTGTCCACGGCCACCCCGAGGACGTAGTCGGTGTGGCCGGCGAGCGTGGCCGTGGCCCGGCCCCCGGCCACGTCCCACAGCCGGGTCGTACCGTCGCCGCCCGCGCTGACGACCGTCGTCCCGTCCGGGGTGTAGGCGACCCCGTTCACGTCGTCGCTGTGCCCGGTCAGCGTGGCGGTCGTCCGGCGCCCGGCCACGTCCCACAGCCGTACCGTGCGGTCGACGCCCCCTGTGGCGACCGTACGGCCGTCCGGGGCGAAGGCCACGCCCAGCACCTCGTCGGTGTGCCCGGTGAGGACGGCCGTGGGACCTGCCTCCACCGGATCCCACAGCCGTACGGTCCGGTCGGCGCCGGCCGACACCAGCGTCCGGCCGTCGGCGGCGTACGCCAGGGCGTTCACCCGCCCGGTGTGGCCGGTGAGGGACGCGAGGGCGTGGTGGTCCCCGGCGGCGTCCCACAGCCCGATCGTCCCGTCGGCACCGGCGACGGCCAGGCTCCGCCCGTCGGGCGCGAAGGCCACGGCCCGGGCACCCGCCGTACTCGCCGGGAGCTGCGCCCCCGCGCCGCGTCCGGCGGTGTCCCAGAGCCGCGCCGGCCCGTCCGTCGACGTGGCCGCGAGCATCGAGCCGTCGGGACTGAAGGCCACCGCGCGCACCCGCCCGGGCATGGTGAAGGTCGCGATCGTCCGGCGGTCGGCCACCCGCCGCAGGATCACCGTCCCGTCGGAACCGGCCGTCGCCAGCGTGCCGTTGCCCGGGCCGAAGGCCACCGCGTTGACCGGCCCGCCGTGCCCGCCCAGGCGGGCGACGAACGGCTGGGACTGGGTACTCAGCAGCGCCCCGCGGGCCTCGCTCGTCGCCGAGGTCCGGTACGCCTCCCCGGCGAGCAGCATCGAGGCCTCGGGCCGGCCCGCGGCCAGCGCCGCGGACTCCAGGGCGAGCGCCCGCGAACGGGCGACGCGCTCCTGGCCGAGCGCGCCCGCGCGCTGCTGGTACGCGAGCCCGCCCGCGCCCATCGCGAGGACCAGCAGGACCACGAGCGTGGCCAGCGTCCACTGCCGCAGCCGCACCTGCCGCCCGGCCTGCCGCTCACGGCTGTCCTGCGCGTCCTGGCTCGCCCGCAGGAAGGCGGCCTCCAGCGGGCCGAGCCGACTCCTGCCGTCGTGCTCGTCGGCCCAGGCCCGGGCGGTCTCCAGCCGGGTCCCGCGGTGCAGCGCCGACGGATCGCGGCCCTCGCGCCCCCATTCGGCGGCGGCGTGGGCCAGTTGCTGGTGGACCAGCAGCCCGGCCCGGTCGGCGCGGATCCAGCCGCGCAGCCGCGGCCAGGCGTGCAGCAGGGCCTCGTGGGTGATCTCGACGGTGTCGCTGTCCATGGTGATCAGGCGGGCCCGGACGAAGGTGTCGAGCGCGGCCGCGGCGGGGCCCGCGTCGGCCAGCTGTTCCATCAGGGCGGTCCGGCTCATCCGGCGGCGCGTGGCGCCCGTACCGTCGGCCACGTGCACCAGCCGCACCAGGACGCGGCGGAGCGTGTTCTGCTCGGCCGGGTACAGGCGGGTGAACACCTCCTCGGCGGTGCGGGCGATCGCCCCCTGGATGCCGCCGGTGCGCTCGTACCCGTCGACGGTCAAGGTGGCGCCCTCGCGCTGGCGCCAGGTGGCCAGCAGGGCGTGCGACACCAGGGGGAGCACCCCGGAGGGAGTCCGGTCGGGATGGTCGTCGCGCAGTCCGGCATCGCGCATCAGCAGCGGGAACAGGCCCGGTTCGAGGGTGAGGCCGGCGAGGTCCGCCGGGCGGGTGATCGATTCCCGCAGCTCCGCCAGGGACATCGGGGGCAGGACGAACAGCCCCCGGGTGAAGACCGTGGCCAGCTCCGGCAGGTCCAGGCAGTCCCCGGAGAAGTCGGCCCGCACGCCGAGCACCACGACGGCGGGGTCGACAGCCTCTGCTTCGAGGCCGTCCGGCTCGGGACGCGCGGCCGCCAGCGCGCACAGCACCCGGACGAACGCCCGCCGCTCGTCCTCGTCGGAGCACAGCGTGAACAGCTCCTCGAACTGGTCGACGAGCAGCACCGGACGCGGGGGCGGCGGCGTCCGGTCCGGTCCGTCCGCCGGGGGACCGCCCGAGCGCCGCCGGACGGCTTCGAGCAGCGCGTGCGGCCGGTTCCGGACCTCGCCCACGGTGATGCCGAGATCGCCGCCCAGGGCTTTCGCGGCGCAGTCCAGCAGTTCCCCCAGCGGGTGTGCGGTGGGCGTGAACCGCAGCACGGGCCAGGTGTCGGAGCCCGGCATCGGGAAGCCGCCCCCGCGCAGCGCCGGCACGAGACCGGCGTTCAGCAGGGAGGACTTGCCGGCGCCCGACGGGGCGAGCAGCATCAGCGGCCCGTCGCCGATCCGTTCGAAGACGCGCTCGATCAGCTCGGCCGTCGCCCGGTCCCGGCCGAAGAACCAGCCGGCCTCCCGTGCGGTGAAGGCCGGCAGGCCCCGGTAGGGGCACGCACCGTCGGCCTGCGGACCGGCGCCGCTGCCGCCGCTGCCGTCGGCCCCGCCGTCGCCGCGCGGCCCCGTTTCCCGGACCATCCGCACCAGTTCACCCCCGGCCCGCAGTACGTCGTCGCAGCGTCGTGCGACGTCGACGGTGACGCGCTTCGAGCCGGTCTCGATCTTGCTCAGATAGCCCTTGCTGTAATGGGTCTGCCGGGCGAGGTCCGCGAGGGACAGGCCACGTTGCACCCGCAGACGTCTCAGCTGTGCGGGAAAGGGCATCGCGGCGTCGTCGGACTCGTGCGGGCGGTCGGTCTTCCGCCGGCGGTCCGGATCCCCCAAGACATCCCCCATGGCAGTGCGCGCCCAGGCAGCGGTACGGGAGCGCCCAGGCTACAGCGGGGGTGGGGCGGACGGCCGCCCCTTCGAACCGGTATGACCAGCACACAAATGTGTGGAGCCGCCCGGCCGACGGCTCCGCACGCCGCCCTGAAGGGGGTGCCGCTACGGGTTGAGCCGGACCGAGTTGACGGGCGTGAGGTCGGCGTAGACACCGGTCTTGGCGGCGATGGGGCTGCCGCAGCCCGAGCCTCCGGTGCCGGTGCACAGATGTGCGGTCGCACCGCCGTACTGGTTGTTGAGCACCCAGTGGTTCCCGAACTGATTCGTCAGCTTGTGCGCCCCGTAGGTGTAGAAGACGTGCGTCGGCTTGACGGCGGGGTTCTGGTTCTGAGGGTAGATGCAGACCGCCCCGTCCGGGCAGCCGGCCCACGCGTCGGCCGGCTTGGCCTCGACCGTACCGCTGAGCGCGATCACGGCCACGACGGAGGTGGCGAGCGCGGCGGCGCCGCGGAACATCTTGCGCATGATTTCCCCTTGTGGTGCTGGCCTCGTGCTGACGGCTCCAGCCTGCCCCCGGCCCGCACCGGGGTCGACGGGTTGCCCGTTGACCATCGCGGCAGCGCCCGGGAAACCCCCTGCCACCAGCCCGGGCGCAGAGCGGCGGGCAACCGCCGGGCGGAGCGGCGTAAGACTTTCGTCATCGGTGCGGGCATGGCGCACGGCGGCCCGGCCGCGTTGAATCCGTACGTAGTGACCGGCAAAGGCGAAGAAGAGGGAACGGCAGTGACACGGACAAGGCGCGGACGGCTGTGGGGCGGAGCATCGATCGCGGCGGCGGTGGTGCTGGCGGTGGCGCTGTACTGGCTGCAGCCGTGGAAGCTGTGGCAGGACGAGACCGTCCGCGAGGCGCTCCCGGCCGCCGCCGCGCCGTCGGGCCCGGGCGCGCCCGCGGCCGTACCGGGTGCCCCGGCCGCCGCGGTGACCGTGGCCCGCGGGACGCTCATCAGCCACGAGCACAGCACCACCGGCGCGGTGGAGCTCATCCGGCTCCCCGACGGGTCCCACACCCTGCGGCTGGCGAACCTCGACACCAGCAACGGCCCGGACCTGCGAGTGTGGCTGACCGATGCCCCGGTGAAGGAGGGCGTGGCGGGCTGGCGCGTCTTCGACGACGGCAAGCACGTGAGCCTCGGCAAGCTCAAGGGCAACAAGGGGGACCAGAACTACCCGGTGCCCGCCGACGTGAACGTCGCCGAGTTCACCAGCGTCACCATCTGGTGCGACCGCTTCGACGTCTCCTTCGGAGCGGCGAGCCTCGCCGCCGTGTGACGCGCCTCCGGGGTCCGTCCGGGCCGGGCGACACGCCGTAGGGCCGGAGCTGATCGGGCGTCACCCCGTTCGGCCGTCTCCCGGAGTACGACTATCCACTCCTCCGGACGGCAAAATGCGGCCGTTTGCCCACGAGATGTATCCATCCGCCCATGCGGTGTGGCAATAGGTCGTAATCGCCCATAACTTCAGAATCGTGACGAACCGACAAATCAAGTCCCTCACGTGCATCGCAGTCGTCATGGCCGCAGGTCTCGGCGTGCTCGCGCCGACCGCCGCCGCCGAGGCCGGACGCAGAGTGCACCCGGGCGACTCGATCCAGGACGCGGTGAACTACGCCAGGCCGGGCGACATCATCACCGTGATGCCCGGCACCTACTACGAGAACGTGCTGATCACCAAGCGGCTGACCCTGCGCGGCTTCGGTGCCCGTACGGTGATCAAGCCGCCGGTCACGGCTGCCACACCGGTCACGCCGGTCACGCCGGTCGCCCCGGTGGCGCCGGCCCCCGGCGCGTCGGCGGCGCCGGTGGCACCCGGAGCGGCCGCGACGCCGACCGCGGCGACGGCACCGTCCGGCCGGGCGCTCGCCTGCTCGCAGGCCGACACCGGAATCTGCGTCATGGGGACGGCGGAGCAGCCCGTCGTCGGCGTGGACATCCGGTCGCTGACCGTCTCGGGCTTCAAGCGCAACGGCATCTGGGCCTCCTACACCGACCGGCTGAGCGTCCAGCGGGTGATCGCCGAGAAGAACGGCACCTGGGGCATCGCCCAGGAGCGTTCCACCCGCGGGCTCTTCCGCGACAACACCGCCCGCGACAACGTGGAGTCGGGCCTCTTCATCGCCAACACCGTCGACCGGGAGGGCGGTGCCACCGACACCCTGGGCGCCGTGGTCCGCAGGAACACGCTGACCGGCAACCGGATCGGCGTCACCGTCCGGCGCGTCCGGAACCTCTCCGTCTACGGCAACACCCTCACCGGCAACTGCGGCGGCATCTTCGTCGTCGGCGACGAGGGTGAGCCCGGCGCCGGGGACATGACCATCCGCAACAACCGGATCCACGAGAACAACAAGTTCTGCAAGGGCAACAGCCGCCTCCCCGACATCCAGGGCGTCGGCATCGTCCTCACCGGAGCCGAGGAAACGGTCGTGCGTTCGAACGACATCCGCGGCAACGTCGGAGCCTCCCCGCTGTCGGGCGGAATCCTGCTGTTCAAGAGCTTCGTGGGCGCGACGAACACCGACAACGTCATCCGGGACAACGTGGTGCGCGACAACAAGCCGGCGGACCTGGCCAACCAGGGGACCGGCACGGGCAACCAGTTCGTCAACAACCGGTGCGCATCTTCCGTGCCGGCCGGGATGTGCTGACGCGTGACCTCCCTGATCAGCAGAATCGAGGCCTCATGACCACGGTAAGTCCCACCCCGACCCCGATCCCGTCCCCCCAGCACACCCCCCAGCCGGCCATGCGCCTGCGGGAGCTCGTCTTCGGAGCGGCCTGCGCCGCCGCCGTACGGGCCGCGGCCCGCCTCGCGGTGGCCGACGCCCTCGGGGAGTCGCCCGCCACCGCCGCCGAACTCGCGGTGGCGGTCGACTCCGAGCCGCTGCCCCTGCAACGGCTGCTCCGCGCCCTGTCCTGCTACGGGATCTTCGCGGAGACGGAGGACGGGAAGTTCGTCCACACGGAGATGTCGCGACTGCTGCGCGAGGACGACCCGCACAGCCTGCGCTACATCGCCCTGTGGTGCACGGAGCCCTGGACCTGGCAGGCCTGGCCGCGGCTCGACGACGCCGTCCGGTCCGGCGGCAGCGTCTTCCACGAGCTGTACGGCAAGGGGTTCTTCGACTACCTGCACCAGGACGCGCACGAGTCGGCCCACGTGTTCAACCGGGCCATGACCACCTCCAGCATGCAGTCGGCGCTGGACGTCGCGGAGCTCCTCGACCTCACCGGGATCTCGGTCGTCGCGGACATCGGCGGCGGCCAGGGACACGTACTGGCGAGCCTGCTGGAGAAGCACGCGGCGGTACGAGGCGTCCTGCTCGACCTGCCGGGCGTGGTGGCGAAGGCGGATCCGCGGCTGCGCGAGGACGGTCCGCTCGCCGCGCGGGCCGACATCGTCCCCGGGGACTGCCGTGAGGCCATCCCGGTCGACGCCGACATGTACATCATCAAGAACATCCTGGAGTGGGACGACGACAGCACCCGCAGAACCCTGCGCAACGTCGTCGAGGCGGCCCGCCCCGGGGCCAGGGTCGTGATCATCGAGAACCTGGTCGACGACACCCCGTCGATGAAGTTCACCACGGCCATGGACCTGCTGCTGCTGCTCAACGTCGGTGGCGCGAAGCACACCAAGGCCAGCCTCTGCGCCCGCATGGAGGACGCCGGACTGGTGATCGGCGAGATCCGGCCGGTCAACGCGTACCTGCACGCGTTCGAGTGCACCGTGCCCGGGTGACGCCGGCCGGCATAGGACCGCAACGCCTCGAGACCGGCACGAAGCCGGTCTCGAGGGCGTTACCGGGTGTCCCGGGCGCAGGCGTCAGGCCGCCAGGGCGTTGTTGACGAGGTCGAGGAACTCGCGCGGCGACTTGCACCGGTCCGCGTCGGCGGGCAGCGGCTTGCTGTGCCGGTTCTCCAGCTCACCGACGATGCCGAGGAGTCCCAGGGAGTCGAGCCCCCACTCGTCGAAGCCCGAGTCGGGGCGGCTCGCCATGGCCGCGGGGTCGACGGTGACGCCGGCCCCCTTCTTCATCAGGGCGGCCAGTTCTTCCATGGTCAGTCGAGCGGTCATGAGGGACAACTCCTCAGGCTTGGACCGGCGCACGCCGGTCGGTGATCAGGCGCATTTCAGAGCGCGCGAGGAAGCGGGAGATCTCCTGGTCGGTGGTGGGGACGCCGTCCTTGGCGCTGTCGAGCAGCCGGGCGAGCACGGCCGCCTTGTGGTCGCCCTCGACGCCGAGGGCCAGTGCGGGGCGCGCGTCGAGCGGGCCGCGCAGGTCGAGGAGGCGCACGACGATGTCGTCGCGCTGGAAGACGGTGCTGCCCTCGATGGGGCTCGTCGGGTCGTCCACGGCCGCCTCGTCCTGCCCGGCGAGCAGCCGGGCGAGCGCCATGCCGCACCCGTCCTTCGCGGGGTAGAACAGGGCGTGCCGCCTGACGTCCGCGGACTCGCGGCCGCCGGCCGCCACATGGTGCACCGCCGGGAGCGCCGCACGGGTGAAGAACATCCGGGCCGATCCGGGGTCGCTGAGATCCCGGTCCTGCTCCAGGTACGGGTTGATGGCCTCCTCCAGCGCCCGTACCTCGGGCTGCTGGGACACATGGCGCAGGGCCGCGAGAAGGTCGCCCTCGACCTCGACCGCCCGCACGACACGGTTGCCGTGCATGAACAGCGAGGTGCGGCGCAGCCGGGTGCTCTCGTCGACCTGGGCCTGCGGGGAGGTGTACCCGGCCAGGAGTTCCGCCACCACCGGCTCGCTGCCGGGCTTCACGGTGAAGGTGAGCGCGTGGCGGACCACGCCGTCACCGCGCCGCGGAGCGACCTGGAGGCTGTCCCGGGCCCGGTCCGCGGCGCCCGGTGAAGAGGCGGCGGAGGGCGGGCCGGCAGGGGAGAGGGTGCCGGGGCCCGGCCCCTTGCCGGTCACGTGCAGCACGCTGAAACGCAGCGAGCGGGTGTCCCGTACGCAGCCGTGGAGCGGCTGCACCGACGCGACGTGTTCCTCGCTGTTGACCCAGGCCAAGAACCGCGGTGCGCTCTCCCATTCGCTGGTGATGAGCCACTGCGACGGATTCTCGATCGACTGGCACAACTCGTCGCTGATGTGTCCGGGGACGGAGGACACCTGCTTGCGGAGATGTTCGTACACCTCCAGGAACTGATTCTGCGCACCGTCGTACAGATCCAGCAGCAGCACGACCCGAAGCCTCGAGCCGTCGAAGGCGGACTGGGATATCCGTTCCGACAAGGTTGTCATCGTTCACACTCCTTCGAGACCACACGGTCGCCACGGGGCGGCGCCACCCGAACCGATCGTTGTCCCGTAATCCCTGCGGCGCGAGAGGAGAGAACCAAGCGGGTGAACGAGCGAGGGAACCGGGCTCGTACAGGGCATGGAAGAGCCATGAAGGAAAACGTCGACCACCACGTCCCGGTCCTCATCGTGGGCGGCTCGCTGGTGGGTCTGTGCACCTCGCTCTTCCTCGGCCGGCATGGCATCAGACACATGGTGGTCGAGAAGCACGCGGGTACCTCGATGCACCCACGCGGACGCGGTATCAACGTACGGACGATGGAACTGTTCCGGGTCGCCCGTGTCGAGGACCGGATCCGCGAGGCCGCCTCGGTCCTGGCGGACAACCACGGCATCATGCAGGGCGGCTCGCTGACCGGTGACGATCAGGAGTGGCTCTTCGAGGAAATCGACCCGGGTGGCGCGCTCGCGCGCTTCAGTCCGGCGGCATGGTGTCTGTGCAGCCAGAACGATATCGAGCCCGTCCTGATGTCCGTGACCCCCTCACTCGGAGCCGACCTGCGGTTCTCCACCGAACTCCTCTCCTTCGACCAGGACCCGGGCGGGGTCACCGCGATCGTGAAGAACCGGGAGACCGGGGAGCACAGCACGGTGCGCGCGGACTACCTCGTCGCCGCCGACGGGCCGCGCAGCCCCGTGCGGGAGGCGCTCCGGATCGGCCAGAGCGGCTCCGGGGACCTGTTCCACAACGTGAGCATCACCTTCCGGTCCCAGATGCTGGCCCACGTGGTCGGCGACCGGCGATTCATCGTGTGCTACCTGACCAAGCCCGATGCCGACGGCGCCCTGCTGCCGGTCGACAACGGCGAGCGGTGGGTCTTCCACGCGCCCTGGCACCCGGACCGGGGCGAGACGCTGGAGGACTTCACCGACGAGCGCTGCGTGGAGCACATCCGCCGGGCCATCGGCGCTCCCGACCTGGACGTCGAGGTCACCGGGAAGGCCCCGTGGCACGCCGCCGAGCGGGTCGCCGAGCGGTACGGGGCCGGCCGGGTCTTCCTGGCCGGTGACTCCGCCCACGAGATGTCCCCCACCGGGGCGTTCGGCTCGAACACCGGCATCCAGGACGCCCACAACATCGCCTGGAAGCTCGCCGCGGTGCTGGACGGTTCGGCCGGGCCGGGGCTGCTGCAGACCTACGAGGCCGAGCGGCTGCCGGTGGCCCGGGCGACGAGCGAGCGCGCCTCGGCGCGTTCGGCGGAGCACAGCCACCCGGGGTACGAGCCCGACCCCGAGCCCGGGTCCACCTCCGGGGCCGCGCCCGCACCCGCGGCCGGGCCGGACTCCGCGCCGGACTCCGCGCCGGACTCCGCGCCGGGCGGTGGCGCCGGCGGCGGCCGGCAGGGCGGGGTGCTCTCCGTGGCCATGGGCTACCGCTACAACCGGGGCGCGGTGCTGGGAGCCGACCCGGACCGGCCCGTCGTGCCCGAACGGATGCGGCTCTGCGGCGATCCGGGCAGCCGTGCACCGCACATGTGGCTCTGCGGTCCGGGGGATCCGGAGCCGAAGTCCACCGTGGACCTCTACGAGCGTTCCTTCGTTCTGCTGTGCTCCGAGGACACGCCGTGGCGTGCCGCGGGGCGGTCCGTCGCCGAACAGCTGGGCCTGCCCCTGGACGTGTACGCGATCGGCACCGGCCCGGAGGCCGACCTGATCCCGGCGAACGGCGGCGACTGGACCGAGGTGCACGGCACGACTCCGGAAGGCGCGATCCTCGTCCGCCCGGACGGTTTCGTGGCCTGGCGCTCGCCGCAGGCGGTGGCGGATCCGGCAGCGGTCCTCCACGCGGTCCTGACCACGCTGCTGCACCGGTCCTGATCCGACCGCTCCCGTTGCCGCGGAGACCGAGGGCGCCGTCCGGCGGAGTGATCCGCGGGACGGCGCCTTTCACCTGGCGACGATGCCGGACCGGGTCATCGAGCCGTCTTCGAGCCGAGGCCCCCGGGTGTCCTCGGAACCCAGTCGGGGACCGCCGAGGCCTGCTTCGGGTCCGGCTCCCGCATGGTCACGCGCCAGCCGTCCTCTCCGGTCTTTCCGGTGAGGCGCACCACGAACGACTTGGTCTGGCCGGTGTCGTGGAAGTACACGACGACGAGCTGCCGCACCGAGCCCTCGTCGTAGAACTCTGCGGTCACCTTCCCCTTGGCCCCCTCGTGGAAGGCCCGGATCCAGTTCCGGGCGGTCCGCTCGACGTCCCCCTTCGCGTCATCGGGGTCGGCGGCGAGCGACTCCACCTCCTCGGCCTTGCCGTCGGCGAGCCGCCAGATCAGCTTCTGGGTGATCCTGAGGGACTCGGAGGTGGGGTACCCGACCACGCCCAGCGGTTCGTGGCCCGCGTAGTCGGTCGCGTACCGCAGCTCCTCCTCGCCGGCGGCACATGCGGTGAGACCGCCCCAGGCCAGCACGGACACCAGGGCGGCGCGTACGACGAGGGCAGCCCTCGGGCGGGCGCTCATCGGGGAACCCATACTTCCTCGGTCTTCCGGTGGTCATCGAGCGATCTCGATGCAGAGAGCTGCAACGTACTGCCCTGACCGGGCAGTTCGATCCGGTAAACGGACAAGAGGGACACAACTCGCGCCTCAGTGATGCAATTCACTCAATGGCTGGATTTCGACCCTCGTGGGTCTCACCCCACCATCCGGATGCCGGACAACTCCGCGCGCCGGCAGGGAACGCCGTCTACTCTGGCCGGGCAGCTGGTTCGCCCCGTCCGCCAGGCGGGATGCGTCGTAAGAGGGAACCCGGTGGGAATCCGGGACTGCCCCGCAGCGGTGAGCGGGAACGACCGCCGTCATACGCACTGGGCCCGGACGGGCCTGGGAAGCGACGGCCAGTAGGAGTCTCGTACGGCATCCGTACGACGAGACGTGCCCGCGAGTCCGAAGACCTGCCCGTTGCCCGTACGCGACCGATCGCGCACGGAAATCCCGGTGACCTCGTGGGCGGGTCGGCGACACATCAGGCGGACGACCGCGGGCGCGTGCAGCTGCACGTACCCGTACCCGGTCGGGATCCGCCCGGTTCGTCATCCCTTCGCGCCCTCGGCCCTCACCGGGTCCACAGGAGAACGCTCGCGAAGGAGAGTTCCGTGACCCGCACGACCCCCGCCGCCGCAGGACGGCCCACCGTGGCCACCGTGTACGGCTACCCCCGCCAGGGCCAGAACCGCGAACTGAAGAAGTCCGTCGAGGGCTACTGGAAGGGCCGCGTCGCCGCCGACGCCCTCCGGGAAACCGCCCGCGACCTGCGCCGGACCAACTGGCAGCAGCTGGCCGACGCAGGCATCACCGAGGTGCCGACCGGTGACTTCTCGTACTACGACCACGTGCTGGACACCAGCGTGATGGTCGGCGCCGTCCCCGAGCGGCACCGCGCCGCCGTCGCGGCCGACCCGCTCGACGGGTACTTCGCGATGGCGCGCGGCACCCAGGACGTGGCGCCGCTGGAGATGACCAAGTGGTTCGACACCAACTACCACTACCTGGTCCCGGAACTCGGCCCCGACACCGTCTTCACCGCCGACTCCACCCGGCAGGTCGCCGAGCTGGAGGAAGCGCTCGCGCTGGGCCACACCGCCCGCCCGGTCCTGGTCGGACCCGTCACCTACCTGCTGCTGGCCAAGCCCGCCCCCGGCGTCGCCGCCGGCTTCGATCCGCTGGCCCTGCTCGACCGGCTGCTGCCCGTCTACGCCCAGGTCCTGGCCGACCTGCGCGCCGCCGGAGCCGAGTGGGTGCAACTGGACGAGCCCGCCCTGGTGCAGGACCGCACCCCGGCCGAGCTGAACGCCACCGCCCGCGCGTACCGGGAGCTCGGCGGCCTGACCGACCGGCCCAAGCTGCTCGTCGCCTCCTACTTCGACCGGCTCGGCGAGGCTCTGCCCGTGCTGGCCAAGGCACCCGTCGAGGGGCTCGCCCTGGACTTCACCGAGGCCGCGGCCGCAAACCTCGACGACCTCGCCGCCGTGGGGGGCCTGCCCGGCAAGCGCCTCGTCGCCGGTGTCGTGGGCGGCCGCAACATCTGGATCAACGACTACGAGAAGTCCCTCTCCACCCTCGGCACCCTCCTGGGGCTCGCCGACCGGGTGGACGTGGCCGCCTCCTGCTCCCTGCTCCACGTGCCGCTGGACGCCGCCGCAGAACGGGACATCGACCCGCAGGTCCGGCGCTGGCTCGCCTTCGCCCGCCAGAAGACCGCGGAGGTCGCCGTCCTCGCCCGGGGCCTGGCCCGCGGCACGGACGCCATCGCCGCCGAACTCGCCGCCAACCGGGCCGACCTGGCCTCCCGCGCCGGCTCCGCCCTCACCCACGATCCGGCGGTCCGGGCCCGCACCGCCGCCGTCACCGACGCGGACGGGCGGCGCGCCCAGCCGTACGCGCAGCGGACCGCCGCCCAGCGGGCGCACCTGGGTCTCCCGCTGCTTCCGACGACCACGATCGGATCGTTCCCGCAGACCACCGAACTGCGTACGGCCCGCGCCGGCCTGCGGGCCGGGCACATCGACACCGCCGGCTACGAGGACCGCATCCGGGCCGAGATCCGGGAGGTCCTGGCCTTCCAGGAGAAGGCCGGCATCGACGTCCTGGTGCACGGCGAGCCCGAACGCAACGACATGGTCCAGTACTTCGCCGAGCAGCTCACCGGCTACCTGGCCACCCAGCACGGCTGGGTCCAGTCCTACGGCACCCGCTACGTCCGCCCGCCCGTCCTGGCCGGCGACATCTCCCGCCCCGACCCGATGACCGTGCGCTGGACCACGTACGCCCAGTCGCAGACGTCCAAGCCGGTCAAGGGCATGCTGACCGGCCCCGTCACCATGCTCGCCTGGTCCTTCGTCCGCGACGACCAGCCCCTCGGCGACACCGCCCGCCAGGTGGCGCTCGCCCTGCGCGACGAGGTGGGCGACCTGGAGGCGGCCGGCACCCCGGTCATCCAGGTCGACGAGCCCGCCCTGCGCGAGACCCTCCCGCTGCGGGCCGCCGGCCACGCCGCCTACCTCGCCTGGGCCACCGAGTCCTTCCGGCTCACCACCGGCGGAGTCCGCCCGGACACCCAGATCCACACGCACATGTGCTACGCCGAGTTCGGCGACATCGTGGAGGCCATCGAGGACCTCGACGCCGACGTCATCAGCCTGGAGGCCGCCCGTTCCCACATGCAGGTCGCCGGTGAACTCGCGGGCGCCGGCTACCCGCGCGAGGTCGGCCCCGGCGTCTGGGACATCCACTCGCCGCGGATCCCCTCCGTGGCCGAGGCGACGGCTCTGCTGCGCAAGGGGCTGGAGGCCATCCCGGCGGAGCGGCTGTGGGTCAATCCCGACTGCGGCCTGAAGACCCGGGGCTGGCCGGAGACCAGGGCTTCCCTGGAGAACCTGGTCGAGGCGGCCCGGCAGGTACGCGCCGAGGTCTAGGCCGCCTCTTCCGGACTGCCGTCGCCGACGAGGCCCGCCACATGGTCGGTGATCATGTCGAGGATGTCCGCCGAGATCCTGTCGTCGCCCAGAGCGAGATGGTGCAGCGTCAGCCCGTCGGTCATGGCGGCCAGATAGCGGGCCAGCACGCTCACGGGCACGCGGAGTTCGAAGGCCATGTGGTGCCGGAGCTGCTCGATCAGCTCGGTGTACGTGTCGCAGTACCGCTCGTACTGCCGCCGTGCCAGGTGCTCGAAGTCCGGTCGGCGCAGGGCGTACTGGGTGAGTTCGTAGGTGAGCATGTGTTCGCCCGGGTGGGCGGACACATGGTCCCAGTACGCCTGGAAGCCCGCCCGGACGGTCTCCCGAAGGGTGGCCTTCGGCTGGATCGCCTCCCTCACCAGGGTGACGCTGTGGTCGGTGATCGCCGCGATGACGGATTCGAGCAGCGCCTGCTTGGAGTCGAAGCAGTAGTGGAAGACGCTCAGGGACACGCCCGCCTCGGCGGCGATCGACCTGGTCGTCGTCGCGGCGACGCCGTCGCGGGTCATCGCGCGGATGGCGGCCTCGGTCAGCTGCCGGCGCCGCTCGGCCGAGGGCATCCGTGCCATGGGCGTTCCTTTCGGTTCGTGCTGCGGTGCGTGGTGCGTGGTGCGCGATGCCATGGCGGCCGGGGCCGGCCGGATCAGCAGATCCGGCCGGCCCCGGCCCCTGGACTTCTTTCGGCGCGATCAGCTGCTGAAGACGCCGACCTCGTGGAGCGAGTACCCCCACTGGGTGCCGCGCTGGAGTCCCTGGACGCGGACGTAGCGGGCCGGCACCCCGGAGAAGCGGGCCGTGTCCAGGCCGCCGTCACTCGCGGTCGTGGACCAGACGGTCTGCCAGTTCGTGTCGTCCGTGGAGACCTCGATGCGGTACGCCTTCCCGTACGCGGCCTCCCAGTCGAGCGTGATGCGCCCCACCCGGTTCGCGGACCCGAGGTCGATGCGCAGCCACTGGTTGTCGTTCCACTCGCTCGCCCAGCGGGTGCCCGAGTCCCCGTCCACGGCCCGGCCCGCGGAGAAGTTCACGAAGGGGTTCCACCACTCCGCGCTCGACGCCGAGGCCGGGGAGCCCGTGGCGAGGTTCACCCCGGACTTGTGCTTCTCGGAGTTCCCCCAGGTGGTCAGGTAGGACTCGGCGCCCTTGAACAGGTCGTCCACCACGCCCTGGCCGCCGACGAGGCGGATGTCCTCGATCCAGTCGGGGACCAGACCGTAGTGCGAGGCGCCGTCGGTGTTGAGGTCCCACGTACGCGAGCCGGTGGTCTGCCGGTCGATGACGGAGCCGCCGTCGGTGCTGCGGAACGGGTAGCGCACCGGGTTCGGGGTGTCGGCCCCGCGCGGTCCGGGCCAGCCGCCGACGCCGTTCATGTCGGTGCCGTACCCGTAGCCGACGTTGTACTTGTCGCGCAGCGCGTCCGTCCGCTTCGCCTCGGCGCTGAATCCCTCGGCGCCGCTCATGTACGAGGCGATGAAACCGCCGAGCTTGTAGACCCGCTCGGTCCAGTCCATGTCCATCCAGCTGTGCGAGGAGATCACACCCGGGTACGACTCGGACTCCATGATGTCGAAGGACCGGCCCGCGGCCTTCACACTCATGTGGTCGACCTCGAGCATCATCTTGCGCTTCATCATGCCGCGCACCGCGTACTCGCCGAGTTCCGTGAGTCCGCGCGTATTGCACTGGGCGTCGGCGCCGTAGGACGGGACCGCCACCCCAGCGGGGAGTTTGCTCTGCACCGCGGGCGCGGCCGCCGCCAGTCCGATGGGGTTGTCGTGCTGCGGGCCGGTGCACTTCTCGGTCTTCCAGAAGGTCCCGGTCGACAGGAACTGGCCCACGTTGATGGCCGTACCCAGGGCGCCCTCGTCGAAGCGGACCCCGCACAGGGCGTTGTCGAACTTGTGGCACAGGAACATGCTGCGCACCCCGAGACGGTACAGCTCGTCCAGGCCGCGGTCGATGTCCGCCTTGCTGCACTGTGCGATGTCCAGGATCTGCTTGCAGCCGAAGGGCTCGGAGGTCTCGACCCCGAGGACCACGGCCAGCTTGCCCTGCTGGATGACGTCGCGGGCCTGCGCGGAGTCGGTGACGATCCGGAACCAGCCCTTGCCCGGGCCGCCGTACATCTTGTCGATGTAGGCCTGCATGTCGTAGGTCTTCTGCGCTTCGAGCCGGATGGCGGTCATCTCGTCGCAGCCGCGGTCCTTGAAGAAGTAGACCGAGCAGATGACGCCGTTGGTGACGAGGTCGTTCACGAGCACGCGCTGACCGCCGCGCCAGGCCCGCTCGACCCAGGCGTAGTAGTTCTGCTGGTGGGTCAGCGAGTCGTGGGCGGGCCAGTCCTTGAAGGTCGGCCAGCCGTTCGGGTCGTGCTTGCCGTCACCGCCCTTGGTGATGAAGTCGAAGATCGCGAGCGTGCCGTCGGGGTAGTGCTCGGGGCAGTCCTTGAGCGCGTCGGTCACCCCCGCCTCGGAGAACGGCTTGCCGCAGATGAGGCGGCCGCCGAAGCCCTCGTTGGACATCAGGTGGTCGTGCGCGTCCACGAAGCCCCGGACCCGTCCCTGGGAGTCGGTCCCCTTGAAGGGCTCGCCCGTGACGTTGATGTCGGAGTCGGGTGCGGGCCGTGCGACCGGGTTCCACCAGCCGGGGTCGGCGGCGGAAGCGGGTACGGGGCCGAGCACCATGGCCACCACGGCGAGGAGCAATGACAGGACCGCCAGGGGCCTACGCCTGTGGTGCGTGTGTCGAGAAATGGTCATCACTCACGTCTTAAGGTCAGCCGGATGGCGCGGTCGAGGAGCCGGATCCGTTCGGGGACATGACGAGCCACGGCCACAGGCGTGGCTTGTCATGGACCCCACAATCGGTGGGACGAGAATCGCGACTGCCGTCGACAGAGTCAATAGTCCGGGACAGCTGACCTGATGATTCATCAGATGGGCCGTTCCTTCACAAGGCCCACGCATCACCCACGGGCCGGGTCAGCCGGAGTCGGGACCGAACTCGATGTCCAGGCTGATCTTCCGCACCGTGACCTTCGTGACGTCCGCCCCGTCCACGCCGAGGCGCTCCAGCAGGTCACGCGTCAGGTCCCTGTCGCCGTCCCGGTCCCCGTCCCTGTCCCGGTCCCTGACCGTGTGCCCGGCGGCGTCCGCGTCGGCGCGCACGGCCCGGAGGCGGTTCGGCCCGGCCTCGGTGACCGCTCCCAGGCCGGGGTCGACGGTGTAGCGCATCCCGCCGGTCTCCATGCCGTCGGCCAGCAGGGCCACATCGATCGGCTGCTCGCCGGCCGCCCTCAGTTCGCCGGCCGTGAAGGGCGCACCCGGTACCAGACGCAGCTTCAGCCGGCGGCTCGCGCCCGGGTCCAGCCGGAATCCGTTCGCCGCGTCACCGATGTCGAGCGTCCATCCCTTCCCGGCGAGGACCCCGGGCAGGGAGACCCTGAGCTCCATGCGAGCGGGCCGCGGCAGGTTGTTGCGGGCCACGAAGACCGCGTCGGTCATCGCCGAGACCAGGGCCTGGGGTCCCGCGCCGCCGGGCACCGGGGTGGCGTTGCGCTGGCCGATGTTGTTGTCACACGGAACCAGCCGCCATTCCTGGATCGATTCCGATCCGGTGAACCGGGCGACGTTGCTCGGGTCGCCCGCCGTGGAGGCGATCATCAGCGCGCAGTCGTGGCCGTGGACGTTCTCGGCGGGCGTCCACTCGAACGGACCGAACACGACCTCCCCGGAGCTGTCGGCCGGGACACCGGACGCGGTCAGACCCGCCGCCGGTGACATCGGCGTGAAGTCGCCCGGCCAGGTGAGACCCGCTCCGGGCAGGCAATGGTAGCCCTGGACGGTCACCACCCCCGACGCCGAGGCACCGCGGTTCCTGACCTTCACGTAGAAGAAGTTCTTCGCCCCCACGACGGCGGGCTGGTGTCCCGGCAGGCCGTCGGGCGTGTTCCGGTTCCACATGGACGGATTGGCCCAGTGAACCTGCTGGAATCCGTACTCCCCGGCGCGCCCGTCGTCCACGTACACGTCGACGGCCGGGGGTTCGCCGCCGTAGGACCCCTGCTTCTCGAACGCCCAGCGGATCACCTTGTTGTAGGCGCCGCCCGACAGGCCCTCCGACACCCAGTTGTTCACGTCCGCCGCCTGCAACTGCTCGCACCACAGCTGGGCGCCGCGGCCGGGGACCCGGAGCCCGGTGACCGGGTCCTCGTTCGAGGGGTTGGTGCCGGGACTCAGCTGCCCGATGGCGCGCAGGATCAGATACGTCGCGGCGCGGGAGGCGAACAGCCGCCTGCCCCGGTCCTCGTGGTCGCCGCCGAGCGCGCGGTAGATCCGGAAGTGGCAGGTGGCCAGGATCTGCTCGCTCTGGTACTCCTCGTCGTCCTCGGGGCCTCCCCACCGCCAGGTACGGTCGAAACGGCGCGACACGGACGGCCGGAACGGCGCGTAGCGGAACCGCTCGGAGGTCCCCCGCAACGCGGACGCGGGGTCCATCTGCAGGGCGGCCAGGCCGTCGCCGGCGCTGTGCGCGAAGCCGAAGGTACCCCCGCCCACGTGGTCACCGAGGGACCCGTGGCCGCCCATCTCGTGCCAGTGCACCCAGGGATCGACCGCCCGGCCCAGGGGCTGGGCGGTGTTGGTGAGGTCGCACAGGGCGTAGCACTGGTGGCCGGTGCCGCCGGATCCGTTGGGGGACCAGTGGGCGTTGACGGTGTCCGCGCCCGTCCCGCGGTGGTCGACCGGGATGGGGAAGTCCGTACCGTCGAAGTAGCCGGCGATCGGGAAGCCCAGGTCGGCGATCCTGCGGAACAGCTGGGTCTGGTGGTAGTAGGCGTTCACCGCGGCGAAGTCGTCGCTCCTCGGCCGGAAGTTGAAGTCCGAGCCTGCCGGCCGCGTGGGCGGGGACACGGCCGGCGGCTCGACGTCCCGGATGACCACATAGGTGCCCCGCAGGTTCTGGACCCCCGCGACGGGCGGGTCCAGGTCGTGGAGCGGCTCGCTCGAATCGTGGTTCTGCAGGATCGCGTCGCCGTCGTCGGAGGTGACGGTCAGGTCGCCGCTGCCGACATTGGGGTCGACCCGGAAGACCATGCCGTTGACGAAGCAGGTCTGGCACTCGATGTAGAGGACCGAGCCCGTCTCCACCTCGGCGAGGAGGAGCCAGACCAGTGCGCCGAAACGGGGGAGGTCGTGCCGGACGGTCATCTCGGCGCACAGGTACGTACGTCCGGGCTCGATCGACGGGTCGACCGGGGCGATGTCCGGGAACGGCGGTGCGGTGTCCTCCACGGCCCGGGCCTCGGCGCCCTCCTCCGCGTCCGGGGGTCGGGGAGGCTCCGGCTTGCCGGCGAAGCGGCGCTCCGGCCGGTAGCGGTAGGCGACGAAACGTCCGTTCATCAGACCGGTGCCGGTGCCGGTGCCGGACGCGGGGGTGGAGGCGGTGGCGGAGGCGGTCGCGCCGCCGCCCGTCCGCTTCCGGGCGGTCGCCGTGCCGGGGAGCCCGAGCGCGCGCCGGACGGTCCGGGTCGCCTCCTTCACCTCGGCCGGGACCGCGGCCCCCGCACTCCCGCCCCGCGTGAGGCGGCCCAGGAATCCGGCGCCGTCCTCGAAGAGCCTGCGGTAGAAGGCGATCCGCTCCTCGCTCGGCAGTTCACCTTCCAGCCCGGGCTCGGTGTTGTTCGTGACGCCGACGATCCGGTTCGGCCCCTGCTTCACCTCGACCGCGATGCCCCGGCGGAAGACCGGCACGTCGAAGTAGGTCTGGGCGTAGGAGACGGTCGCCGCGTCGAAGAGCCGCTTGTCGTCCTCCAGCCGGTACTCGATGCCCCTCGGCTCGGGCGCCATGGACCCGGCCCGCGCCAGCAGGTTGGTCAGCTGTGGCCGCTCCAGCCCGAGCAGGTCGGCGGAGTCCCGGAGGTAGGCGTTCGCCGCCTCGACGGGGTCGTTCGCGTCGCTGACCGGAAGGCCCTCGCTGTGCCGGACGCGTGTGACGTTGGCGCCGTCCGAGGTGATGTGGGCCTTGGCCGAGTCGTCGTAGAAGGTGGCCATCGAAGCTCCCCGTGCGATGGGTCCGGGACCTGCCCCGGGGCAGCGCGGTCCGAGGACCGCCGAAGGGGGAATGGTCCGCGCGCTGTCCGGGCCGCCGACTCCGCCCGGGGAAACGGGCACGGCGCGGGAAGGCGATGAGGCTTCGACTTCGAGCGTACGCCGGGCCCGTTCCGCTGTCGATTCGGCGTCGACGGCGGCAGCGGGGCGGAGATGGGGACGGAGATGGGGACGGTGATGGGGAGGGCGGCGGAGCGGCCCGGCTCGGCGCGGTAGGTGCAGGAGTGCGCGAGCCGGGTCCGCCCCGCCCGGGGCGACGGCGCCGTGCGTCAGCGCGCGCTGTGCTCCAGCAGGTCCATCTCGGCCGGGGCGATCCCGAATCCGCGTGCCGTGGCCTTCGGGGCAGGCTTGCCGCAGAACGCCGCTTCGAGGGTCCCGCCGAGGGCCGTGTTCGCCTCCCCCTTGTTCGAGGTGTTCGCCATCGCGGAGAGGGAGCGGCGCCCGTCGCGGGTGGAGAAGGCGTAGGTGTAGAAGCCCTGCACGGTACCCGTGTGCCCGTAGACCGAGGTACCGCACGACAGGTCGTAGCGGCGCAGGCCGAGCCCGTAGAACCGGGTGTTCGTGGTGTCCGTCGGCGTCGCCGTGAGCATGGCGTCCAGCATGCCGGCGGGCAGCAGTCGCCCGCCGAGCAGCGCGGACGTGAAGGTGTTCAGATCGGCGGGATTGGAGATCACCGCTCCGGCGGACTGGGCCCACGACACCGTCTGCTCGGTGGAGTCGACCAGCGGCGCACCGGCCTCGTCGGGGTGGAGGTAGCCGCGTGTGTGCAGCCCCTTGATCTGCGCGCTGGGGTGCACGTAGGAGGTGTTGCGCAGCTTCAGCGGCTTGAAGATGCGCCGCTCGTACTCCTTGGCCACCCCGTTGCCGGTGGCCTTCTCGATGAGCATGCCGACGACGACGAAGTTGGTGTTCGAGTACTTGTACGCGACGCCGGGCTCGGTCGTGCGGGGTTCGCGGAGCGAGAGGTCCACCAGCTCCTGGTAGCTGAACACCTTGTTGCGCACGGCCTCGAAGCCCGGCACGGTGTGCTCGAACATGGCGTTCGTGTAGTCCGCCAGCCCGCTGCGGTGGCTCAGCAGATGACGCACCGTGATCCGGTCGTCGGGCAGCAGTCCGGGCAGGTACTGGTTGACGGCGGTGTCCAGGTCGATCCGGCCCTCGTTCACCAGCTGCAACAGGACGACGGAAGAGAACGTCTTGCTGACGCTCCCGATCCGGAAGCGGGCCTGCGGGTCCATCGCCGAGCCCGTGGTCCTGTCGCGTACCCCCTCGGTCCGGACACTGACCCCGTCGGGTCCGCTGAAACGGGCCAGGGCGCCCGGCGCACCGGCGGCGGTCGTGTTCCGCAACGCCTGGGTCAGCGCTTCGAGATCGGGGGTGGTCGGGGCGGCGTGGGCGGTGGTCGCCGGAGCCAGGGCGGCCATCACCGCCAGCAGGGCCGCACTGAAGGCCAGACGACGGTTCATGGGCAGGGGCACGATGCTCCTCCGGTGGGGGGTCGTACGGATCGGACGACACGAGCCTACGCAAGATCATCCGACGGATCGGCCGTCGGTATGAGCGGGAACGCGCCAATTACGAACGGCAGTTCAGCCACACGGGCGAGCCGCCTCGCATTTCCCGTTCCCGTCGGCGGCGCGGCGCTCCGCGCCGGGGCGGGGCGGGGCGGGGCAGTTGCCTGGGTGCGCCGTACCCAGGCACCGCTCGGGAGCGCGCCCTAGTCTGAAGCCGTGACCAGCAGCGATCTCGGAGACTTCCTGCGTGCCCGGCGCGCACGCCTGCGGCCCGACGACGTGGGGCTCGCCTCCTACGGACGCCGCCGCGTGGCAGGGCTGCGCCGCGAGGAGGTCGCGGTCCTGGCCGGGATGAACAGCGACTACTACGCCCGGCTGGAACAGGGGCGCGAACGCGGCCCTTCCCCGCAGATCCTCGACGCGATCAGCGGCGCCCTGCGCCTGGACGAAGCGGCACGGGAACACCTCTTCCGGCTGGCGGGCACCGCGCCGGACGGTGACCGGCCGCAGCCGAGGGAGTCGATCGCCGCCCCCCTGCGCCAACTGCTGGACGGGTACACGGGCACCCCGGCGTTCGTGCTGAATCCTGCCGCCGACATGCTGGCGGCCAACGCGATGGCCGACGCGCTGTTCTCCCCGTTCGCGCAGCGGGACAACCTCGCGCGCATGACGTTCCTCGACCCCGCGGCCCGGCCGTTCTTCGTCCGCTGGGACCGCGCGGCCGAGGCGGTGGTGGCCGGCCTGCGCCACGCGGCCGGCCTCGATCCGCACTACCCGCGCCTGGGCGCCCTGATCCGTGAACTCGGGCAGGTCAGCGCGGAGTTCACGGCACTCTGGGCCGCTCACACCGTCCATGGCAAGACCCAGGACACCAAGGAGCTCGACCACCCCGACGTCGGACCGCTCTCGCTCGGCTTCCAGGCCTTCGCCGTGCTCGGCGCGCCGGGCCAGCAACTGGTGATCTACCACGCCGAACCGGGAAGCCCTAGCGCCCGGGGCCTCGCCCTGCTCGGCAGCCTGCACGCCACGCGCCGGAGGTCATGACCGCCGGACGTCATGACCGCCCGGCGGCCCGGCCGCCCGCGGCGCCGAGCACGTACGCGCGGGACGCCTGGACCTCCTCGCGCAGGGCGGGCAGGTCCACGTCCAGGACCTGCCCGTTCCATTTCCGGGGCGTGCCGCCCACGAGAACGGCGCTGATGTTGCGGGCGTCCGAGCCGAGGACGACGGTCCCGATCGGATCGTTGAGGGGCATGTTGTTGAGGTCCTCGGCGCGGATGACCAGCAGGTCGGCCTTCTTCCCCGGGGTGAGGGAGCCGGTCACCGCGTCCAGGCCGTTGGTACGGGCGCCCTGGAGGGTGGCGAAATCCAGGACGTCATGGGTGGTGATGCGCACCGGCTGCACGCCGGTGCCGTGGACGGCGTTCACCGCCCGCATCCGCTGGACCGTGTGCAAGGTCCGCATCTGCGTGAACATGTCTCCGGCCAGGGCGACTTCGACGTCGATGCTCAGCCCCGGCCGGATGCCGGCCGCCAGGGCCTCGTCGACGGCCGGTACCGCGGTCTCCAGTCCGATCTGCGCGTCCGAGGCAGGGGCCAGGGCGATGGTCGTGCCGCTCTCTCCGATCGCCTGCCAGGCCTGCGGAGTCAGACCGGTGGCGTGGATGAGGGTCAGGCCGGGGCCGAGCAGGCCGTCCGCCGCCCACCGCAGTACCGCGCGGGAGGAGGGGGCACCGAAGACCGCGTCCACGCTCACACCGACCCCCAGATCACGGGCCGCACGCGCGAGTTCAGGGCCGTACGCGAGAGCGGGACCGGCGATCTCGTCGGTGGCCAGTGCGGCCACGCGGAGGGTCAGGAGCTGGTCGTCGCTGCTGAACCAGCGCCGCTTGAGCCGGGCCAGGTCGCCGGGCCACTGCCGGTCCCAGTCCCCGAAGTGCGGTCCCATGGAGGCGTGGACGCCTCGGATTCCGGTGTCCAGCAGCGCCTGGACGGCGGCGTCGGAATGCTCGGGCGTGCGTGCGTTGTGGGAGAAGTCCAGCATGCAGGTGATGCCGCTGTCGATGGCGGACAGTGCGGCCAGGCGGGTGCCGGCGTACATGTCCTGCGGCCGGTAGACCGGCGCGTAGCCGGCCAGGGTGGCCGAGACGTAGCCGCCGAGATCGTCCACGTCCGGCATGATCCGGCGCAGCTGGGTCTGCCAGGCGTGACGGTGGGTGTCGACGAAGCCGGGCGTCAGGATCGTGTCGGTGGCGTCGACGACCACGGCGCCGTCCCGGTTCAGGCCGGGCCCGACCGCCGCGACCGTATCGCCCACGACCAGCAGGTCCGCGTGGTCGAGGACACCGAGGTCCGGGTCCATCGTGACGATCGTGGCGCCGGTGAACAGGACGCGCCGTCCCGGATCGGTGGACCGGAGCCGGATCCGATCGAGGACGGCGGTGCTGGTGGTGTCGTTGCGGGGCATGCGGAGGTCCTGACGTGAGGGGATGCGGACCCTCAGCCTCGGCCCGCGGGGAGCCGGCAACCAGGCCGCCCTCTGCCCGGGTGCGGCACACCCATGCTCACGGTGCGGCGGCCCGCGCCGCCCACGCGGCGAGCGCGCGCTCGCGCCCGGTGCGGCGCAGCCCGGCGTCGGCGCTCCTGGTGGCCCAGGCGACGTGCCCGTCGGGGCGGACCAGGACCTCGCGGACCCCGCCGAGCTCCGGGTGTTCCCCGGCGGCGCGGGCGGTGACGGCGGCGATCCGCGGGCCCCGTCCGGCGGCGGGGGCCTCGTACGCCTCCGGCTGCGGGTCCCGCGCGTCCGCGAGCCGGAGCAGGACGAAGCCGCCCCGGTGCAGGAGCTCGTACACCCGCGTCGCGTCCGAGCCGTCCGAACCGTCCGAGCCGTCCGAACCGGCCGAGCCGTCCGAGCCGGTCACGCTCAGGCCGATGTCGGGCATCCGGCGGCCGACCAGCGGATCGGCGTCGGGGGAGGCGGCCGGGTGGACAGCCGGGTAGGTGGTGCCGAGCGCGGACACCTGGTCGGCGAGGCGGCGGTTGACCTCGGGCATTCCCAGCAGTTCCTCGAAGAGCCCGCGCAGCGCGGCGGCCGGCCGCCGGTACCGGGCCACCAGCGGCAGCTCCGCCAGCAGCGTCTGCACCTCGGTGTTCTCGGTGACGGCCCGGCCGACGGGGTGGCGCTCGGCGTGATAGGTGTCGAGGAGACCGGGCGGGGCCCAGCCGTGCACCTCCGCCGCCAGTTTCCAGCCGAGGTTCATGGCGTCCTGGAGCCCGGTGTTGAGGCCCTGGCCCGCGGCCGGGAAGTGGATGTGGGCGGCGTCGCCCGCCAGGAGAACGCGGCCGGAGCGGTAGGCGGCGGCCAGCCGGGTGGCATTGCCGAAGCGCGAGAGCCAGCGGGGCCGGTCGACCCCGAAGTCCGAGCCGCAGATCCGCACCAGCGCCGTACGGAACTCCTCCAGGGTCACCGGTACCCGCGCCGGCGTCCGCATCTGCTCCGGATCGATGTACACGAAGCGGGTGAGCCCGTCCTCCAGGGGGACGGCGAGGACGCCCGCCGTGCGCGCGGTCGCGAGGGCCGCGGGGTCGGTCCCGACGGTGGCGAAGTCGCCGAGCACTCCGGTCAGGGTCTCGTCCGTGCCCGGGAAGTCGATTCCGGCCGCCTGCCGGACGAAGCTGCGCCCGCCGTCGCATCCGACCAGGTAGGCGGCGCGAACCATCCGCAGGTCCCCGTCCGGCCCGCGCACCTCCGCCTCGACCCCGTCCACGTTCTGCCGCAGGCCCGTGAGCGCGTGCCCGCGGTGTATCCGCACCCCCAGCCCGTGCGCCCGTTCGGCCAGCAGGGCCTCGGTGCGCGCCTGGGCCAGGAACAGGGTGTGCGGGTGACGGCTGTCCAGCGCGGCGAAGTCCAGCGGGGTGTCGAGGGCGGCGAAGTGCCATCCCGGCAGGGGCCGGCCGAGCGCCAGGAAGCGCGGGGCGAGCCCGCGCAGGTCCATCAGTTCCAGGCTGCGCGGATGCAGGGTCAGTGCCCGGGAGTTCTGGTGGGGCTCGGTGCGGCGCTCGACGACCAGGGTCCGTACACCGGCCAGTGCCAGTTCGCAGGCGAGCAGCAGCCCGGTCGGTCCCGCGCCCACGACGATCACATCGGTATCCATCGGTGATGCCTCCCACAATTAGTGAACAGCGTTCACGTGAACGATGTTCACTATAGTGAGACCCATGAGCTCCCCGTCAACCCCGGCCCGGGGCCGCCCGGCCCGCCTCGACCGCGACCGGACGGTCGACACGGCCCTGGAACTCCTCGACGAAGTCGGCCTCGATGCGCTGACGATGCGCCGCCTGGCCGATGCGATGGACGTCCAGGCCGGCGCGCTGTACCGGTACTTCGCCACCAAGGACGACCTGCTGACCGCGATGGCGGAACGCATGCTGGCCGGCCTCGCGGCGACCAGGACCGACGGTGACTGGAGCGAACGGCTGGCCGCCCTCGGCCGGGCCATGCGCACGGCGCTGCTCGCCCGCCGCGACGGCGCTCGCGTCTACGCGGGCACGCATGCGACCGGGCCCCACACCCTCGGCTTCGCCGAAGTGGTCGTCGGGGTGCTGCGCTCGGCCGGCTTCGGCGAGGAGGACGCGGCACGCGCGCTCATGGCGGTGGCCCACTTCACCATCGGCCACACGCTGGAGGAGCAGGCCGCGCTCCGGCCGCCGGAGGGCGGCGGGGTGGCGGATCCCGAGCGCCTGCGCCTGGCGGCCGAGCCCGGGCGGTATCCGCAGCTCGCTGCCGTGCTGCCCACGCTCACCAGTGGCGACTTCGCGGCGCACTTCGATTTCGGGCTGTCCCTGCTCCTGCAGGGGCTGCGGGTCCTGGACCGGGCGCCGACCTGCGGCGATGGCCCTGAAATATACTGTCGGGGTGACTGAGAACTCCCTGCCTCCCTGTCCCGAATGCGCGGGCGCGTACACCTACGAGATGGGAGCGCTTCTGGTCTGCCCCGAGTGCGGGCACGAGTGGCCGCTCGCCCCCGGTGACTCCGGCAGTGTCTCCGAGGAGCGGGTGATCAAGGATGCGGTCGGCAATGTGCTGGCCGACGGGGACACCGTGACGGTGATCAAGGGCCTGAAGGTCAAGGGCAGCCCGTCCGGCATCAAGGCGGGCACGAAGGTGCGCAACATCCGCCTGGTCGACGGCGTCGACGGCCATGACATCGACTGCAAGGTCGAGGGGTTCGGCGCGATGCAGCTGAAGTCCAGCGTGGTCAGGAAGGTCTGACCCGACCGACCCGACTCGGCCGGATCCTGCCAGACCGGATCCGGCTGTCTGTCGGCGGAGCACGAAGGCGCCTGTCGGGCATGGTCCCGGTCAGGCGCCTTCGTCGTTCTTCCGCAGAGGTGGAGCCGATCCGGAGGGCGGCTCATGAGCCGGCGCGCTCATGAGCCGACGGGATCGGCGGAGGTTGCCCCGGCGGGGCGGGCCGGTCAGTGCACGGCGTACAGGCGGAGGGGGACGGCTGTCGCGGTGGCGATGGTCGCGGTGGCGGCGAAGACGACCTCGCCGTCCTGGCGGGCGACGACGCGTACGGGATGACGGTCCGGCGCGGTCGCCTCCCCCGCGTTCGGGAGCGTCTCGATCCAGCAGGCCGAGGTCAGCTCCGCATAGCGGAAGAAACGAATCTCCATATCGGTCAGGACGCCCCGCCGGGGGAAGGCGGAACGGTACGCGGCCTGGCGCACGGCTTCCAGGAGCAGCATGCCCGGGGCGTGGTCGACGGGGTGGTCGAAGAGGATCGGATGGTTGACATCGGTCCGGAGCTGGGCGCGCCGCGTGGAGCTGGTGGGGGAGAGGACCACGTCGTGGAAGCGGTCGCGGCCCACGCGGCGGGGAGTCAGCGGTGGCGGAAGCGGGATCGTGCGGGAGGCCACCTCGGCGAGGTCCCCGTTCCGGCCGCGCAGGCGCTGGTAGACGGCCTCGGGCTGGTTGGTGAATCCGGCCTCGGCGGTGCCGAGGAACTTTCCGTCACGGGTCGCGGTCACGTGCATGGTGAGCCCCGCGAGTCTGCGGCCGCGGCGCGAGATGCCGGAGCAGCGGATGTGCAGCGAAATATCGGCAGGAGCCGAACCGACGGCGAGGGCATCGGCGTTGGTCGCGTAGCTGAACGTGTCCCAGATCTGGCGGTGACCGAAGGGCACGTCGTAAGCGACGTGGCTGAGGAGCGGGATGGCCTGGCGGACCGATTCGGCAAGGAGGAGGGGGTCGTGGTGACCCCCGTCCGGTGTGTAGAAGCTGTGGGCGCGGGGCCATTGGGCGGTGACGACGTACTCGTCCGGTGCGACGGTGTGCCACCCGGTGAGCAGGACTTCCGAGTGTGCGCTCTTGTGTACGTACTCCCGCGGTAAGGCGCTGCTGAGCGCGGCGGCGGGTGAGGCGGAGTGGTCGGTTGACGCAGTCATGGTTGAGCCCCCCTGGACGTCGGACATGAGCTGGTGCTTGTTCGGCGCAGGTCCTAAAATAAAGGATGTTCGTTTTTTTTGTCGAGATTAGTTAGGTGCTCATGTCAGAGCGAAAGCAGCAACGCGCCCCTCAACTCAGGGCAGTTCAGACCAAAGCGGCCATCCTGCGCGCCGCGGCCGAGGTCTTCGACGAGTTCGGCTTCAGCGGAGCCAGCATCAGCAAGATCATGAAGCGGGCAGACGTCACGCAGGGCGGCATGTACTTCCACTTCAGCTCGAAGGAGGAACTCGCCTACGCCGTCATGGTCGGCCAGGGCGACGGCCTGGAGTTCCCCGCAGGGGAGGACGGCCTGCAGCACCTGGTGGACATCACGCTCTACCTCGCCGAGCAGCTCCGGCACAATCCGGTGCTCCGCGCCGGCGTCCGACTGGCCGTGGAGCAGGGCGAGTTCGGCCTGCGTGACGATGTTGCCTACCAGGCCTGGGTGCTGGAGTTCCGCCAGCAGCTGCGCTTCGCCCGGGCCAAGGGCGAACTGCAGCCGGACGTCGACGACCACGAACTGGCCTGGGTGCTGGTCAGCTCCTTCACCGGGGCGCAGCTCTTCTCGCAGGCGTCCACCGGCCGGGAAGACCTGCCGCAGCGGATCGCCTCCCTGTGGCGGTACCTGCTGCCCGCGGTGGCCGCCGACGGCATCCGGGGCGGGCTGCGCCTGACGCTGCCGCCGAGCGAGCCCGAGGCGACGCCGGAGCCGAGGTCGAAGTCGTCATCGGGCAAGCGGGCGTGAGTACCCCTCATGTCGTCGTCACCGGCGCGACGGGCTTCGTGGGGTCGGTGGTGCTGCGCCGACTGGCCGGGCGGGACCAGCAGGTCACGGTGCGCGCGGTGTCCCGTGCGCAGACCCCCGCGGACTTATCCGGAGCGCGCTGGGTGGGCGCGGACCTGGCGGATGCACCGTCCCTGCGCGGGGTGTGTGACGGCGCGGACGTCCTGTTGTCCCTGGCCTCCTACGTCGGACCGGACGCCGACCGGTGCACCGCGGTCAACTCCGCCGGAACCGCGGCCCTGGTGGCCGAGGCCCGGCGGGCCGGAGTGGGGCGGATCATCCACCTGTCCACCTGCGCGGTCTACGGTCCGGGGCCTCATCGGGGTCAGGACGTGGGCGAGTTGATGCCCGCCCCGGTATCGACGGCCAGCGGCAGCCGACTGGCGGGGGAGGGGCCGGTGCTCGACGCGGGGGGACTGGTCCTGCGCGCGGGGCTCGTGCTGGGGAGGGGCGACCGGTGGGCCGTACCGGCCCTCGTCGACGCCTTCCGGCGGGTACCGGCGGGGTGGGGCGGAGGGGCCGGGCTTGCCTCCTTCGTGGACGTCGACGACCTGGCACGGCTCATCGTGGCGCTCGCGCTCGGTGGCGGCGCCGCGGCCGACGCCACGGGTGTCCTGCACGCCCACCACCCCGAGCCGGTGCGCAACCGGGACCTCATGGACGCCCTCGCGGAGCACCGCGTGCTGCCGGCCCGACCCGACGCCGACTGGTCGTGGCGCAGCTGCCTGGACGCCCTGGCCGCGACCCCGGGATGGGTGAGCGAGCGTCAGTTCACGCTGCTGGCCGGTGACCACTGGTACCGCGCCGACGCGGCATGGGAACTCGCCGGGATCCCACCGGGGCCCGGCCCGCTGAGCCGGATCGGCCCGGCGGCCCAGTGGTACCGGGAGAGAGGCGGGGTCGCCCCGGGGTGACGGCGATCTGCCAAAGCCTCAGTGGGATGGGGCGTGGGCGGGCTGTGTCGAGCCGGGCGGCGGGTAGCGTCCGGAGCACAGCCGGTCACCCCCTGAAGGAGTGGAAATGTCCGACCTTTCGAACATCGTCAAGGCGTATGACGTGCGTGGCGTCGTGCCGGACGAGTGGGACGAGTCCCTGGCCGGGTTGTTCGGTGCCGCGTTCGTGGAGGTCGTGGGGGCGGGTGCGATCGTGATCGGTCATGACATGCGTCCGTCGTCGCCGGGTCTGTCGGCTGCGTTTGCGCGGGGTGCGGCGGCGCGTGGGGTGGATGTGACGTTGATTGGTCTGTGTTCGACGGACCAGTTGTATTACGCGTCGGGTTCGCTGGGTCTGCCGGGTGCGATGTTCACGGCGTCGCATAATCCGGCGCGGTACAA